>JAGRNW010000006.1 GCA_020440555.1 Chlamydiia bacterium
CGAAAAAGCCTTCCTTGCGACGGGCCGTAGAAGAGAAAGGCATGCTTTTTGTTGCGTAAGCAACCCAAAACTCAGGTTAATAAGTGTGCCTCTTGCTGTTCTTGTCAACCGCTTACAATATGCTGCAGAACTTTCCAAACAGGCTCCAAGTTATTTAGAAGTGTGAAAATAGGTTTTTAGAATGCGTTCAAAATGTACGAAGTTTGGGGTCGAGAGCATCTCGTATACCATCACCCACAAGAGCGATGGAAATCAAAAGAATTGTCAACAAAATAGCGGGGGGCCACAGCAAGTACCCCTCTCCTGGGAAGACGCTACGTCCCTCATCCATGAGTACTCCCCATGAGGGGGATCCTTCTTCTCCGAGCCCCAGAAAAGAGAGACCTGCCTCACTTGTGATCGCAACCATCATCGAAAAAGGGAGGAGGGTTAATATGGGAGGAATGGCGTTGGGTAGAACATGGGAAAACATGATATGTCCATGTGAATATCCCAAACTTTTACAAGCCAACACATAGGGAAGTTGCCTTTGCTTAAGAACCTCAGCTCTGATAAATCGTCCAAAACCTGTCCAACCAAAAATACCCAATATTCCAATCACAAGAAAAATCGATTTATTTTGGGCAATTGCAATGATCAGTAAAAGCATAAAAAAAGTGGGCATTGCCTCCCAGACTTCGATGATACGGAAGAGAATCAGATCTGTTTTTCCAGCAAAATAGCCAGCAATCGTCCCCACAGGGATTCCAATCATAAGAGAAATTAAGACAGCTGTTACCCCCACAACAAGAGAAATTCGAATTCCAAAAATCAGGGCGGAAACAAGGTCTTTTCTGTTGACACGTGTGCGTGTCCACCAAGGGATGTATTTATTGATGCTCTGTTGTCCCCCCGCATCATCTTCCCAATGAAAGGGACGAAGGAGAGGAAGGAAAATAAAAGAGATTTTATTTTGTTCCTCCTCTAACCAGGCGCGGCGTTTAAGCAAGTAATCCCTTTTTTGTTTGGCATATTCCCATTTTTGAACGATCCCTTTTGCTTTGATCAGGGCAAGTCTGCTAGGAAGTCCTTCTTTTTCAATAGCACTGTAGGTGGTTTTGGCAATTGAAAGACGAGTTTTGATCGATCTCAGCTCTTCTTTGGGGATTCCAGAGAGGTTAACAGTTTCATCAAAGTGTTTTTTAGCCTGTTCTAGCTCTTTTTTGGCCATTAACATTGCCATCGAGCTGGGAAGGTAAGCAGAGATTTTTTGGGGAAGAGTTTGTTTGGCTTGCTCAGCCTCTTTTTGAATCTTCTCAATCAGAGAGTTCAATCGATGAATCTCCTGATTTGTATTGATTTGATCAACATAAAAAAGAGTAGGCATCATTTTTCCTGTTTCAAGATGGTAGAGTTTTGCGTAGGGAGAGAGCTTCTCATGTTGTTTTTTTCTCATCCTGTATCGGAGAAGGAGGTTCAGTTTAGCATAATCAGAGCTGTACCTCAGCTCAAAATCCCAGCTGGGAAGAGCGTGAATATCCATCAGCAAAGGATCTTCACGCAAGTTGATTTTTTCCATGAGGTGTTCTTGCTTAGCGGCCGTCAGCCCCTTGTTCCCTTCAGGATGACTCACCACGCCCAATGCAAGAATCACAAATACAATAATTTGAATGCTGAGCATGCTCCATATAAAAGGTGTCAAAAGGAAGGAAGCCCATTTTTTCAGAAGAAAATACCCAGTAACGGTGATGGGAAGAGTCAACATCAAGAGGTTATAAAAAAGATCGACTCTTTTTGTGTAAAATCCGCTATAAAAAAGGTAGCGAAAGAGAGGGAAATAAATTTTTTTATCATAGATCACTAGGAGTGGTTTTGAGGAGGCAAAAAAAGGAGCATAAAGGCCAATGAGAGAAAATATGAGAAGAACCCAAAAAGCTCCAATACCAATGGGATTTTTTTTAAATTGATGATAGACAATTTGAAAATGGGTCAAGGGTTGTTCAGGTTTCATTGTCTTACTCCAAACTCACGCGGGGATCTAAGAAAGTATAGGAGATATCGGCAATCATATAGCCAACCAAGGTCAAAAAAGACCCGGCAAATGCACTGAAGAGGATCACGTTAAAGTCTCGATTGATGATCGCTTCGTAAAAAAAACGTCCAAATCCATTGATTTGGAAAACCGTTTCGACGATCAAAGAGCCACCTAAAATAATTCCAAGAGAAGCTGCGAGGGAGGTAACGACTGTGATAGCAGCGTTTCGTCCCACATGTTTGATCAAAATGGTACGACGGGGAAGTCCCTTTGCATAAGCAGTCCTTACATAATCTTGGTGGAGAACCTCTAGGATAGCCGTGCGAGAAATACGGGCTTGAACGGCTAAAGTCCCATAGATAATAGCCGTTAATGGGAGAAAGATGTGTAAAATAATATCAAACAATCTTTGACGAGATGTAAACGCACCATAGATTTCCTCGGGGCTATGAAATCCACTGTAGGGAATAGAGATGTTTGTAAAGGGCAAGGTGTGATGAAGAGCCACTTTTTCGATCAAGAAAGGGGCCACAACAAAAACGGGAATGGCAAAGAGGACCAAAAAGGTGATATTGAGGGTGACATCGGGCCATTTTTTGTGATGGGTTGCCATGATCATCCCGAAAATTTGACAAAGAACGAAAGCAATCAACATCGGGACAACAGCCAATGTAAGGGAGTACTTGATGCGTTTTCCTACCTCTTTGATCACAGTTTTGTTAGTGTCGTTACGTAGTGTTCCAAAGTCAAGAGTCATCACTTTCCCGAGGTATCGCCAGAAACGCGTATTAAAGAAGAGAATTTTAACCTTGGTAGGGGCTCGCGGTTCAAATTCATCAAGATGGGGAATTTCCTGATACCACGCCTCTAGAGCCACAATTTTTTGTCTGATTTGTTCATCCGTGTCTGTTGATTTGATTCTTTGTTTATATAAAAAAGCATTATCACGAGAAATTTGCCGATTCATCTCTTTTTCCCTCTCTTTTAGGTTGGGTCCAACAAATCCTTGTTTTGTTCCGCCTCGGATGAAGAGATTGGCAGCAGCCATTTTGATCTCCTTTGGTTCGTTTTTGTCGAGGAAGAGAGAAAGAAGGATGGGCATTACAAATCGAGCGCGATCTCCCCACAGCGTTTGTTTAGCATGAAGATCTGAAACACTTTCTAAACCTTTCCTATAAACAATTTTATAGATCCCCTCTTTGACTTGATCGTAGGTTAAAAAAGGCCAAAAATTCAAAAGAATGGGGAGGGTGAGCCCGTAGTGTTCCCTAAATTGGAGGTAATGAGTCTCTCCCCGAGTCATTTCTCGATCAGCAGCTTTTGCAGCTTCCCCAGTGCTTGAGATTTCGGCAAGAGTGACAGGATCTCCCGGAGCCAGATTGAGAATCACAAAATTGACAAAAATAATAGCAAGAAGAGTGAGAGGAAGGAGCAAAAGGCGGCGAATGAGGTAACCAATCATGGTTGATGATCAAAATAAAGGATTCCAAAGTCTGGTTCTGAGATATCAGCGCCAGGAACGAGGTCTTGTCGATTTTTGGGAATAAACAAATTTTTCACATATTCTCTATAAAGCAGTTTAGTTTTAGGTGAGTAAAGAAAAGTATAAGGGACCTCGTCGTGGATCACTTGGTGAAATCTGTGATAAAGAGCTTTTCTTTTCTCGGGATTATATTCATATTCTAATGCTTCGATGAGCTGGTCGGCTTCCTGGTGTTCGAAAGCAATGGCATTGGAGGTTCCTTTAATTTTTGCCCCTTGCGAATGCCAAATCTGCCGAGGTTCTTCAGGGGGCGTTCCTAAGGACCATCCCAGATAAATGGCGTCAAATGATTGATCTTCAAACGAACGAGAAAGATCGGGCAGATCAACTCCATTGAGTTTACATTGAACACCCACCTCCCGAAGAGCTGTTGCGATGTATTCTGAAATCACCTTGGAGGTAAAATTTTTGGAAAAATAGGTTAATGTAAAAGAAAAGGGAATGCGTTTTCCTTCGATCACTTTATCTCGAATCCCATCTCCATCCATATCAATCCACCCTGCAAGATCCAGAAGACGTCTTGCTTCATCAGGATCAAAAGGAAGGGCTTCCAGAGAAGCATCATAAGCAGGAGAATACTTATAAAAGGGACCCGTGATAGGGACTCCCATATCGTTGAGATTTTGGGCGATGATTCGATTTCTGTCGATGGCAAGTGTGAGTGCTTTTCGAACAATTTTTTCTTTAAAAAATAGCTTAGTTTGGTTCCATCCAATGTAGTAATAGGCCTTATTGACAAATTCGAGCTCTTGGATAGCCATCCCTTTTTTCTTTTGTTGAAGATAGACGGAACTTTTAAGAAAAGCCTCATATTCAGGAAGTTGGTTGGGAGAAAGAATGATCATATCGGTCTTTCCTGCTTTAAAGTCTTGCCACACCCCATCAAGACTTTCTTTAAAGGTGGTTAAAAATCCATCGACCAATACAGCATAGGGATTATAAAAATTAGAGTTTCTTTTAAAAAAAACTCCCTCCTCTGACATTCCTCCAAATGTCCAAGGACCGCAGCTCACAAGGATATTTTTTGCCCAATGCTGATTGAAATTCTGCGCCCAAACTGAATTGACCTGATAGGTATCGAAATCTGTATCGTCTTCGATGATCTTTTTTCCATCAGGAAAATATTGAAATACGAAACGAGGAAGAGGCTGCAAAGAACCCGTCATTCCTTTAGCGCTATATCTGACTTTGGGGACCTTCTGTCCCAATTCAACATCATAAACAAGCTCACTCTTCCATCGAACATAAAATGTCAAAGAATCAATAACTTTAAATTTTTCAATATCAGAAAAATAGGCCCTAAGAGAGCTAGCGCGTGCCTGCTCTATATTTGGATTCATTGAGGCATCATAAAAAAATTTAAAATCGTAAGCGGTCACAGGGTGCCTTTTTAGAAAATGTTCATCAAGAACCACTTGTTCGGGAAAATGTTCTTGTTTCAGAGGCTCCCAAAAGAGGTCATCGCGCAAAAAAACCCAATACTCAAAAACTGTTGGTTTCCCGGGAACGGCACGGGCCTCCATTTTCACAGCGAAGCTAGGACTCATTGTTTCGTATTTGCCAAAGGCGAGTTGAGAAACAGAACCTGAGGTCATATTCAAAAGATTGACAACATCAGAAAATGAGTTAAAGGGGTGGAGATTTTCAGGACGTCCCAGGCGGGCTTCTCGTCGCGTTCCATGAGGTCGAAAATCTTCTCCCAACATTTGGGGTAAAGTTGTAGTGTAGAAGGGATCCTTCTCAAGGAGATTGGGGAGTTTTGGATCCATATATCGGTATGTTGAAAGAGAAAAAGTAGTCTCTGGGTTTTCTTTTCCTGTAGTTCCGGCAGCGGGCTGTTTAAGGGAATCGATTTGCTCATTTAAAGATTTTCTGAGTCGCAGCGTGTCTCCGCGGATCCCTTCAGTCTCTTGTCTTAAATCTCGGATGGCAGCGGTCAGCTGTTTAAGATCCTCTTCAATGAGGAGGGAAGACCAGTAGACCATTCCCAAAAGAATGAGAATTCCAGTCCCTACCAGAAGCTTGATCACAGAAAATCCAATTGATTCTTGACGCATATTCGACAAAATACTGGATCAACTTATTTCTCCGCACGCAAATCACACTTTCACTTTATGTCCGGATAGGTTTCCAAGTCCATCGTATGCGGCATACTTATAGAGATCGTGATAGGTGGGGTAGTTATAAACTTTTCCAATAATGTCCATTAAAGTTTTTTTATTTTCAATGAGTCCCACTCCATGGTGAATGAGCTCTGTGGCAAGGTGTCCCACGACATGAACTCCCCGGATGATGAGATCTTCCCGCGTGAAAACAATTTTCAAAATTCCTTCTTTGGCTCCCATGATTTTTCCACGGGGCATATCGGGATGGTGGGCTACTCCGGTGCAATAAGAGACGCCCGTTTTTTTCGCTTCTTCTTCCGACATTCCAGCTGTTGAAATTTCGGGAACAGAATAAATTCCATAGGGGAGAACTCGTGCAATTTCTTCAATATCTTTAGTTCCAAAAATATGGGCTACAGCTACTCTGCCTTGGTCCATACTCGTACTAGCTAGGGCCGGAAAGCCAATCACATCCCCTACAGCGTAAATATGAGGAATTACAGTTTGGTACTGCTTATTAACAAAAATCGTTTCCCTTTTGCTCACATCAATGCCAATTTTATCGAGTTTTAAATTTTTCGTGTTTCCGTTCCTTCCAGCGGCAAAAAGAAACATATCAACATGCAACACTTCACTTGGGCTTAAAATAACATCGATTTTTTCTTGATCGCTTTTTGGCACTTTAATGCTTTCAACGGATCGATTAAATAAAAGATCTATCTGATCTTCTTGCATCTTTTGCAAGAAAAACTGAACAATTTCCTGATCGATAAAGGATAAAATCTCCTCGGTTCGATTGATGAGGAAAACTTTGGTCCCCATAGTAGAGAAAATCGTTGAATATTCAACACCGATAACTCCAGCTCCTAGTACGGCAATGGATTGAGGAAAACGGGTAATTTCTAAAATGGTATCAGAATCGTGCACTCGATGATGATCAAAGGGAATATTGGGGGGATGAACGGGATAAGAGCCTGTAGCAATGAGAATGTAATCTCCATAGAGAGTTTCTTCTTTAGGCCCTTTGATATGGACCTCATGAAGTCCCGCAAATGAAGCGATTCCATGATAGATATCAACATTGTGACGAAGTAAATTTTTACGTACTTCTTCAGATTCTGTGGTCACAACATAATTTTTTCGATAGAGGAAATCTTCGACAGAGGCATCCCTTTCGATGTCTCTTTCAACACCATAAAGCCCCTTGGTATATTTTCCAGAAAGGTAAAGGGCTGTTTCTTTCAATGTTTTGGAGGGGAGCGTTCCTGTGTTGACACCAGCTCCACCATAATTAGGCTCTTTCTCAATGATGGCCACTCTGTGGCCAAAGTAGGCGGCTTTTACAGCTGCTTTCTCTCCTGCTGGCCCCGTTCCAATGACAATCAGCTCGTACTTTTCCATACAAAACTCCTAAAAAATCAATTATGACATTTCAGGAGTTTCCTGTTAAATTATTTTTGATTCAAACACCTATAACGAGAAGAGTAGATTAATAACCACACTCACAGTGGATGCGGAATGAGGTTAAAAAGTAATCAAATCGATCATAATAGCCGTAAGGATAGGAGCATTGCAACGTATAAGCGTTAAAAGGAGTCACAATGGATCTTGATTTAAGCATCACGTTGTTATAGGTATCATGGGTTGTATAATCGAGCACCCAATAGCCGTGGACATCGACAAAGATATTGTAACAAATGAGGTTAAATGGAGGCGCATCCGCGTAAGCTAAAGCCTCATCAAACCAAGTTTGAGCATGCAGGCTTCCTATCGGAGGATAATATCCATAAAAGGAGTAGCATACGTTTCGGTCGTAAGCATAGGCAGAGAGCACGGTATCTCCTTGAGAAATCGTTGGGGTATGAGGGAATCTGACATAAATTTTTTCGATTCCAAAATCGGCTTTATATTTTCTCCAACTTGAAATATTTGCAAAACAGGCATCACACGATTCTTCTTCATTGGCCTCTTCAAAAATTTCTTTATTTGGGGCGCGCTGCTGTTGCGACGGTTGAAGATCGCTCCAGGGAATATTGGGAAATGGTGGACAGACAGCCATGAGCGAGGATGTCATCAAAGTGGCGGCGAACAGGAACTTAAAAAATTTTTTCATAAAGCTTCCTCATAGTGGATTTGCGTTCGCCAACGTTAATCAAAAGCTTGAATTTGCTTCAATCAAATTTAATAAATAAAGGCTGATTTATACCCATACCACTTCAAGAATTGGGGCTTTGGCGCAGCCAAAATCCCAATTCTTGAAGTGGTATGGGTATAGATAACAAGGTCACTCGAAACTCAGGTTATCAGATTGAAATAGGGGGCGTTGTTTTTGAAGCGCATTGTTCTTGCATCGGCTGGGGACCATCAGGTGGTGTATTGGGGAAAGGGGGGTAAACAGCCATGAGGGGAGATGTTATGATAGTAATCACAAACAAAACTTTAAAAAAACTCTTCATAAAATTTCCTGTTAAATAAGTTAACTTTCAGAATATTTAATTTTTTCCAAACAAATTTAACAAATCGAATATAAAATTGCAAGAATTGCAAACAGAGTTGTTTTCTAAATCAACTTTCGACTGATCCAGTATCAAGAAATTTAATTTATGCGCGGTAAAATTGCTCCGGGTTGCGAACAACGTGCTTTCGCACAACTGCTGACACCTAAGAATGCGGTAATCAGGGAGGCCCCTCCAATAGAAGTCACAAATGCGCTGAGAGTAAGAGGTGTTGCTCCCACGGCTTCTCCAACGGTCACCAGAAGAGATGAAACGCCGCTGAGACCGGAAACGCCAAACGCTGCACAAAGGCCCAGCGC
Source organism: Chlamydiia bacterium (assembly GCA_020440555.1). Classification (GTDB taxonomy): domain Bacteria; phylum Chlamydiota; class Chlamydiia; order Chlamydiales; family JAAKFR01; genus JAGRNW01. Next base: position 8,478 of record JAGRNW010000006.1, read on the forward strand.
TCCGATTCCTCCAAAAATAATTCCCACAACTCCGATAACAAGGAATAGAGTGGTCGTATTAAAAATAGAACCACAACAACTCACCCGACGATTTGAAAGGGAACCTTCGCTTTCCTCATCTGAAGCTCCTACATTGTGCGTTCTAGAACAAGGAAATAAGCACCTCAAACATGACGTCATGATGACACCTCTCTAATTTTTTAATCACAAGCGCATGATACCAGAGAGCAAGAAAAAGGAAAAGATAAAATTTTTATTGGCTTAATAAATGGACGTTGGAGTCTGAATTAGTCGAAACCTGATTTAGACAACAACGCCTAATAAATGCAAAATTTCATTTGCATCTCTTTAAGGTGGCTGTTCGATTTAAAAGCTTTGACGGTCTTGTTAATTAATTTAATGAGGGTTTTTTTTTCTTCTTTAAGGGTTATGAGGCGAACAGCGTCGTGATTGAGAGGAGGAGAGACAATTTTTAGTGTTTGACTAAAGCGATTGTTGATGAGCTCATGAGCTCCTAGAGCTGGAAGTAACACAAGGTCGATCTCTCCTCTGGCAAGCGATTCAAGGGCGAGAGTAAGAGACATGTAAGGACGAATAATGAGCGTTCGATATTTTTGCGCAATGAATACAGAATTATTAAAGGGACTGATCCCCACGATCCCTCCTTCAAAATCTGAAAGATGTTTAGCTTTTGATTGTTTGGGGACAACAAGAACTGGGCCAAGATCGAGCAGACTAGTTGAAAAAGCATAACGGTCCAGGTTTTTGCTGGTCAAAAGGGCAACACTTAGAGCGCCATCATACTCTTTCTGTGCGAGGCCGGACAGAAGAGCAACTGTTCCTGCATCAACGATTTCAAAAGCAACGTTCTCTTTTTTTCCGATTTCTTCAAATAATTGATTAAAATATCCATTGACGTATTCGGTTTTTTCTTTAAAGTTGTAAGGGTAGTAAGAGGGGTCTCGCCCGATGGTGTAATCATCAGCAAAAAGAGAGGCTGTCAAAATGAATAAGAGTAACCAACGCATATCTACTTCATAATCGATTATGGAAAGAAAAAAAAGAGGATATTTACTGGTTAATTTTGGAGGACCCCGTTCTTTGGTTGAAGTACGTCCTTTTTTAGAGGCTTTGCTTACAGACCAAGAAGTGGTTCGAACAAAATTCCCCTCTTTCATTCATAAACTTTTATTTAAGAAAATCGCAAAAAAACGGGCCATCAAAATCCAGAATGACTATGCCTCAATCGGGGGGAAATCTCCTGTTTATGAAGATACTGAACATGTGGCCAATGCATTGCGTAGGCAGCTTCATGGTCCCCTTGTCACATTCCATCGTTACCTTCCTGCCACGCATAAAGAGAGTTTGTATCAGATCAAAACCCTCGATGTGGACAAAATTGTTGTTTTCCCTATGTTTCCCCACTTCACCTATGCAACAACGGGAAGTTGCGCCACATTTTTTGATCGACATCTTCCTTCAAAAATTAATTTTAAGATCAGATGGGTGAAATCTTACCCCACTCACCCTGCTTTTATTGATCTATTCAGCTATTGCATTAATGAGTACCTCGCGCAACACCATCTTAGGGCAAATAATACGGTTCTTTTGTTTTCAGCTCACGGCTTACCAAAGTTATTTATTGATACGGGTGATATTTATCAGTCGGAGATTGAAAATACTTTTTTTAAGGTGATGGAACAATTCCCAGAGGCAGTGGGTCAACTTGCCTATCAATCGAAGTTTGGCCCAGGAGAGTGGTTAACGCCTTCAACTGAAGATGTTTGTCGAGATGTAGACATCTGGAACAAAGACAAAAAAGCCGTTCTGTTTATCCCGATAAGTTTTACAACGGATCATATTGAAACGCTCTTTGAAATTGAAAAGAAATATGTTCCACTTATCAAAAAGAAGGGTATTGATGTTCACAGATTACCAGCCTTTAACGGGCGTAAAGAATGGATTGATACGATTTTAGCGATTCTTCGAGATGCGCCCTTTTCATCTAATAGCATGCTTCTTAGGCATTAAAGTAAAAATTTTGTATCTTGCGAAGAAACTTCTTGTTCGCTACAATCCCTCCCGAATGAAGATAATTTATGTAAATAAAGGTTATCCAAAGCCATCCTAAGTTTAGGGTGGCTTTTTTTTTGAGTTTCGTATGAAAAAATCGTTTTTAATCCTCCAAAATGGAGTTGTCTTCGAGGGGCTTTCTCCTGATTGGCAAGAAGAAGTCGCAAGTGGCGAAGTCGTTTTTACAACAGGGATGACCGGATATACAGAAACTCTGACCGATCCTTCCTATGCTGGACAAATCATTGTTTTTACTTACCCTCTCATAGGAAACTATGGTGTTGGAAGTGAAGATGGATGGGAATCTGAGAAAATTCATGCTAAGGGAGTGGTGGTCTCAACAAGTTCTCCTCACTTCTCTCATTATCTTGCTACCTGTTCTTTGCAACAGTGGTTAAAAACTCAGGGGGTTGCTTTGATCACAAAGATCGATACTCGTGCCGTTACAAAGTACTTACGTACTTCGGGAGCGACTCTAGGCGCCATTTCAATCAGTGAAAATCCCCCTGCTCAGTTTGATGATCCAAATCAAACGAATCTTGTTGCAAGTGTCTCCTCCTGTAAAAGAAGCGACTATGGGAATGGTGCAAAGAGGGTGATTGCGGTCGATTGTGGAATGAAAAAAAATCTATTACGCCATCTTCTGGAGTATGATGTTCGTGTCACTATTGTTTCCCATGACGACGATTTTACCGAAGAAAATTATGATGGAATTTTCCTCTCCAATGGACCAGGAGATCCCACGCAGTGTCCAAAGACATTAGAAATTTTGAAAAAAGCCATGAGGAAGAAGAAGCCTATTTTTGGGGTTTGTTTAGGTAATCAAATGTTAGCCCTTGCCGCTGGTGCAAAAACTTACAAGCTTAAATTTGGGCATCGAGGGCAAAATCAACCTTGCATCGATGTAGAAACAGGAAGATGTTACATGACAAGTCAAAATCATGGGTATGCCGTTGACGAAAAGAGTTTGCCCAAGGATTGGAAGGTCACCTTTCGCAACCTGAATGATGGATCTATAGAAGGGATTTCCCATAGAACACTTCCTTATTTTTCGGTTCAATTTCATCCCGAAGCGGCTCCAGGCCCAACAGATACCAAGTGGTTTTTTAAACGCTTTGCAGAGCTTCTATGAAAATGAGTATCAATAAAGTTTTAATATTAGGTTCGGGAGGGCTTCGCATTGGTCAAGCCGGGGAGTTTGATTATTCTGGAACGCAGGCTATTAAAGCATTGCAGGAAGAGAAGATTGTGACAGTTCTTATTAATCCCAATATTGCAACGATTCAGACCGATCCAGGGGTTGCGGACCATGTCTATTTATTACCTCTCAATCTCGAAACGGTTACTCAGGTGATTGAAAAAGAACGTCCCGATGGAATTCTCTTAGGGTTTGGAGGACAAACCGCACTCAATTTAGGCCTGGCATTGGATGAAAGTGGAGTTCTAGCGAAATATCAAGTTAAAGTGCTTGGAACACCCATAGAAACCATCCGAATCACCGAAGATCGGGAGCTTTTCAAAGCCGCGTTAAACATGATTGGTGTTAAAACTGCCAGAAGTCAAGCTGCTCGCACCCTAGAAGATGCCATTAAGGCAGCTAGGGACATTGGATTCCCTGTAATGATTCGTTCAGGCTTTTCTTTGGGAGGTCTGGGATCGGGAACTGTTCAAAACGAAGAAGAGTTAAGAACTTTGGCCTCGGAGGCTTTGGCTAAAGCTCCCCAGATTCTTGTTGAAGAAAATCTTTCCGGTTTTAAAGAGATTGAATATGAAATTGTTCGTGATAGTGCAGACAATTTGATCGCTGTTTGCAACATGGAAAATTTCGATCCTATGGGAATTCATACGGGAGAGAGTATTGTAGTTGCTCCTTCTCAAACTCTTACTAATGAAGAATATCATTTGTTGCGAGAGGTGGCCCTTAAAACGGTTTCTCATTTGGGTGTAATAGGTGAGTGTAATATTCAGTATGCCCTTAACCCTAAGGCTAATGATTATCGGGTGATTGAAGTGAATGCTCGCCTCTCTCGTTCAAGTGCCCTTGCTTCGAAAGCGACGGGATATCCCCTTGCCTTCGTAGCAGCCAAATGTGCGCTGGGGTACCAGTTGCATGAAATTAAAAACTCAGTCACCAAAAAGACCTCTGCCTTTTTTGAGCCAGCTCTTGATTATCTTGTGGTGAAAATGCCTCGTTGGGCTACTCAGAAGCTCAAATCGGCCAACCGACACATAGGTTCGGAGATGAAGAGTGTAGGTGAGGTGATGTCCATTGGGCGCTCATTTGAAGAAGCTATTCAAAAAGCAATTAGGATGGTTTCAATTGGAGCCTCCTCCCTTTTTGATTATCCGTACACCATCGAAGATCCGAAGCAGGAAATTGTCAAGGCAACTGACAGGCGTCTTTTTGCCTTGGCTGCGTATTTTAGACAAGGGGGATGCGTGGATGAAGCGCATCAACTGTCGGGAATTGATCACTGGTTCTTAGAACATATTAAAACGCTTGTTGAGTATGAAAAGAAACTGACATCGCTCGATAAAAATCTTTTGTGTGAAGCTAAAAGACTTGGATTTTCAGACCATGCAATTGGGAAGCTTGTTGGCCTAGACGAATTTGAGGTGAGAGAGGAGCGAAAAAAGTGTAAGATTCTCCCTGTTATGAAGCAGATTGATACCCTGGCTGGAGAGTTTGACGCTGAAACCAACTATCTCTATATGACTTATCATGGGGAGGTTCATGATCTCCCTTCTTCCGAGATACGCCCCATGATCGTGATAGGCTCAGGTCCTTATTGTATCGGTTCTTCAGTCGAATTTGATTGGTGTGGCGTCAACACTGTCCGTACCTTGCGCAAGCTTGGTAAAAATGTAATCATGATCAATTGCAATCCAGAAACAGTTTCCACCGATTATGATGAGTCAGATCGACTTTATTTTGAAGAACTGACCTTAGAAAGGGTTCTCGATATTGCCGATTATGAAAATCCTGAAGGGATGATTGTTTCGGTGGGGGGGCAGACCGCTAATAACATCGCTTTGTCTTTAGAAGGGAACGGGTACCCTATTTTAGGAACTCCAGCTGCGATGATTGATCTTGCAGAGAATAGACAGACTTTTTCAGCTTTGTTAAATACCCTCAATATTGACCAACCCGCTTGGCAAGAGGTTTCATCACTTCCAGTTGCTAGAGATTTTGCCAAGCGATCGGGTTATCCCATCTTAGTGCGCCCTTCTTATGTTTTATCGGGAGCGGCAATGAATGTGATTTATACTGAGAATGAACTTGAAAAATATCTTAAAGAGGCGACCATTGTTTCTCCTAAACATCCTGTAGTGATGTCTAAATTTATTTTGGGAGCGAAAGAACTAGAAATTGATGGTGTAGCAAAAGATGGAAATATTATTATTGAAGCGATTGCCGAACACATTGAAAATGCTGGAGTTCATTCGGGTGATGCGACGATTGTCTTGCCCCCCCAAAAGCTTTATCTTGAAACAATTCGCAGAGCTAAATGGATCGCTCAAAAGATTGTGAAAGCACTCAATATTACAGGTCCTTTCAATCTCCAATTGATTGCAAAAGAAAACGCTTTGAAAGTGATTGAATGTAATGTAAGAGCTTCAAGATCATTTCCTTTTGTTTCAAAAGTCACGGGAAAAAATTTTATCGAGATAGCAGTCAGGGCTATTGTAGGTCCCATCAAAAAAGAGACCTACAACACCCTTGATCTTAAATATGTGGGAATCAAAACTCCTCAGTTTTCCTACCATCGGTTAAAGGGGGCCAACCCAGTGGCTCATGTCGAAATGGCTTCAACAGGTGAAGTGGCCTGTTTAGGAGAAAATCTTCTCGATGCTTTTCTTTCCTCTTGGCTTGCTACTGAACAGCAAGTGGTGGGGAAACGGATTTTATTGAGCGTTGGTGGGGAACAAAAAGAGAAATTTGTGGAACCTATCAGCGAACTGATGAAGAAGGGATGGGAATTATTCACAACTTCTGGAACATATGAATTTTTTGGTCAAAGGGGCATTACATCAAACTGTTTGTTTAAATGTAGTGAAGAAAAAGAACCCAATATCCTTTCGGCGATCGCCAGCAAGAAAGTAGATCTTATTATTAATATCCCGCGCGGAACATCGACGCACGTGATGACTGATGGATTTCGAATCAGGCGTCTAGCAATTGACCATCAAATTCCTCTCATCACCAATGTCCAGATTGCGCTTGTTTTTTTAAGCTGTCTTACTTCTCCTCATGCGTGCACGATGCAAATCAAAACTTTGGAGGAGTATCAACATGGTTAAAAGTTTGGTTTCTTTTAAACAGCTTACCCGTAAAGAGATAGAGTTTTTGTTGCAGAAGGCCTACAGCTATCAAAAGAAGCCTCCTGGATCGATTTTACAGGGAAAAATTTTAGCAAACCTTTTTTTTGAGCCTTCGACGCGCACGCGCCTTTCTTTTGAGTCGGCCATGAAAAAAATGGGTGGAGAATGTATTGGCATTGAAGGGGAAGAGAGAAGCTCTCTTTCTAAAGGTGAAACCCTAAGTGATACGATTGCGGTTGTGAGTCGATATGCCGATATCATTGTGATCCGTCATCCCGAAAAGGGTTCGGCTAAATTGGCCGCTGATGCGAGCTCAGTTCCGGTGATCAATGGAGGAGATGGGACCAACGAACATCCTACTCAAACGCTTCTGGATCTCTTCACTATCTGGCAAACGCAGAAGACCCTCGATCATCTCCACCTAGTTGTAGCTGGCGATCTCAAAAATGGCAGAACGGTCCATTCTCTTGTGCTGAGCCTCCATTTTTTTAACCCAACGCTTTATTTTGTCCCGATTCCTGGTTTGGAAATGCCCTTTGAAATCTGCCAGTTCCTCAGGGAACAAGGAATTAAATTTTCAACACATTCTACCATTGAAGAGGTGATGCCTCAGGCTGATATTCTTTATTTGACCCGGGTGCAAAAGGAGCGGAACTCAATCGGTGCGTACTCAATCAATAAAAAGACTCTTGAACGGGCCAAACCAAATTTAAAAGTGCTCCATCCTCTTCCTCGCGTGGACGAAATTGATACAGAAGTGGACGCGACTCCCTATGCCCACTATTTTGATCAAGCTGCGAATGGAGTGGTAGTTCGGCAAGCCCTCATCGTTCACTTGCTGGAGAAATGTTCATGTTAAGCATTAAAAGGATGAAAATGTTTGATGGGGAGATGATAGACCTATGTCTTCCATCATTTGCTGCAACAATCATGAAGGAAAAGGGGCTGACTGTTCTGCCTGCTCTTATTGATCCTCATGTTCATTTCCGTACTCCGGGAGCCACCCATAAAGAAGATTGGAAATCAGGAGCTTTAGCGGCCATTCGCGGAGGGATTACCACTGTACTTGATATGCCCAACACTGTTCCGGCGGGGGTGAGTGCAAAACGTCTTCAGGAGAAACAAGCACTCATTAATGAGCAACTTAAATCAATCGGCATTCCCCTGCGTTACGGCCTTTACTTGGGAGCTGATAAAAACCATTTTGAGGAAATAAGCAAAGGAAAAGAGTGTGCTTGCGCTGTTAAAATCTTTATGGGAAGTAGCATGGGAGACCTTTTAGTCGATGATCTTCCTTCTCTCGAAAGGGTGTTTGAACTCTCAGCCCAGCACGATTTACTCGTTGCGGTCCATGCGGAGGATGAAGAAATTTTGAAAGCTAATGCCAAAAAATTTCAAGGGATCACCGACCCTGCTATCCATTCTAAAATTCGTTCCCGCGAGGCGGCGATCTCTGCGACCACACTGGCCATTCATCTAGCTGCGAAATATAGAGCTCGCCTCTATATCCTTCATCTGAGCACGAAAGAAGAGGTAGATCTTGTTCGAAAAGCGAAGTTGAAAGGAATCTCTGTCTTTGCCGAAACAACTCCTCATCATCTTTTTTTGAATATCTCTGCTTATCAGCAACAAAAAACCCTTGTTCAGATGAATCCTCCTTTGAGAACAAGTGAGGACCAATCCGCTCTTTGGGAGGGGATCCATGATGGAACCATTGACACTATTGGAACTGATCATGCTCCTCATACTCTCAAAGAAAAGCAGAGACCCTATAGAGAAGCCCCTTCTGGAATTCCAGGTCTCGAAACACTCCTTCCCCTTCTCCTCAATGCTGTTTCTGAAAACAAATTGACTTTAAGAAAAGTTGTGGAACTTTGTCGATTGAATGTTGAGAAAATTTTTCGATTGCTCCCTAATCGTGACCTGGTTATGGTCGATCTAGAACTCACAAAGGAGGTGAATCCTAAGGAACTAAAAACAAAATGTGGATGGAGTCCCTATGCGGGGTATGTTTTAAAGGGATGGCCTGTTTATACCATTTTAGATGATAAATTATTCCCCGCAGCAGGAGCAAGTTAACCTGCGTTTCTCACGCTTTCTTGGGCAATTCGTCTAACCTTAACGGTCATCGTAGTGAGTTTATGTGAATTGAGCACTGCCCTCACGATCATGACAGTTAGTTTCAAACATCAGAGTGGCAACTTGTCTTGAAAAAGTGTGAGAAATGCGGGCTAGATCAGAAAAGCCTGTGGAAATACAACGAAGGTGTGAGGAGAGAGGGGGAGCTCGGGAAGACATGATAGGAGGTGTTTATGGATTTTCTCTTGGTTCTTTTTAACGTCATTGAGCGTGGAAGGGCTGTTGTCAAGATAGAGCCCAAGGTATTCTTTTCCTTCAATGATGACAAAAGAAAGAGGCTCGAGTTTGCCGCTGTCCATGATTGAAGTGAGTGCGATCTTCACCTCGGGGGTGAGACGGTAGCCGGAGAATATTTTTAATTGAGGAGCCTGATTCATATCCTCTCTATAACAAAAAAAAAAATATGCAGAAACAAGATCATTTACTTCCTAAACCTTGGCCAGAGAGTCCTCCTATTTACGACATTGAAAAGTCCTACCTCGATAATGCTCAAAGGGGGCCTTTTTTTTCTGGGAAATTCCCTCCCCGCCAAATCAATCCCAAGGAAGCGTGGGTGGATTTTCTTGGGCATCAGATTTCATCGCCCTTAGGTGTGCCTGCTGGTCCTTTGCTTAATAGTAGATGGGTCCTTTTTGCAGCAAATATGGGTTTCGATATTGTCACCTACAAAACGATCCGCTCCAAACCTAAAGCTGCCCATCCTTTGCCCAATATGGTGTACGTTAAAACTGACAGATTTTTACATAAGGACGACCAACACCAACCTATTTCTCAAACTCTTTTTCCCCCTCTCACTATGGAACAACTTGCTTTGACTAACTCTTTTGGAATCCCCTCTTTTGATCGGGATTTTCTAGTCGAAGACATTGCAAAAGCTCAAGGGGGACTAAATCCTGGGCAAGTCATGATTGTTTCTTTTGTAGGGACTCCGCGCGACGGGGAAGATTTTGAAAAGGATTTTGCTGAAGCCGCTGCGATTGCCCTTGATGGAGGGGCCACGATTTTGGAAGCTGATCTCTCGTGTCCCAATGTTTCGAGCTGCGAAGGCTCTCTTTTTACCGATCCGGGAGCTATTTATCGTATTGCCCGACACATTAAAAAGTTAAACCCTACTATCCCCCTTGTGATTAAAGTGGGAGTTGTGGGTGAAACAGCGAAACTGCGCGAAGTGATGCGAGCTGCTGCCCGGGGGGGGGTTGACGCAATCTGTGGAATCAACACAATGAGTATGCGTGTTGTGAAAGATGATGGAACTCCCGCTTTAGGCAAAGACAGAATCAGTGCTGGAGTGTGTGGAGGTCCTATTCGGGAAGTAGCCTTAGAATTTTTGCGCTGGGCTCGAACCATTAACTGCGAAGAAAATCTTGGTTTAACTATCCTGGGGACAGGAGGAGTGACCAAGGCTGAGCATTTTGACCTTTTTTTTGATGCTGGGGCTGATGTAGCGATGACGGCCCTTGGAATGATGTGGGACCCTTACCTTGCAACCCGTTACCATTTAAGGAGAAAAAATGAAAGATGTCGTTCTTGAACTTTATAAATTAGGAGCTATTAGATTTGGTGAATTCAAGCTCAAAAGTGGGAGTGTATCTCCCATTTATATTGATCTGAGACTTTTAGTCTCTCATCCAAAATTTTTACGTAAAATTGGACAGATGATGTGGGAGAAGATTTCTCACATCCATTTTGATGTGGTCTGTGGAGTTCCCTATACAGCCCTCCCAATAGCGACAGCGATTTCTCTTGAACACAATATCCCTATGGTGATGAAACGGAAGGAGGCCAAAGATTATGGAACCAAAAATCTCATCGAAGGACACTTCGAAAAAGGGGCCAATTGCCTCGTGATTGAAGATCTTATTACTTCTGGAATGAGCATTTTTGAAACTATTGGCCCTTTGGAGGAAGCTGGACTTTCTGTCAAAGATATCGTCGTCGTTCTCGACCGAGAACAGGGAGCTGCTCAAAAGATCGTTGATCGTGGATATGCTCTTCACTCTGTGATCAAAATAGGGGAATTACTGAAGCTCTTAAAACAAGAGGAAAAAATATCCAATGGAATGTACAACAATGTCCAAGAGTACCTTTACTCGCCGGAGTCACGCATCTCTTAATCCGACAGGAGCTCATCTTCTTGAATTGATGGATAGGAAGAAGACCAATCTCGCTCTCAGCGCAGACGTGATTCACTGTGATGATCTTCTCAAGCTTGCCGATCTTATCGGGCCTGAAATCTGTGTCCTTAAAACGCATGTCGATATCTTGGTCGACTTTAATCCCTTCTTTATTCAAGAACTGTGCCGTCTATCTGAAAAACATGACTTTATGATTTTCGAGGATCGAAAATTTGCTGATATTGGTACAACTGTACAAAAACAGTATAGAGATGGAATTTACAGGATCTCTGACTGGGCCCATATAACAAATGCTCACGTGATTCCAGGCCCTGGTATTATCCAAGGGCTTAAGGAGGTAGGGCTTGAAAAAAAACGAGGGCTTCTCCTGCTTGCCGAAATGTCCTCTCAAGAAAACCTAGCCACAGACAGTTATACCCATCAAGCTGTTTTATGGGCCGAAGAAAATGCTGACTTTGTGATAGGTTTTATTTGTCGCAGAAAACTCTCTTCTCTCTCTTCTATGATTCACTTCACTCCTGGGGTCCATCTTCATAGTGGACAAGATCAGCTTGGTCAATGTTATCTTACTCCAACAGATGTGATTGAGAAAAACGAAAGCGATATCATTATTGTTGGTAGAGGCATTATTCAATCGAAAGATCCTCTTCGAACAGCCAAAAAGTATCGGAAGGCTGCTTGGACAGCCTACAGAAATCGTGTGCAGAGAGCTGATACCCAAACAACTTGAAAAATCCGATTTGGGCAGATGCGAAAGTTCTCATGATTTATCGTACATGCTCAGGTGGATGCTCATTCTCGAAGTGAAATGAGTCTGTATGCACAACAAATAAAATGATCTAAGACGAGCATAAAAATAATGCTTGATAAGTAATTTTTAACTAAAGAAAATTAAACTATCCAGGTTGAATAATTAACCAAATAAGAATCATGATAGTTAATTTCTCTTCAGAATCTTTTTTAGATGAAATTTACCCAATTTCATGTTTAGAAAAAACGGATCGTTTTAATCTCGACCGTGTTGCGGTGATTGTTTTAGCGGGGGGGCAAGGGACTCGTTTGAAACCTTTGACAAATGCACGTTGCAAGCCTGCCATTTCTTTTGGAGGGAGGTATAGTTTGATCGATATTCCCATCTCCCATTCATTGAATTCTGGTCTTAAAAAAATCTATGTTGTAGGACAATATCTTGCGACCTCTCTTCAAAAACATCTTTATGAGACCTATCTTCATCATGGGATCGAATCGAAGCAAATTCAGATGATTATTCCCGAAGAACGAGAAGGAACGAGGATTTGGTATAAAGGGACAGCTGATGCAATCCGTCAGAACATGGATTATTTTGCAGAAATTGATGCCGATTATTTTTTAATTCTTTCGGGCGATCAACTTTACAATATCGATTTTAGAGAAATGATCAATTTTGGAAGAAAAAATGGCGCTGACATGATCATTGCCGCTCAGCCTGTGAATAAAAAAGACGCGAAACGGATGGGGCTTCTTAAAATTGATCATGACACCCTTCGTTTGAACGATTTTTATGAAAAACCTCAAGACGACTCTATTTTAGAAAAGTATTATACAGATGATGACTCTCTCCTTCGGATGGGCTATGAACCTCATCAAAATCGGAATTACCTGGGTTCTATGGGAATTTACCTTTTTAAGCGACAATCTCTTTTCAATCTTTTAATGAACGATCCTCGTGCCGATTTCGGAAACCATTTGATCACGACCCAGATGAAAGAAGGAGAAGTGCGTGCCTATTTGTACGGGGGGTATTGGGAAGATATTGGAACCATTGACTCTTATTATCATGCCAATTTGGCGCTTACCCGTCACGCTGATGATACTAAACGGGGGTTGAAATGTTATGATGAATCCCAGTTAATTTTCACTTGCCCTTACAACCTTCCTGGTGCCAAAATCAGGGGAACCAACGTGACTCAAAGTATTCTGTGTGAAGGAGCAATCATTGAAGCTGATGAAGTGACTCATAGTATCATCGGAATCCGGAGCACAATTGGTCCACGCACTGTGATCCGTGATTCGATCCTCATGGGAAATGAATATTATGATCGCCCCCCCTACCCAACGGGAGAACATCCCCCAAAACCAGGGATTGGACACGATTGTTTTATCCAAAAAACCATTATTGATGAAAATGTAACCATTGGAAATCGTGTCAAACTCATTAATAAACAACATCTTTACGAATATGAAAGCTCTCCGGGAGAACCTAAACTTTATGTCAAAGATGGGGTCATGATCGTTCCTCGTGGAAGCTTTCTTCCAGACGACTATATTTTTTAGAATGAATTTGCTACCCTTTCGTGCATATGAAGATATGGGCAATGGGAGATTTGCACTTAAGTGTAGGTGTTCCCGAAAAAAAAATGGATGTTTTTGGTCCTGAATGGGTCGGCTACATGGACAACATAGCAGCCAACTGGAGGTCCGCTGTTGCTCCTGAGGATCTGGTATTGATTCCCGGTGATATTTCTTGGGCGATGAAACTTTCGGAGGTAGAAAAGGATTTTGCCTGGATAGAGGCGTTGCCTGGGAAAAAGGTGATGATTCGAGGCAATCATGATTACTGGTGGAGTTCTGTATCTAAAGTGAAAAAGATTTTGCCTCCCTCCTGTTCGATCATCCAAAATGATGCTGTGACTATTGAAAATATCACAATTGGAGGAGCGCGTTTGTGGGATACTCCAGAATATCATTTTACGCAGATCATTGATGTGAAAGATGGGCAAATGAAATCTGAAGAGAAAACGGAGGATGAGAAGATTTTCTTGAGGGAGTTAGGACGATTGGAGAGAAGTTTAAAAGCCATGGATCAAGGGGCGCACTTAAAGATTGTCATGACTCATTATCCTCCAATTGGCTTAGATCTAAAACCTTCCCGCGTTTCGAAAATGTTAGAAACTTATGGTGTGAATCTGTGTGTATTTGGGCATTTGCACAGTGTGAAGCAGGAGGGTATAAGGCTATTTGGGAAGAGGGGGAAGATAGGGTATTATTTAACCTCGGCTGATTATTTGAATTTTTCCCCTTTTTTATTGAGCGATGAAGAAATTCTGGGTAAAAGCTCTCTCAATTGATAGAAAATCTGGTCATTATGATCCAAGGGTGTCTCTTCATCCATAGTCTTTCGCTTTTCAATCAACGCTTGCAATTTCTTTTGGGGCTCTTTTCGTCCCATCTCTCCATAAAATGCCAACAGTGCCATCATATAGTCGATGAGATCTTCTTCCAATTCGAGCATTGGCAACGTCTTCTTTGCCAATTCCAAAAAGAGTAGATGATGACTCTCTTCAGCTAAAAAAAGAAGCATTTCTAAATTGAGCTGAACGCTCAGATGTTTCTCTTCGATCAATTTTTCAAGCAATGCAAACCCCTCCTCGGGATCTTTGAGGGCAAGCGCACGCCCCCTCAGGTAAGCAAACCAATGGGTGTCTTCGACAAATGGATCAAACCCTTCAAGAAGTTCAAGGGCGTAATTTCCATTTTCGTTTTCAATCTGATCGAGAATTGCATGATAGATGAAGTTTTCCAGATCATTTGCTAGGTAAGATTGGAGCTCCAAAAAGACAGTTTTTGGATCAACCCCAGCATCGACATTTTCTTCTAAAATTGATTGAACAGTTGCAAGTTGATCTTGCAGGGCTTCGCTAATGGTAGAGTCTCCTCGGTTATAGAGACAGATCAAATTTTCCAGCTCATCGCAGATGATAGAAAGAGATTGTTTTTCTGGAACAAAGCGTCGCCATAGTTCAAAGAAGAGGAGATAGGCATGATCTTTTTTAACTCCATCTTTCCAACCTTTCGTAAGATCCTTGAAAAGATCTTCAGGTGTATCGTACTTCTCGGAAATTTCTTCAAACATTTTGGGGTTGAGAGAAAATCCCAGCTCTGCAAGCTCCTCAAAGAGCCTTTCCTCAGGAAAAGTACGAAAATCCTCCTTTTGCCAAGACTCAAATGTATAGGGAGTTCCCTCAGCTTCTTCTTTGAGGACGATTGGAAGATTCATCAGTAAAAGATTATAAGCAGCTTTTTTTTGTAATTCCATTTTGTCATTGTGAAGTAGTTGTGTAATCAAAAACAACTATTTTTTTGGTTTCCATGAATTGAGGAGTAGAGCATTTGTCACAACACATAATGAGCTTGCCGCCATAGCTGCTCCTGCAATAATAGGGTTGAGCCATCCAATCGCTGCCAATGGGATTCCAATCATATTGTAAATAAAAGCAAAAAAGAGATTTTGCTTTATCTTTTGAAAGGTTTTTTTTGATAATTCGATAGCCGTTGGAATGGACAAGAGATCACTTTTCATCAAAGTGATATCGGCTGCTTCAATTGCGATATCGGTTCCAGTGCGCATAGCAAAAGAGACGTCGGCAGCTGCTAATGCTGGTGCATCGTTCACCCCATCACCCACCATTCCCACAAATTGGTTGAAGGATTTAAGTTTTTTGACAGTTGTCGCTTTATCGCTCGGGAGGATTTGCGCCTCGATATGTGTGATCCCGACCTCTTCTCCAATGGCCTGAGCAGTTTTTTTGTGATCCCCTGTAAGCATCACAACTTCAACTCCCATATTTTGCAGAAGTGTCACTGCTCGTTTGGAGTGAGGACGCAAGGTGTCGCTCACCCCGATCACCCCTAAAATCGATTTTCCATCTGAAAGAGCGAGTAGGGTTTCTCCTCCCCGCTCAATGGATTCCATTTTTTTTTGATCAATGCGAATCCCCTTCTCTTCCATCCAATTAAGGGAGCCAGCAAAATAAAATTGTCCATGAAATTTTCCCATCACCCCTTGACCAGGTTTAGCTTCAAACAGCTCAAGCTCTAAGAGTTCTCCCTTGTAGGCGTCCACTACGGCTTTGGCGATCGGGTGTTCAGAGTGCTCCTCTAAAGAAGCTGTGATTTGAAGAATATCATCTGAACTCATCTTCTCAAAAGGATGAATAGCGGTGATCTTGGGTTTTCCTTCTGTCAGTGTTCCTGTTTTATCTACCGCTAACCGGGTGAGCTTTTGGGCTTGTTGAATGGCTTCTGCATTTTTAATGAGGATCCCCAAACGGGCCCCAAGCCCAGTGGCCACCATAATCACAGTAGGGGTGGCCATGCCCAAGGCGCAGGGGCAAGCGATCACCAACACAGCGACCATATTAATTAAGGCATGGGTGAAATCGTGAGATATACTCCACCATAATAGCAGGGTCAGTAAACTAATTCCTAAAACGATTGGAACAAACATTCCTGCGATTTTGTCCGCTAGCCTTTGAATAGGAGCTCGACTTGCTTGCGCTTCCTTAACTAAATGAATGATCGAAGCTAGAGTGGTTTCACTTCCAAGAGCTGTGGCCTCTCCGATCAATACCCCATACTGGTTCTGTGTGGCAGCATAGATTTTGTCTCCTACCTCTTTCTTTACAGGGGCACTCTCTCCCGTGAGCATGGATTCATCAAGATGAGAACTTCCCTTGGTCACTACCCCGTCAATGGGAACCTTTTCTCCAGGCTTTACCTTAAAGATGTCTCCTATCCTCAGTTCTTCCACGGGAGTTTCTATCCACGTTCCATCGACGGCCTTTAGGGCCATTTTTGGCTGAAGCTTAAAAAGGGTTTTAATGGCGGCAGACGCTTTTGTCTTTGTTCGACTTTCAAGCAATCTACCTAAAAGTACTAAAGTGATGATCGAAGCGCTGCTCTCAAAGTAGACAGGATGAGGCAACTTAAACAAATAAACTGCAGTACTATAGATCCAAGCAGCGCTTGTTCCAAGTCCTATTAAAAGGTCCATATTTCCGGTGAAGGTTTTAAGGGCGTAATAACTTCCCATGTAAAAACGCCATCCAGCTCCAAATTGGACAAGTGTTCCCAAGACAAACTGTCCCCATAAAGGAACAAAGATTTTTATGTCAAAAATATCCAAGAACATTTGGGACAGAAGGGGGAGAGTCAGGATAGCTGTTATGATTACTGTGACCAGCTGAAGGGAATAATCGAAGCGTTCGCCTTTGGCAATCTCTTCATCATCGGCACCTGCTATGATGTGGGCTTTATACCCCGCGGCTCCTACAGCGTTTATTAAAGCTTTATGGTTGACTTTGCCAGGTTCGCATATGACCGTGGCCTCTCCTCCCACAAAACTGACTTTGGCTTCGAGAACACCAGGCACCTTTGTTAAGGCTTGACCAATGGTCCCTTCACAGGAAACACAATGCATACCTTCTATTTTTAATTCAGTCTTTTCCTTAATAGGATCCATATCTTTGAACATTTATTATAAAATTTATTTTATTTATTAGGCTATTTTGTGTATAATAAATTTTATAAACAATAATAAATCTAATAAATGCAGAGGTTTAATCATGTCTTCTTCACATCCAGTGACAGGTGAAAGTGGAAAATTATTTCCTAATCCTAATCTAAAAAACAAGACTGGAAAATTGAAAGAGCGTGTCGTTACACCCAGCAGGGCGTCTGAAAATAGTCAGAAAATAGCTTCCAGGATCAACAAGGAGGATCTTTTTAATCCAACGCAGCATTCGATTCATATTAAAGCCAATAAAATGGTAAAGACAAGTATTTTTTGGGGGATTGTTGCCAAAATTAAAGCTTTTATTGCAAGTTGGTTTGGAAAATCTGCTGCAAGTTCTGATTTTCACATTGAAATGGAAGAGATTCCAAGTGATGAGGATAAAAATAAACCCAAAACTCAGGTTAACAAGTATGTTGATGAACGACCGAAAGAGCTTGATAAACAGGACGACAAGTTTGTTGATGAACAACCGAAAGAGCTTGATGAACAGAAGAAACAGAGTGATCAGCCTATCAAAGAAGAGACTTCTCAAGGTAGAAAAAAAAATAAGCAGGTGGAAAACGCTTTGAGATCATCCCCTAAAGAGATTAATCCTTCCGATGAAGCAAAAAAAGTTCTTGCAAACTTAAAAATGCGTATCGCCCTTCAAAAAGGGGAAGTTAAGGACGATGAGGTGATGCGAGCGGTTAGCGTTCTCGATCGAGAACTGACTGATATAGATTTCGAAAAAAAATTAGAACTTCGAAAGAGTGCTGCGCTTCAACAAAAGAATATTTCATTTCTTGATGAATTAGCTGCATTGGAAAAACGGGCCGATGCATTCGTAGAATTTGACAAAGATAGTCAAGGAATTCCTTGGTTTCCAAAAATTAATCAACTTGGTCAGGCTAGAAAAGATAAGATTCAAGGCATTAGGGAGGCATTTAAACAACAACTCATTCAAGTTCTGCTGATGAGCGAAGAACAAAACCTAGTTGTTCAATTTAACAAAATTAGCAATGACATTGATGCTATTTTAGTTCAAATTCAAAAAGACGATCGAAAAGGTCAGCCTCTTCTCGAACGACTAACGGTGGCCAAACAAGAGATTGAGGCGAAATTCAATGAACTGAAGACGATTCAGCAGAAGGTAGCTGTTGCCGAACAAGAAGTAAAAGACATAACCGAACGAAGCGCAGTTCAAACGAAAGAAAACCAACGATTGGAAAGCGCTATTGGGGGGAAAGAAGCATTACAAAAAAAATATCAAAACAAAATTTCAGAATTAGAAAAAGAATTAGAAGAGGCTAAATCAGTTCTAATTGATCAAGCAGAAGAAATAAAGTCTCTTGAAGAAGAATTCGAAACACTAAAGAACAAAACTACAGAAAAAGAAACAATTCTGAAGAATGCAGAGGATAGGCATGCAGAATTAAAAAATAGTTTGGAAGGTTTGAAAAATCAAAAGACTGTGCGGTCCAAACTACAATACGTTAAGACTACAGCAGAAATACCATTGTTGGAAGGAAAGATTCAACAAACACAAGGTCTTTTACGAATCATCCGAGATCGAATGGAGGAGAATCAAGCTCAACTTAAAAAATTTAAGAGCCCTTTAGAAAACTGCGTTAGGAGCCTTGATAGTTTTAGCAAAGAAATTAAAAAAATAGAAAATAGTATACAAAATAATCGAGAACAAATCACAAAAAATAAAACTGAAATGGAACGGTTGAATCAAGAATTGTTTAAAAAGAAAAAATCCTTAGATGTTGCTCAGAAAAAGTTGAAATCATGGACTGACAGGTTCGGTTTCTTTGAAGATCTCTTTAAACAAATTGAGGCAATAGAAGTTTCCATGACTCAACTTCATAATCAAGTGAACAAGCAAAAGCTATTGAAATTTCATCTTGCCTACAAGATGGTGGAAGGGTATCCTGACATCACTGAGGAGAACGCTAGAAAAGATGCTTATGATACATGCAAAAATAATTATGGAATGAGTTTCTAATCTTCTAATGGCTTGAGGCAATCCAATACATATGGTATAAGGGCTCTCTGTTAAAGACAGGGGGCTTTTGTATGCGCTTAGTTAGTTTTTTTCTTGTTTTTATTTCAACTTTCTTTTTATCAACTGGATATGCCGAGGCGGTTCTTCCAGAAATGAAACTGAGGCAACCCAATTGGCGTCCTCAGATTCTGGAGAGTTATCCCAACGGAAATCCTCAAAAAGTCCTTTTTTTAGAGCCTATTTCGTCTGAAGAGACTCAACCAGTCAAGCAGGTGGTTTTTTTTCCTGATGGGCGGGTTAAAGCCGAGATGGATGTGATTCTTATTCCTGCTCTCAAGGAGGGAGAACGCCCCTCCCTTGTTGCTCATGGTGGCGCCATTCAGTTTCATCAAAGCGGAGCACTTTCCAAGGCAGCAACATTTGAACAGGGGAGACTCAATGGGGAGGTCAAAACCTATTATCCCGACGGAGGGCAAGAGTCCATTCAATATTTTGTTCACGGAATGCGTGATGGGAAAACCCTTTCTTATTTCCAAAATGGAGCTCTCAAAGAGGAAGGATTTTATTCTGGGGGCAAATTAGAAGGGGTTTTTATTTCTTATTTTGAAGATGGGGAAAAGGCTTCTGAGGTTCCTTATAAAAACGGCCTCCCTCATGGGACTGTTTTTGAATGGCACCCTGATGGAAAAGGATTAATGTCTGCTAAAGTGTATGTTGATGGAATTCTTTCTGGTGACGGAACTAATCCTGCTGTGATGAAATATGGAGCTGATCTTGCCTTGACTGAGGTGCAAGATTTTCGATCAGGAAAGCCTTATGGAGTCCATCTTAAATATTTTGAGAATGGAAAGCCCAAATATCGGATGAATTATTTGAGTGGAATGAGGGAGGGTGACGAGCAATTTTTTAATGAAACAGGAGAACGCATCGGAGGGGGGAAATTTATCAAAGGAACTCCCATTGGGGAGCATTTGCTTAGGTATCCGAATGGAAATCTTCAAAAACGGGCTGTTTATACAAGTGGAGGGGAATTAAAGGAACCCATTTGTGAGTACTATCCCAATGGACAGATTAAGCAAAAGTACTCTCTTGCAAGTGGGGACTATCATGGCTTGTTTGAAAGTTGGTATGAAAATGGATGTTCTCAAAAAACATGCACTTTTGTGAATGGTTTATTGGAAGGAGAGGTGATTGTTTGGTTTGAAAATGGAGTAGTGAAAGAGAAAGGAACATATCATGACAATAAAAAAGAAGGGACGGTCGAGGAGTTTTACGAAGATGGGACTTTAAGGTTTAAAGGGAATTTTGCGAAGGGAGTTAAAGATGGGGAATTTATTGACTGGTTTCAGAATGGCAATAAGCGGATTCTAGAACATTTTAAATTAGGGAAACGGGAGGGAAAGCTCCAGGAATGGATGGAAGATGGATCTCTTGTTTTTGATGCTTTTTATCAAGAGGATCGCCCTCATGAGACCCTGCGGGCGTGGTATAACGGAGGGCAGCTAAGACAATGTACCGAATTTAATGAGGGAAAGAGAAATGGGCTAGAAAAGAAATTTTACGAGAATGGCCAGCTCCAATCAATTGCCCTCTTTGCAAATGACCTTCTTGAGGGGAAGTATGAAAGTTTTTATGTCGATGGATCTCCCAAGGCCTTTTTGGAGTATGAGAATGGAGTGCCTGTTGGAGAACATAGAGAATATTATCCTCCCCAGGAAGCGGGTGAAGCTGGACAAATCGCCCGAGTCTATCATTATTTTGAAGGGAATCTTCATGGCCGGATGGAATTTTACCATTCTAACGGAACGTTGGGAGGGGTCATTCATTATGAACATGGAGCGCTTGAGGGAGACAAGAAACAATGGGATGAGACTGGACAACTTCTTGAAGAAGCCTTTTATGTAAAGGGTCGCCTTGAAGGTCGGTATTTCAAAATGAATGAACAGGGAGAAGATGTGATCACCACCTACAAAAATAACTTGCGTGAGGGGCCTCATGTGGTGATGTATCCTCCCAATGAAAATGGAGCAAAAGTCAAGCATATGGAAGCCATTTTTAAAAATGATCTTCTTGAAGGGGAGATGCGTGAATATGCCCCTTCAGGAACCAAACTAGCGAGTACTTTCTATAAAAATGGCCTCAAAGAAGGAAGGGCTACGCTTTACTCTCCCGACGGACTTCTAATGATGACGGTTGATTTTTTAGCAGACCACAAAGAGGGGTTGGCAAAGAGTTATTTTCCCAACGGAAAAATTCATAAAACAGTCCCCTTTCAAAACGATCTCAAAGAGGGAGAAGAAAAAACATTTTTTGATGACGGATCAGTGGCTTCGATTTATTCCTATTGTCAAGATAAGCTTCATGGGATCTGTAAAGAGTGGAATATGGAAGGTTATCTGACCTTTGAGGGGGAGTATGTGGAGGGAAAAAAACATGGTAAATTTAATAAGTATCATGAGGATGGAACTCCTAAACTTCTACAGACCTTTGTCATGGATAAGAGAATAGGAGATAAGAAAAATTTTGCAAAAAAATAACGTCTTGAGTGTTTTTCCGTCAATCTGTTAGAATGGCCCCGAGTTTTGTACTATAATTAACGATGAACCTTATTCTTCATCAAATTTCTACTAGCCTTCTCCTGCCCTTTGGGGCATGACTTTTTGTTATTTCAGTATTTTTATAAATATTTTTCATAAGTCTAGGAGAAACAATGTCAACAACACAAGATACATGGAAAAAAGAGTCGGGCTATATTTGGTCGATGATCGGCTCTGCAATCGGTTTTGCTAATATTTTGAGCTTTAGCGCCCTTTGTTACAAAAATGGAGGGGGGGCGTTTTTAATTCCCTACATTCTCGCCCATACAATTATTGGGCTTCCTATGCTCTTTTTGGAAGGGATTATTGGTCAAAAGACCCGTTTACCTCTTGTTTCTGCAATGGGAAATATTGCGGGTACGTCGGGTAGAATGTTGGGATGGTTGGGAGTTTTGACCTGCGCAACTATTGGAGGGTTTTATATTGTCCTCACGGGATTTGCCGTGGCTTATAGCTATTTTTCTGCTGCTGGCATGATTGGCCATGACACTGCCTTCTTTTTTAAACAGACTTTTTTGCACGATTCGGGCTCCATTGGAGTTTTGGGTGGATTTGCAGGATCAATTCTTATTTCCACATTGATTGTTTCAGTCATCGCTTGGGTTATTCTAGCTCGTAATATTCAAACGGGTGTGGAAAAACTTTGTTCCATTTTTCTCCCCTTGCTTGCGGTTTTGGTTGTGAGTTTTATGTTGACCTCCTGCTTCCTTCCGGGGGCTTTGCAAGGTTTTAAAAACTTTTTGATTCCTGATTTTGCTGAACTCAAAAGTTGGACTCTTTGGCGTGATGTGTTTGGACAGGTTTTTCTTAGTCTCTCTCTTGGACTAGGTATTGTAACGGGTTACTCCAGGCATAACCCTTCAACCTTTAGTATTCCTCGTGCCATGGTCAGAGTGGCCATTGGAGACTTTGTGATCTCATTTCTATCTGGCTTTGCTATCTTTGGTTGCGTTGGTTATATGAGTACAAAGGGGGATATCCCCCTTTCATCGATTGTCACAAGCGACTCGGCCTTTGAAATTGGATTTGTGATTTTTCCGATGATTCTTGCTCAATTTGGAGAAGTGATCTCCCGCATTGTGGGGCCTATCTTTTTTTTCTGTGTTTTCATCGCAGGCATCACAGGGGTTTTTTCGATTGTGGAGAATGTAGCTGGAAATTTTGAAGTGGAGTTCCGCAAAAGTCGTAAAGTAGCGGTAGCAATTGCTATGGGAATTGTCACACTTCTAGCCATCCCTTTTTGTATGGGAAATGGACAGCATGTGATTGGGGCAATGGCACCTATGGTACTTGGCAATACGATGTTGATGTGTGGAATTGGTGAGATTGTGATTTTTTTAATGATTTCGCAGGTGGTCAGCCGCGATGCGGTCTGGATGCTGAATAATCGACGAACTTTGGCATTTATTTCTATTAAATATTTTATTCTTCCTATGCTTGTTTTCAGTCTGATGGCTGCTGTTTTAAAAGAATTTTCTTCTCCTTTTCAAATGGTAAGCCTTATCAGATGGGGCTGGTTTTGTTTGGTGGTATTGGTTGGGTATATGTTGTCTCGCAGACATCAGTCCTACGCTCAGGCGGATTTAGTTTAAGAACCCGAGTTTTGGGTTTTTCTCCCTCGGATTCAGTGAGTTTGCTTGCACCTCTTGTGCTTTTTAGACTCGTAAAGGGCCCTTGGCCATTTACTTCGTCTGAAAATCCCAAGATTTGCGGAGCAAACTCCTCTGAATCCGAGGAAGACAACCCAAAACTCAGGTTAAGAAGATTGTTCTGAATCAATCTTAATGAAAAATTTAACCGAATTCCTATAGACCCATTCCACTTCAAAAAGTGGAATGAGTCTAAAAAAATCATCTTTTTTTATAGGTTTTGAGCCACGCTCGCCCTATTTTTCGGCTGTCATATAATACTAAATGGACGAAATGGGGTTCTAGATCAGGCGTTGATTCTTCATCTTCGATATAAAGAGTTCCATTTTTTTTTAAAAGATCCCCCAGATCAATCAATTTCGCTATTTCTTCTCCCAGGCCGAGACCGTAGGGTGGGTCGGCAAAGATAATATCAAATCTTTTTTTGCTTTTGGCAAATTTTTCAAGAGCATGAAGAGCATCCCCTATGATCACTTGAGTAGTTTCAGATTCTTTAAGAGCATCGATATTATCCTTGATAATTTTTGAAACTCCCCGAGATTTTTCGATAAATATGACATGAGCTGCTCCTCGGCTTAGTGCTTCGAGACCAATAGCTCCTGATCCTGCAAAAAGATCGAGAAAATCGGCCCCCTCTACGTTTCCTTGGCAAAGATTAAAAATAGTTTCTCTCAATCGGCTGCTTGTTGGGCGCACTTCCTTGCCTTTTGGGGAGCGTAATTTCTTCTTTTTGTATTTTCCACCAATAATTTGCATGTTTACCTCGTCAAAAATGGGACGGGTATATTCAATGGACCTAAGAGTTCTTGGGCCGACTCGAGATGAGTGGTGTCTCCATCTTTGAAATACCGTTCGAAATAATCGTTTGCAAGGAGTTTCGTCCACTCTCTTTCTAAAGAAAGGGTCCCATTGCCAGCATTTTTAAAAGAAATTCTCTTTTTAATATCAAACCCCCTGTCATAATACTTCCCTTGTAAAAAGAGAGTAAAGTCCGAAAGACGGTTAGTCGAACCATAAAGAATAAAAGGGCGGTCATGGTAAAGATCAGGAAGGCGACAGTTTTTCGGCTGAAGAAGAACCACCGTTTTTTCATCGAGAGTCACGGCAGTTGCCACCACAGATTTGCCAACAGGATTGCGGATTCTTTTGATCAGTTGAACAAGACGTTGTTTGACCTGTTCATGTTCAGGGGCATAGACAAGTTTTCCTTTATTGAAGGTTGTAAGGAGCTCAAGAAGAGGGAGATTATTTCCCCTCCCCGAGGCGATGCTGAACAGAGATACTCGTCCACCGTTTTCTCTGGTCCACTTTCCAATTAGAATTCGTTGCTTCTCGTTAGAGAGGTAGGTCTCTCCATCCGTAAAAAGAATGGCTGTATTCACTTGAGTATCTGAAACAACCTTGGGGAGAATTTTTTCTAAAGAAGCATACAGATCAGTTTTTGAAAAAAAACTGCCATAAGGTTGCCTTTCGAGAAAAAGACGGGCTTTAGCAACGTTTTCAGGGGTCCAAGGAAGATTATCTGGGCTAAGGCGTGTCACACGGTCATCAAAAACCAAAATATTAAATGTGTCACCAGATTTTAAAAGGGAAAGTGCCTCAGCAATCGCTCGACGAGTCATATTGTATCTATTTCTGAGCATAGAATTAGATCTATCAAGAAGAAAGAAGAAGTTATGATGGATCCTTCGAAAGGTGATTTCTTTTTTGGGGAGAAGGGTAATTTTAAATACGTAACCGGGACGGGAACATTTGGGAGTATATTCGACGGTCATGTCAAAGTGTTCGCTGCAGGCAATATCATCATTTGCATTTCGCTTAATCAATGAGAAAATAGAGGCATGAGGAGGGGGGATCACTTCAGGAGGCCCTCCCCTGATATCCAGATTGAAGCTTGGTTGGGTAGAAAAATTGAGAGGAGGCGTCCTCCCCCATTCGTCGCCTGATTCGATGAGGAGACCTGAATGGTTTGTTACGTCCATCCCCGAAGGAACCTCAGATTCGGTGATTCCAAGATTTAATCCTTTATCTTCAACAAACTCGCTTGCATCTTTTACCTCACCCTTTGCAGCTATAAAGGCTCGCTCTAATTCTTTGGGAAGAAGGGCTGCAGGGTCGGGAAGATTTAGCACCATCTGCTCATCAGGGTGTTCATCAGAAAGAAAATCTTGATTCTCTGATGGATAGTCAAAAGCAAAAGAAGGAGATAATGGATGATCGCATGTTGGAACAGCAGTCTCTTCGCCAAAGCAAATGGGAGGAGGAGGAGCAAATTCAGGGGAGAGGGATGCAAACTCCTCCTTAACCTCAACAACTCGATTGAATTTTTCCCTAAAATGTAAAAAGAGATCAGAAAGATCTTGATTTCGGTTGGAGTTTAACTCCCGCCTTTCTCCTAAGGTTAAATAGAATAAATTTTTTTTGACACCATGGTCTGCGAGGGGAATCGAAAGATCATAGAGAAAATAGAGCGCTCCACCATGGAGGCCAAAGGCTGCTATCACTGCTAAAACAAGAAAAAATTTCTGAATGTTTCGATGCCTCTCCTTCATTGTTTTATCCCTATTTTTTCTTTGAGATAGGGAGAAAGAGGTTCCTTAAGGGTGTCCATTAATGCCGTTCCCGCACTCTTTTTATTTTTGGCAAGGGTTGCGTTTCCAAGCAGATGAGCTCGATCCCCTTCGGCGAGAAGAATCACCGCATCAATATACCGCATGTAACTGTTATAGATCGCAGCTTTTTCGGGTAGAAGATGGAAGCTCGCATGGTAGTCTTTGGCCCAAATATCCTGCCGGGAAGAAAAATCATTTTTGAGTTGCTTTAAAAGTCTGAGATAACAAAAAGCAGATTCTTCTTCTTCCGTTGTTTGGGAGTAAATGGAGGCATAATCAAGAGCAGCTTCGAGATGAATAGGTTCATACGCCAAGATTTTACGCACCTGAAGATCTTTCAACTTCTTCAAAATTGAGACAACTTCCTTCGATTGTTGAGTTCTGGATGAGGGTTCGAGTTGTTCATAGAGGAGGCGAGCCGTTTGTAACCGAGCTTTATAAATCACTCCAATATCAAGGGCAACAGATTGTTTTTCAATGTTGGAGTAGTGAAGAAGAGCTTCGTGATGATTTCCTTTCTCATAGTAAAAATCGGCAATGGCACATTCAGTTTTAAGGCGGCAGACAAATGGCCAATCGGGATGTCCAAGCTGAAGAGTCAATAGATCCTGAAGAAGTTTCAGTTGTTTATTCGATTGTCCATCCCATCCATAAAGATCGGCGAGTTTAAGGATTTCAGGTTCGAGAAAAAGCAAACGAGGAGGAAGTTCAAAGGATTTTTTGTTGAGATTCAGAAGATGTTCGAAAGTTTGAACTCCTTTTTTTATCTCGCGGCGGTCGTAGTAGTAGTGGGCGAGCCATAGAAGATTTTCAAGAGAGACAGGATGGGTATTTTCTTCTTTGGGAAAATCAAACACCGCCTGATAGAGATGATTCGCAGCTTGCACTTTTCCTTCAGTATTCAGATTGTTTGCCATTTCAACGTAAGCATTGAAAAGACCAAGATGAAGCATGCGAGTCTCTCTGTGGGGATGAATGGCTAATGTGAGGGCTCGTTCTCCATAAGCAACTATTTTTTCTGGAGCTCTGTTTTCTTTGATATAACAGAAG
The DNA here is from genome assembly GCA_020440555.1 of Chlamydiia bacterium. GTDB lineage: Bacteria > Chlamydiota > Chlamydiia > Chlamydiales > JAAKFR01 > JAGRNW01. Next base: position 35,377 of record JAGRNW010000006.1, read on the forward strand.
GCTAGATCAAAATTGAGATTGGCAGCCAGCTCTCTAGTAGGATTTTGACTTAAATGACGATTTAAAATGGGGATGGCTTTTTGTGTCTCCCCCAAAGAATAGTAAGCCTTTGCAAGAAGGTGTTCAAAATTTTTAATCTCTTCAAGAGAAAAGAGGTGGAGGGCTTCGGAAGCATTTTTTAGTTCCGTGATAAGATTCATATAAAGAGGAGCATTTTTTGCCAATACCCCCTGGCCTTCTGATTGGGTGATGCATTGGGTAAGGCTCGAAATATTAAGTTTCAAAAGATAACGAGAGTGTTCTCCTTTAGGGAAATGAGAGAAATAAAGACATGAGGTTGTATAGGCCTCCATCCAGCGTTTATTTGTAAAAAGAAGAGTAGATTTTTCGACCAGCGCTTCTTTGACGAAAGGGGCAAGTTTAGGATTGTCTAATTTGAGGTAATGGTCAATAAGGGTATCGAGTTGTTCAAGGGCTGGGGAGAGTTTCCCTGCTTCTCTGAGAGCAAAAGAGCGTAAAAGCTGTACTTTCGCTAATTCATCACAAAGACGGGGATCATTTCCATAATGACGCATATATTGGAAGGTGGTGAGTTCCAATTTATCAAGGGTCCCTGTTTCCTTGTAACATGCGATCAGGCGAACCAGAGCATTTCTCTCCTCCTCTCCGGTCGCATTTTCCAGCAAATAAGCCTCTAAATGCTCGATGGCCTCTTCGTATTGAGCAAGTGCAAAATATCCCTTTCCCAGGAGAGAGTGGAAATAAGAAATTTTATCGGGAGCAAGTTTTCCAAAGATTTCTTCTTGAGATTCAAGGAGATCCGTCCAAAGGCCTTCATCTGCAAGGAGATTGGCCCATAAAAGAGCAGCGGTGCTCTGTTTTTTCTTCCCAAAGCGGGTGAGATGAGAAAAAGCTTCTAAAGCTTTTTTTGTATCAAACTTTGAAAGCATTTTTCCAGCATGGAGGAGAAGAGACTCTTTAAGGGGATCATTTTTTTCTTTGAGATGGGTCGCTAAAGCGAGGTACAAATCGGCTGCTTGTGTATAATTGCCGAGCAAACGATAAATCTCGGCGAGCGCAATTTTGGCGTGAAGGGCAAGTTCTCCATCAAGAATCCCTTCATAATGGGGAATTGCTTCCTCGCAATATCCTTTGGCGATCAAGACGTTTTCGCCTCCTTGATTGAACAAAGAGGCCGCTTGCCGAAATAGGGACTCGGCGTAATAAAAATGATAAAAGTCATGATCTTCTTTTGAAAGGGGATCCTTTAAGATGTAGGGAAGACAATTCTTTAGTTTTGTATAATCTTTTAATAGATAGAGGGCATGACATCGCTTAAGTCTGACAGCTAAAGCCTCCTGAGGATCTTGAATCTTGTCAAAATAAACAAGGGCATCCCGACAATTTCCCTCAATTAAAGCGATTTCTCCTCGCATGGCATACAAGGAATTGGAATAAGGATTGCTTGGAAATTTTTCTAAAAACTCATCGATTTGTCGTTTTGCAAAGAGGTACTCTCGATCTTTCCAAAACGCCACAATTCTCCTCACAAAAAGAGTTTCTTCCTCAGTGATAGAGATTTCATAAGCCGCAAGGGGAAGCGAAAAAGCTGGAAGGACACACATCATGAGAACATTTTAACGAGCCAGGCGAGATTTGCAACTTTTTCTACGAGGAGCTTTGGATTTTTTTTGAAAAAAAGCTAAAATGACCCTCCTTTCATATAAAAAAGGTCAACTGATATGGCAATTTTCTTTGTTTTGTTAGCTGGATTGTTCGCAACAACGGCAAATTTTTGCATGCGCAAAAGTATTGATGCAGGGGGTTCAACGCGGGCCTATCTTCTGGTACAGATGACATTTTCTTTTTTTGTGATGATTGCTCTTAACCCTTTTAGAACAGGAAATTTTGCCTGGAGTTGGCCAACAGTGTATCTGGGACTCATTGGTGGGATCTTATTCGGCCTTCTGATGTGGGGCATTGGGAAAGCTCTTGAAAATGGTCCCCCAGGGCTCTCATTTGCTTTTTTGAATACAGCCTCAGTGATCCCAGCTATCTTAATGGTGCTCCTTTTCGGCCCTGTTTATGGTCATGCGTATACTCTCTACAATGGAATTGGCTCAGTTCTTGTAGTGATAGGTCTTTTTTGGGCGGGATGGAGTTTGGAGGAAAACTCGAATAAAGCTAGATGGTTCTTTTTTGTGATTTTTATTTTGGTGATGCATGCTCTATTTTTGGTGTACTTGCAGTGGTGGGCGCTTCTATTAAAAAAGGGAGAACTTCCAGTCTCTCCACTGCTTACTGTAGCTGTCGATACAATGAAATTGGAATGGTTTATGCCAGCAGTATTGTTCGTAGGAGCTTTATTTCAATGGGTTGTTTATTTGACAAAAGAGAGTCGTATTCCTAATAAAGCCGAGATGGGCTATGGATTTATGGGAGGGATCACTAATGGAGCATGCACATTTTTTTTGATTTTGGCGCCACAGGTGGCAAATATTTGGGAAAATGCCATGATTTTTCCAATTTTTTCTGTATCGATCATCCTTTTGTGCAATGTGTGGGCACAGCTTTTGTACAGAGAACGGGTGAATTGGTGGGCTAATGGTGTGTGTGTATTAGGACTGATTGTGGGAACAGTGGCTTGGAATACGTTCTTTGTGTTAGAACCTGTTCAGAATCTTTCTGATAGTCTATACTCATTCCACTTCAATCAATTCTTCGAATAGACATCTTGCATAAGTTAGTTTCGTGCCCGTGAGCGTGCCCGTGCCGGTGCCCGAAAAAATTATATTTTACAC
>JAGRNW010000070.1 GCA_020440555.1 Chlamydiia bacterium
GGACTTATTGGCTATGCCCTTGGTTTTGCAGCTGATTATCTCTTTGGTTTAAGCGCATTTTTAATCCCTTGCTATCTTTTGTGGCTGGGATATCATTTCGTTTTAAACCGTCCCATCCCCTATCCACGATTGAGTTTTTTTTCGTTCGTCCTACTTCTCACTTCCCTTGGTATGCTGCTTTCCTATCTTACCTTTTGCTTCCCTAACCTGGCTCATCGCTTTAAAGCAATTGTCTATACCGATACGATTCCCGATCAAACCACTTCTTTTCTGTCTTTTGAACGCACCTATCTAGGTGGAGTCCCTTTCTATCATGTGTGTGCGGATGCAAAGACATTTAATTTTATCAGCTACTTTGGCAATGTGGGCGCCCTTCTCCTTTTTGTCTTTCTTTTGGGATCCTCCCTCCTTTTTATCACCCGAACTCCGCCTCAGAAAGTGGGGCATTGGTTTTTCTCTTTTTGTAAATTTATCTTTTCTGCAAGACAAAAGGAAAAAGCTGCCCTTGTTACTCCATCTCATCCCTTCAAAGGAGATCATCAAGCGATTTTTGAAAGACCCCTACTCATCAATTCACCACCAATCAGGCAAGCGATGACCACCTCCGCTCCCCAAATGACACTACCAAAACCTCCAACCTCAACCGGCTTATCTGGCTACCAACTCCCTCCCTCCTCGTTACTCACTGAAGTAAAAATTGAAGATCAGAATCAGCTTGCCTCTGATTTGAAACGACATGCAAATGTTCTCGAAGAAACCCTACTGAGTTTTGGAATTGAGGCAAAGGTAGGAGATATTCACTCGGGCCCCACTATCACCCTTTTTGAAGTTCACCCTGCTATTGGAGTGAAAGTTCAAAAAATAAAAGCTCTTGAACGGGACATCGCTCTTAACATGCAAGCCAAATCGATTCGAATCATCGCTCCCATACCTGGTAAAGCGGCCGTTGGAATTGAAGTTCCTAATCCACACCCCCAAGAGGTGAGTTTCAGGCGGATGCTCGAAAACTATCAAGGGTCAAAGAGGAAATTTCAGATTCCCCTATTGCTTGGACAACTAGTAGGAGGCGAAGATATGGCGAGCGATCTAACCAAATGTCCTCATTTGATCATCGCCGGTGCAACAGGATCTGGAAAATCAGTTTCGATCAACACTATTGTGATGTCCATTGTGATGAATGCTCGTCCAGATGAGATTAAACTTCTAATGGTCGATCCCAAAAAAGTGGAACTCACAGGATATAGTCAGCTACCTCATATGCTCGCTCCTGTGATCACAGAAGCACACGGAGCAAGACAAGCCCTCCTTTGGTTAGTCAAAGAAATGGAGAAACGGTATGAGCTCTTCCGCCGTTTTTCTATTCGTAATGTGATTGGATATAATACGCGTAAAAGAGATCGAGAACTTGAAGAAACATTTGATGAACCCCCTCCAAAAAAACTTCCCTATATTGTTGTCATTATCGATGAACTTGCTGATTTGATGATGATTTCGTCCAGCGATATTGAAACCCCCATCGCCCGCATCGCTCAGATGGCTCGCGCTGTAGGAATTCATATGATTTTGGCCACCCAGCGCCCTTCAAGAGAAGTGATCACCGGTCTCATTAAAGCCAACTTTCCTTCCAGAATTGCCTTTAAGGTGTCCAGTCGCGTTAACAGCCAAATCATCATTGATGAAACCGGAGCAGAATCTCTGCTCGGTAATGGAGATATGCTTTTTTTACCTCCAGGAACCTCAAACTTAATGCGTGCCCAAGGGGCATTTATCCGAGATGAGGATATCAATAGAGTGATAGAGTTTGTCACTGCTCAAATGCCTGTCAGTTATTTAATTCCCTCCTTTGATACATACCGTGATGAAGGAGAACTTCCAACAGGATTTGAACATGAAGAGGAAACAAAAGATGCTCTTTATGGTGAAGCAAAAAAACTTGTGATCGAAACGGGAGCTGCTTCAACAACGTTTTTGCAGAGAAAATTGAAAATCGGATATGCTCGCGCTGCATCGCTCATGGATCAACTTGAATCGATGGGAATCATCACACCCCAAGAGGGAGCCAAACCGCGAAGAGTGATCTATACAAAAGAAGAAGAAAAAGAAGAAGAACAGCTATAGTATAATATGAAAGGGTTTTGTCCCCTCGCATCAGGCTCAAAAGGAAACTGCATCTACCTAGGAACACATCAAACAAAAATTCTCATTGACTGTGGGCTCAGTGGAAAAGCAACCAAAACCAAACTTGCCTCAATTGGTGTTGATCTCGATGAAATCCAAGCGATCCTTGTTTCCCACGAACATTCTGATCACATTCAGGGATTAAAAGTTCTAGCTCTTCGAAAAAAAATTCCCGTTTTGGCCAACAGCGGAACAGCCAAGGGCATTTATACTTATCTAAAACAAATGCCTCAATTTAAGATTTTTACTACAGGAGAGACCTTTACCTTTGGAGATCTTGAAATCCATCCCTTTAGTGTTCAACATGACACTGTCGATCCAGTCATGTTCACTATCAAAACAGCATCACTCAAAATCGGAATCTGCACCGATCTTGGATTTCCCACAACACTTGTAAAAAATACTCTTAAAGAGTGCGATTACCTGTACCTAGAGGCGAACCATCAACCATCAATGGTTCATGCTTGTCCCCGTCCGATGATCTACAAACAACGAGTCCTGGGAAGGGCAGGTCATCTGTGTAATGAAGAATGTGGCAATCTTCTTAAACACGTTTTTCATCCCAAATTGCGTCACGTTCACTTGGCCCACCTTTCCGAAGAGTGTAATCATCCAGCCACCGCTTTACAAGTAGTTAAAGAAAAGCTTGGAGAAGCAGCACATTCCTTGGAGATCAGTATTGCTCTCCAACATACTGTTGCTAAAGCGATTAGGTTTGAATGATCAAAATTTCTCTTGTTAACCCTCCCCAAGATCGAGTTGTGGGCCGATCTCATTTGGAGAGATTGTTTGAAATTCACTATACCCCTCAACTTACTTTTGAAAATGAGGAGGTGGAAAATTTTATCCGGAGTACCTGCGCAAAAGCTGATCGAAAGGGTAAGATCGATCGTCTAGCTAAATGGCTTGGATCATACCATGGATTGGATCTTGATGCCGAAAAAATTCCGAACATTGCATTGCGTTGGATCCATGAAAAGATAGGATATGGAATGTTTGCTGATGAGCCTTTTAAAAAATGGCAATTCATTGGAGAATACGCAGGGTTATTGCGCAGGCGAAATCATTTTTTTCATAATGTCAATGATTATTGTTTTATGTATCCTCGCCCTTTAAAACTACAATTTAAAGCGTTTACTATCGATAGCGAGAAGAGGGGAAATTTCACTCGATTTATTAACCACAGCGATTTACCAAATGCTGAGGCGATCTGCGTTTTTCATGGGGGAATTTTTCGTGTAGTGATTCGGGCGTGCAAGGCTATTAAGATTGGGGAAGAGATCACTTATGATTATGGAGAATACTATTGGCAAAGACGAGTGAAACTTGTGGAGGAAAACTCTTTAAAAATAGAAGGTGCTTGGTTATCAAAAGTTTCTTACCCAATTCATGATACAGAAACACCTTGAGGCATCAGCTTGGCTAACATTTTGCCTCTTACAAGTAGATTTTTTGCATAAGACGAATCAGGACTTCACATAGCGGCCCATGAGGGTCGTCTGATCTAAAATGTGTCCCTTCATCGCTTTTTCTACCTGAGCCTTAGTAGAACCATCGCTTAAATCTAAAAGAACATCTAAAGCATATAATTTGAAAAAATACCGATGCTCCCGATCAGGAGGACAAGGTCCCTGATACTCATTGGTCCCTCCCGTATTTTGACCCATCGTTGCAAAAGGTCCCTTATTTTCTTCAATCATCGAAGTTTTTGGATCGATGTTAAAAACTACCCAATGATCATACATCCTGGAAGCACGGATATATTCAGGAACATCGGGATCGTCCATCAATAACACCAAACTTTTGGCTTCCGTTGGAACGTTCGAAATGGCAAGAGGAGGATTGATATTTTTTCCCTGACATGTATACACACGGGGAATATTTTCCCCATCAGAAAATGCGCCACTTGTTAACTTCATAGCACCATTCTACTCAAGCTTTCATTTTATCAAAGAAAAATTCTTTTGTATCAACAATAATCTCTTTGCGCAATCCAAAAATCCCAAAGAGATTTAACAGAAGCATCAGAGATAAGGTCATATCTGCAATTAACCAAACTGTCCCCACTTTCATGAACGCTCCAATTGGAACAAGGGCGATATATCCCAGTTGAACAATTTTGCTTCCCTTTGTCCCTAAGAGAAATTCAAAAGCTCGAAGAGCACAAGTACCCCAGGTTAAAATGGTGGTATAGGCAAAAAGGACGAGGGAAAATATCACAATCAATCCTCCCATATTGAAACCAAAAACTCGTTGAAAAGCCCCTAGCACAAGATTAGTGCTTTCAGCTTTTCCCATCTCCCCTGTCACAAGAATCACAAGAGCCGTCGCTGTACAGACTAGCATCACTAGAAAAGGGGCCAACAACGTAACCACCCCATCAATGACTGGGTCACGTGTCCGTGCGTTTGCTTGCAAAATAGGAACTGAGCCGGTCCCTGCATCAGTGGCAAAAATCGCCCGATCAAAACCACTGATCATCGCCTGCGCCATCCCCCATCCTGCAGCCCCTCCGAAGAAAGGATCTCCATTTTTAAAAGCAGATGTAAGAATCAGCAACAAGGCTGATCCAACTTTGTCAAAATTAAGTATCAAAATCACAGCTGCTCCTCCAAGATAAAGAAGAGCCATTAACGGAACAATAGATGAAGCGACTAGAGATAACCGCTCGGAACGACCTAAAATCACAAGAGCTACAAAAAAAGCGATGACACTGCCACTGATCCATGGGGCAATTCCAATTTTGGCAAGCGGGAGAGCGATCGAATTCATTTGAACTAGATTTCCACAGGCTAAGCCGGCACAAATCACTAAAATTGCAAAACAACTAGCGACTCTTTTAAGCCCCAAACCATCCCGCAGATAGTACATAGGCCCCCCCACATAGTCGCCTTTTTCATTCTTTCTTCGATATTTAACCCCCAAAAGACAACTAGCGTATTGGATAGCAGCCCCCAAAAAGGCAAAGACCCACATCCAAACGAGGGCTCCAGGCCCCCCGAGGGTTAAAGCCACGGCCATTCCTGAGATATTTCCTGTTCCAAAACTTCCTGCTAAAACGCTACTGACTGCCTGATAGTGAGAAACGTTCCCCTCTCCTTTATCTTGAGAAAAAAAAATCTCCTTAAAGCTCATTTTGAGTCGAAAGACTTGCACTGCCTTGAGCCGAATCGTCAAATAAAATCCCGATAACAAAACCGCCGGAAAAACTAAATATAGAGTTAATTTGTCATTAAAAAAATTTAAAATCTGCATCATGGGGATTAATTGTATATAAGCAAATTAAATCAAGCAATGACTGTTTTTTCTTTAATAATCTAAAACTCAAAAAAATCTTACCTTCACCAGTGTTATTGAACTTTGTTCTCTCTTTTTTGATAGAGATGTTGTTGACAAATAAATGTTTCTACTTTTTCATCAAGCATATGTTTGAAAGGAAGGTGAGCGCTCACAGCCTTTCGCACTTCTGAAGAGGAAAGATTAGAGCTGGCAATAAAAGCTTTAATTGGGCGGTCCCCAATTGTACGACCAAAAGCCACTTTTTCCCTTAAACCCACAATAAATGCATCAGGTTTAAGAGCTGTAATAGCTCCAGTTGTATCATTGTAATGTTTCGGTTTAAGCTTTCGACCAGGCATGCATGCCTCTCGATATTTTTCGATGGTTGCATCATCGGCTATCAGTCTATCAACGACATCCGAACCGATGATTCCTACGATTTCAATCGTATTTCGATATTTAGCAAACCGATCTTGAATTTGTTTTGGAGTCCATTTTGTATATAAAACTTGAGGATGATCCTTAAATATCGTCGCGATCATCTCCAAACGCGTCTTAAAATCCAATCTTGACTTCAGCTTATCACCGCCCGGAACCGGATAGACTAACACATAATCGACATGATCATTAGTTAGAGCACTGATAATAAGATGCTGATGACCCAAATGGATGGGATCGAAGGAGCCTGTGTAATAGCCAACCCGTTTACCTTTGAGCTGACGCATATCAAAGGCTTTATTTAATTCGATAGCAGATAAATGACAAAAATAAAAAGATATAATTAACAAAGAAAAAAATATTTTTCGCAACATAAGCACCCCGAATGTTTTTTGTTTTGCATTGTATCTACAAGAACTATTTAAGACTAGACTTAGAATGATGTTTTTTAAGATGAATGTAAATCATGATTCCTTTAAGGGTTCCTCCAAAGATCACAAGCAGAGCGCCTATAATGGTAGAAACAGACTGAACAACCCCCAAAAAGAGCCAATCCCATAACCCGGCCAAAACAACGGATAGATAGAGAAAAACTGCCATCGTACCAGGTTTTCCCATTTTGTATGACATTCCTCTGAAGATTTGGTTCCCGAGACTCATGATGGCCGTCATAAATACGTAGAACATGGGCAGTCCTTGATAAGAAATCATGGAAAGCTCGAGCTTATCAAAGCCAGTGCTTGTGACATAAAATAGAAAGGGGAAAAGGGTTAAAAAAGTGGTAAAAAAATAAAGATAGAAAAGACTCACAATGTTTGCCTCTTCGCTCACATTATACCCGTAAACTACTTGGGAGGCCCCATTGCAAAAACCAGCAAGCAGACCCGCGAAACTTAATAACGTAAAAAGACCTTGATCAGGGCCTAAAATGAGAAGAACTCCACTAAAAGAAATAAGGATACTGATTATCGTAGAAATACGTAAGGGATGCTTAAGAAAAATCCAAGTGAGAATAGGAATAAAGAGAGGACCGGTGTTGAGAAGAACGATGGCATTGAGAACACTGCTTCTAGAAATATAATAAAAAATAGAGAGCTGCCCCACAGCGACCAATAAGGCTCTTAAAAAATAAGCCTTGATGCGAGATGTTTTTAAAATGAGATAACGACTTTTAGCTTGCGTAACGAATGGAATCAAAATAAGAAGAGGAATGAGAAAACGAAGAAAAGCAAGCTGGTAAAAGGAAAAAAAAGGAGAGGCAAGCTTGACAAAGAGAATGGAAACGGAGAGACCCGTTGCAGAAAGGAGCATGTAACAGATGCCTTTGTAGAGGCGATGGGTAATCATGAG
>JAGRNW010000071.1 GCA_020440555.1 Chlamydiia bacterium
TCAATACCCAGCTTTTACGGGGAGTTAAAAAGCTTATTGGTTCAAAAATTTTATATCATAAATTCTCAAACTAAAATTACCTGAGTATAACACCATTGGCATCCAGTCCTGAGAATGTAAAAAATCACATCAAGTATTTTTTTGTGCCCCCACTTTGGTGATCTGCCAATACCTTGATAGTGAGGAAATAAGTCTATTTTTAATTGTCCTCAGAGCATAGCAGAACCGAGATATATGAAAAATTTCTTTCAGAAATAAAATAGCTTTACAATATGCTGTAGGACTTTCCAAACAGGCTCTAATTTAGTATAGAGATCAATTGTTCTTTCAGATAAACTAACCAAATTAAAAAAGAATAGTTTCATTTATGTCAGCTGTGCTCTCCTCTCGATTTAAAGAAGGAAGTATTTTAGGCGGAATCCTTCTTCTTTCTGGAAGTTGCATTGGAGCAGGGATGCTTGCCCTCCCGGTAAGCACAGGTTTAGGGGGATTTTTCCCTTCCCTCTTATGGTTTGTAGTCGCTTGGCTCTTCATGACCACAACAAGTCTCCTGCTTCTTGAGGCCAATCTTGCCTTGGGATACGATTTGAGCTTAATCTCTCTTGCAGAAAAAACGTTGGGCCCCATCGGGAAGATCCTCACCTGGTTTTTCTTTCTCTTTCTTTTTTATTCTCTTTCCATTGCTTATATCGCGGCAAGCGGAGGAATTTTACAAGGGGTGATCTTCGATTTTTTTCAGATCCCTTTCCCTCCGTGGGCCGGGAGCTTAATTTTCACAGCCATTTTTTCTGTGTTTCTGATCATTGGAACCCGTTCCGTTGACTACTTGAATCGTTTTCTGATGGTGGGGCTTTTCATTGCCTATTTTGCTTTGCTGGGAATTGGAAGTTTTTATTCTAAACTAGAGCTCCTCTTGGCCCACCATTTCTCTTATTCAATTGCTGCTCTTCCTGTCATCATCATTTCTTTTGGTTTTCACAATATGATCCCTTCCCTCGCCATGTATTTTAAAGGAGATCCAAGACGTCTTCGAACTACAATAATCATTGGTAGTTTTATTCCCTTGGTTATTTACTTGCTTTGGCAGGCAGTGATGTTAGGAATTATACCCGCGCAGGGACGGGCAGGACTTTTAGATGCCCTTGATAAGGGGCAAGCTGCCACCGAAGCTTTACGCTCAATTGTTCAGGGAAACATTGTGGTGTACGTAGCTCAAATATTTGCTCTTTTTGCAATCATGACCTCTTTCTTAACTCAATCATTAAGCTTGGTCGACTTTCTTGCTGATGGGCTTAAAATTCCCAAAGAGAAATTTGGACGCGTCGTCTTGGTTGGACTCACTCTGATTCCTCCTTTTTTATTCGCTTTTCTCTATCCCGGAATTTTTATTCGCGCCCTTAATATGGCAGGAGGTTTTTCCGCTGTTATTTTGTTTGGAATTTTTCCTGCCCTGATGATTTGGGTGATCCGGTACAAGCAAAAAGAGGAAGCCCCTCCTATCCTTCCTTCTGGAAGGGTGATATTGATCATTGTTGTTTTTGTAGCCGTTGCGATCTTTAGCTTGGAAGCTGCCCAGGAGTTTGGTTTCTCTTTTATTCCTAAAAATGTTGAAGCCGTCCCATGAAAACAAATCGTTTTTGGGGGGCAACCCTTTTAATTATGGGCACTACTGTAGGAGCTGGCATGCTGGCTATTCCCTCTACCATTGGTCTTGCAGGTTTGGGTCTTTCTATTGTTTTAATGAGCTTTATTTGGCTCTATATGATGCTCACGGCTTATTACCTTTTGGAGGTCAATCTGAGATTGCCTGGTGAGACAAATATGATTACCATGATGCATAAAACGCTTGGTCGGCCGGGAGAAATCGTAGCCTGGATCATCTATCTTTTTCTGCTCTATTCTTTGACAGCCGCCTATATCTTGGGATGTGGAGAAATTCTTAGTCATCTCCTTTCTCATTATATGGTCCTTTCCGGTTATGTCTGGTCAAGTTTGGTTGTTTGTTTATTTAGCTTTTTTCTTTATTTTGGAACACGGTCTGTTGATTATCTCAATCGTTTTTGCATTGTGGGGCTCGCTGCAGGATATATGGGTCTTTTAGTTTTAGGGTTTCCTTATGTGAAAGGAGAATTTTATCTGCATGCCTCTTTCTCTCCATTTGTTTCAGCTATTCCTGTTGTGGTCACCTCCTTTGGATACCATATTATCATTCCTACGCTCACCACTTACCTCGATCATGATGTGAAACTGCTGCGACAAGCTATTTTTGTTGGGAGTCTTCTTGCCTTTCTAATTTATCTTTTTTGGCTTTTGCTTGCTGTTGGAGTGATTCCTCCTTACGGAAAAGATAGTTTGGCTGAAGCCAGAGCGAGCGGACTCCCGACGACTATTTATTTGCAAGCGATCATACAAAGCAAATGGATGACTACTTCAGCTCACGCCTTTTCTCTCTTTGCAATCATCACCTCTCTTTTGGGCGTTAGTTTGAGTTTGACTGACTTTTTGGCTGATGGGCTCCATATTGAAAAAAAAGGGTGGAAAAAAGCAGGATTGATTTTTCTTACTTTTGCTCCCCCTTTAGTTTTTGCTTTTGCTTATCCTCACGGTTTTATTTTGGCTCTTCAATATGCCGGGATATTCGTCTTAATCTTACTTGCCATTCTTCCAGCTTTGATGGTCTATTTTGAACGGTATGTCAAAGAAAAGGATTTTTTGAAATCTGAGTTGAGGGTCTTTGGGGGCCGATCTCTCGTGGTGATCACAATCATTGTTGCATGTTTCTTACTCGTGGTAGAGGTCATAAAATGAATACAAAAAAACGAGTTTTAACGGGGGATCGCCCTACGGGAAAACTTCATCTTGGTCATTATGTAGGATCGATTAAAAATCGAGTAGAACTTCAAGAACAATATGAGTGTTATTTTTTCATTGCCGATCTCCATACTCTTACAACAAAGCCAGAAAAAGAACACATTCTCTCAATGCGTTCCCATATAACAGAAGTTGTTTTAGATTGGCTGGCTTGTGGAATAGACCCTCAAAAATCTACTATTTATCTTCAATCTGCTATTCCTGAAATTTATGAGATGAACTTGATGTTTGAAATGCTTGTTTCGATCAATCGTCTAAGTGGATTGCCAAGTCTCAAAGAGATGGCCAAACATGCTCACCTAAGTGGAGAAAGCATTCCCTTTGGGCTCATTGGTTATCCGGTTTTGCAAGCGGCTGATATCTTAATGCCCCAAGCTCATTTGGTCCCTGTGGGGAAAGATAATGAGGCTCATATTGAAATTGCCCGAGATATTGCTCGAAAATTTAATCAATTCTATGGAGATGTTTTTCCTCTACCCGAGGTTCTTCTTAGTAAAGTCCCCACATTGATGGGGACCGATGGAAAAGGAAAAATGAGCAAATCGGCCGGTAATAGCATCCTTTTGTCAGATGATGTCAAAACGGTTGCCAAAAAAGTGAAATCTACCTTCACCGATCCCAATCGGATTCACGCTAACGTTCCAGGCACCATTGAGGGAAATCCTATTTTTATTTATCACGACGCATTTAATTCCGACATTTCTCAAGTAGAAGAATTTAAAAAACGCTACAGGGAAGGAAAAATCTCCGATGTAGAAGTTAAAGAAGTGTTAGCGGAAAAAATAAACGCTTTTTTAGATCCCATTCGGCAAAGAAGGGCTTATTATGAAAATAAAAAGGGATTCGTTGAATCGATTATTTATGAAGGGACCCTTAAAATGCGGGAGAGGGCGCAGGCAACTGCAAAAGAGATGAGGGCCGCAATGGGTTTGATGGGGGGATGGAATAAAATTTCCAGAATTGCGCGCGAAAGGGGGACCTAAATGCCTTTTACTCTTGTAGCAGATTTTGTCCCTAAGGGAGATCAACCTCAAGCGATCGATAAACTTACACAAGGTCTTGTAGAAGGGAAACAAAGTCAAGTATTGCTAGGAATTACCGGATCAGGAAAAACATTCACTATGGCCAATGTAGTTGAAAGGGTTCAAAAACCAACCCTTGTCTTGGCTCACAATAAAACGCTCGCCGCTCAACTTTATCAAGAATTTAAGGGATTTTTTCCTAATAATGCCGTTGAGTATTTTGTTTCTTATTACGATTATTATCAACCAGAGGCTTATCTTCCTCGTTCTGATACCTACATCGAAAAAGATCTATCGATCAATGAGGAGATAGACAAGATGCGTCTTTCTGCCACTCGTTCTCTTTTGGAAAGAGAGGATGTTTTAATTGTTTCATCAGTCTCCTGTATTTATGGATTAGGAATGCCCGAACACTATGCCAAAATGCATCTCTCTTTCTATGTAGGCTTAACAAGAAGGCGAGATGAAATTCTCCTTCACCTAGTCGAAATGTATTACAAACGGAATGATCTAGACTTTTTTCGAGGTACTTTTCGCGTGCGGGGTGATTGTTTGGAAATTTTTCCTGCATATGAAGATAATCTTGCTGTTAGAATCGAATTTTTTGATGATGAGGTGGAGCGGATTTCTGAATTTGATCCTTTAACAGGTCAAGTAAAAAGGCGGCAAGATCGAGTCACCCTCTATCCGGGATCGCATCATGTGACTCCCGAGGAGGTACGGGCTCATGCAATAGAAACGATCAAGCTAGAGCTTGCTGAAAGAGAAAATTATTTTGAAAAGGAACAAAGGCTGATTGAAAAACAACGAATTCATGAAAGAACTCTTTATGATCTTGAAATGATCAAAGAGATTGGATTTTGCAAGGGAATTGAAAATTACTCCCGTCATCTTTCTGGTCGATCAGAAGGACAGCCCCCCTCCTGTTTGCTCAACTATTTTCCTGATGATTATCTTATTTTTATTGATGAATCACACCAAACCGTTCCACAACTTCATGCCATGTATCATGGAGACCGAGCTAGAAAAAAGGCGTTGATTGATTTTGGTTTTCGCCTCCCTTCGGCTTATGATAACCGTCCTTTGCGCTTTGAAGAGACCCATTCCCTTTTTAACCAAGTGATTTATGTATCTGCAACACCCGGGTCCTTTGAAATCGGAGAGGCTAAAGATGAAGTGGTAGAACAAATCATCCGCCCTACGGGATTACTTGATCCCGAAATTGAAATTCGTCAAGCTGCCACACAAGTAGATGATGTTTTAGAAGAAATTCGTCTGCATACAGAAAAAGGGGGGCGCGTTCTTGTCACGACGCTAACAAAAAGACTTTCAGAAGAACTGACCAATTATCTCCTTGATCTTGACGTTAAGGCAAAATATCTTCACTCGGATATTGACACGCTAGAGCGTGTACAGATTCTTCGAGATCTACGGACAGGAGAATTTGATGTTCTTGTTGGAATCAATCTTTTGCGAGAGGGCCTTGATCTTCCAGAAGTTTCTTTGGTGGCCATTCTTGACGCTGATAAACAAGGTTTTCTTAGAAGTGAAACCTCCCTCATTCAAACTTGTGGACGAGCTGCCCGCAATGCTGAAGGACGGGTGATTATGTATGCTGATCAAAAGACTGAAGCGATTAAAAAGTGCGTTTTGATCACTCAAAGAAGACGAACTCTTCAAAGAGAGTATAACTTAATGCACAATATTGTCCCTAAAACGATCAAACGAGAATTGGGAGAAAAAATGGGAACTTCCGACGAGATCTTTATTCCAGAAAAAGAAGAGAATTATCTTCACCCCAAAGATCTTGAAGCAAAGATTAAGGAATATGAAAAACTAATGCGACTGGCAGCTAAAGAGTACCGGTTTGAGGATGCGGCAACTTATCGAGATTTGCTTCACAAATACCAAAAAATGGAGATTGCCTTAGGATAACTCGTTACAACATTTAACACTATAACAAGCCAACAAGAAAAAGACGGCAACCGTTGATATAACTGTAAGAATCACACCACTATAACACACTTCCTTGACCATCACTGTTCCCGTTGCGGGAGAAGCTGCAAGAGCCATGATGATACCGATCGCAATCATGGTAAAACAGGCGATTGAACAGACAGTCGTTAAGCAATTGCTGTATGAAAAATGAGTTAAAGGAGAAGATCCGCTGTTGGAAGTATTTAAATGATAATCAGTGTAGACATAGGGGGGGGATGTATGACCACTTGACCAATGGCTTCCTCCCGTATGTACGGTGGGAATTGAAGAAAAACTGCCGCCAGTGGTTCCTCCGGGAGCGCCATGATTTCCTGTTGTCCCGTAATGTGATGTCGGGAAAGAAGCTGTGAATGACCCATTGTAACACATATTTTGCCTCAGAAAATATAAAATTTATTTGTCCTTAATATTTATAGAGCACAATAGATTTCTTGACAATTATTTGATAATAAAAAAAATGTCTTCACCTATTGGTCAGTATTCGCCCTACACTGCAAAAGAAAACTCTATCACCCTTACACGGAAAGAAAGTCTGATTTTGATCGCAGGCTTAGGGGTGGGAATTCTTATAGGGCTAGGGGGAACAGCGCTTTATTTCTGCCCGAATCATTGGATCATTGCTGTATCAATAGGAAGGGGGGGGTTGCCTTTGACGCCGCGGCAATTGCGGGCTTTTGCCTTTATTTAGTCATCTCTCGCAAACCTTGGTATAAAAGAATTGACAAGCGATCAGAAAGTTTGTCTGATACCAGCTTAATCTTAGATTCTCAATGGAAGGGAGAAGTTTCTTCTTCTATTTTGGAAGAATACAAACCTTCTGATGGAATCAACATCAGTCGAAAAATTTTTGTTGTGAAAGGTTCTCCTCGTCGTTTTATAAAAATTTCTACAGATAAATCTAAAAACTGCTACCGCCAAACCACCCATGAGCGCGCCGCTTATTTGATGAGTAAAAATCTCAATCTTCCTTGTATTCCGAAAACAAAATACTATTCTTCCGGGAAAGAGGCTCGGAAAGCTGTATTTCCTGATGATCCAAGTTTTGCATTTTTGGATCAAACTTCAGAAGAGGTGATCATTCAAAATGAAGTGGTTCCATCTCTCGTGTTTGAAGGAAAAGGACAGAAGTATAAACAAGAACAGGCAAAGACTATTAACCTGAGTTTTGGGTTGAATTCTCTGCAAACCAAATAGATATGTAAAATTTTTGATGAAAAAAGACCTCAACTTGATGTAAAAGCATTTGCTACCAAACGAATGCTATCAAGGAGAGGTCAAAATGGAAGACTTAACCACTTTATATTGTGCTGTGGA
>JAGRNW010000072.1 GCA_020440555.1 Chlamydiia bacterium
TGAGCCCGTTGCCTTAATTGGGCACGGCGGGTTCTAACGAGGGGGGAGTCCGAGTGATCGGCTCCTCTACTCTATATGGTTACATTTTTTTTAACCGTGATCCGTTGGGAGTGTCTTCGATTTCGTATCCATTAGCATAAATCTCATCCCTTAAACGATCCGCTTCTTTAAAATTTTTTTCTTTACGCGCTTGTTTTCTTTTTTTCATTAAAATGATTAATTCAGTTGATGGACCCTCATCCGTCTTGAAATCAAAAATATTGAGTACTAGATTAAACATTTTGAAAAGTTCAACCACAGCATTTGCATCTGCCGGCGTAAGCACCCCTCTATCGTAGGCGATGTTAATCTCTCGAGTGAGATCAAACAATGAGGCTAAAGCAAGGGAAATATTGAGATCATCAGCTAAAGCTTGATTAAAATGATGCTCTGCTTTACGAAGATTTTGTCGACAATCAGATGTGGTTTCTCCTTCCCCTGCATGCTCTTGCATACGATGCATAAAATCGATCAGCCGATGCAGCGAAGTGCGCGCTCCGTTCAATCCATCGAAAGTAAAATTCATCTGGGTACGATAGTGGGTCTGCATCAACATATAGCGAATCTCAGATCCATGGTATCCCTGTTTTTGAAGATCCCGCAGCGTATAGAAATTACCTAAACTTTTTGACATTTTTTTGTGGTTCACGAGAAGGTGCTCAGAATGAAGCCAGGTATGGACAAAGGTTTTGCCCGACATTGCCTCCGATTGAGCAATTTCATTTTCGTGATGGGGGAAGATATTGTCAACAGCGCCCACATGAATATCTAGAGTCTCTCCTAAAATTTCTGTGGCCATCGTGGAGCACTCGAGATGCCAGCCTGGTCTACCTCTTCCAAACGGACTCTCCCAATACACCTGCCCATCCTTTTCCTCATCATAAAATTTCCATAAAACAAAGTCGGCAGCGTGGTCTTTTTCATACTCATCGAAAGCGACTCTGGCATCCCCAGCCCCTACCTTAAGTTCAGACAGCTTAAGATGAGAAAGACGTCCGTAATTTGGCATCTTGCTGATACTAAAATAAATGCTCTTATCTGAACTGCGATAAGCCACCCCCCTATCAAGAAGTTTTTTAATGAAATCGATCATTTGTGGAATGTAATCTGTTGCTTGAGGATAATATTCTGCTTGTTCTATCCCTAAAGTTTTAAGATCAATAAAAAAAGCATTTTTATAAGGCTGTGTATGCTCGAAAATTGTTTGATTTGAAGCCATCGATCCGCGGATTGTTTTATCATCGATATCGGTAATATTCATCACTTGCTGAACCGTATAGCCAAAATATTTGAGAGTTCGTCGCAAAATATCTTCAAAGACGTAGGTTCTAAAGTTGCCGATGTGAGCAAAATCATAAACGGTCGGGCCACACGTGTAGATTTTTACTTCATTTGGAACCAAAGTCTTAAAAATCTCTTTTTTGCGTGTTTCTGTATTAAAAAACCTGATGGGAATCTCTTTTATCATTCGAAATCATCTTGTCGAGTTTTGAAAAAACATCGTGGATAGCTCGTTTAAAATCTTTGTACGTATCGTTTTAACCAAGGGCTAAATAATATATACCTATTCTTGAAGTGAAATGAGAATACACGAGCAGTATGGCAGAAACTATATTTTTTTCCATCGTTGTTTGAAAAAAATTAAAGCTTTGCATAAAGTGCCCGATAATCGATTTTTCCGCTTCCGAGAAGAGGAATGGTGTTGAGTTCCCTGATTTGAGAGATGCGAATGAGGTTACTCATTCCTTTATCTCGAAGTTCGCGATTGACGACTTCAATACTAGCAGGAAAGGTGGTGAATAAAATGATCTCCCCCTTCTTTCCTTCCTCTTCAATTGCACAGACGGCAAGAGAAGGACCATTCTCTTCAACCCCATTCCATTTTTGCTCCTTTTGTACTTGAGATAGAACCTCCTCAATGGCACTTAAGCTGATCATCTCACCCCCGATTTTTACAAATCGTTTAAGTCTGCCTGAAAGGGTGAGATATCCATCCTCATCGAGATAGCCAAGGTCCCCTGTATTGTACCATTTCTTACCGTCTATCTCTACGAAAGGAGAGGTTAACTTTGAATCAAGGTATCCATGAAAAATATTTTCCCCTGCAGCCATAATTAGGCCTGTTTCACCTACAGGCAAGGATGTGTGAGTTTGAGGATGGATCACTTTGAGGGTGACTCCAGAAAGAGGAGGCCCCACCACCCCCTTACCCGCTCCCTTAGTAGGTTTATTTGGAGGATTGAGTGTCAAAATGGGAGCGCATTCGGTGATCCCATACCCTTCAAGAATTTGAATGTTAGAAGAAAGAGAAGCAACTTTATTGTACAGATCCAAAGAGGTCTTTTCCGCACCCGTGACGATGAGTCGCAGCGATTCCAGTTGCTCTTTTTTGGCTACCCGAAGCAAGTTTTTCAAAAAAGTGGGCGCAATACACAAAACAGTAATTTTCCATCTTTCTATAGCTCGTGCCATTCTCCTCCCATCTGTGGGATTGGGAGAATAAGCAACAGGGAAACCCGAGATCAAAGGGAAAAGCCCCGTCACAGAAAAACCAAAGGAGTGAAATGAAGGAAGCACCCCTAATAAAATATCTCCATCCTTGAGAGAAACAGCTTCAAAAGCAGCCCGTTGATTTGAGAGAAGATTACGATGAGAAAGAGGAACCCCCTTGGGAAAATTTTCTGTGCCACTTGTAAAAAGAATCACCGCTGGATCATCGGGTTTAATATGATCGGCCTCAAAGTGCACAATCACCTTATTTGCCCCTTTCCGAGATAACCAATAACATTTGAATTTATCAAAAACAGAGATCCCCCGTTTAATATCTTCGAGCAAAACAATTGTGTCATCAATTCCGTTAAGTTCAACATTATCTAACTTGTCGAGAAAATTCCAAGAGCTGATCGTTACGTGAATGTTCGATTGAGAAACAACCGATTCAAGATTTCTACTTCCAAGTGTCCAGTTGATCATCACAGGAACTTTGCCTGCTAATATTGTGGCCAAAACCACCATGTTGACCCCTATCGATGCCGGCAACATCACTCCAATGTGCGTCCCTGCGTACTTTTTGATGACTCGCGCAAGAGCAATCACTCCCCATTTAACTTTTTCATAATTGAGTTCTCCAAAAACTCCATCTACACAAGCAGGATTTTTACCCATCCGATCGCATTGAAATAAAAAGGAATGGATAAGGGTTGTTCCGAGCGCTTGAGAAGGTGGAGGGCGTCCCTTTTGATCCTGCCAGGAGACCGCATCCTCTTCTTCTTCACTTCCTTCTACCTTTTTTAAATGCGCAGCAAAGAGCATCACGCTTCCTACAGTTGTCAAGTCAGAAGAATGAAGGTTGCTCACCCCGTAATATTCTTTCAAAAAAATGACGAGACCCGCTACATCAATCGAATCGAATCCCATGTCTCTTGCAAGGTGTTGTTCAGCAGTAATCGATTCGGGAGAGATATCAGCAATCTGAGCAACCTCCTCGATCACTCTCTCGCTGATCTGATCAGGAACATGCTCAACAGTTAAAATCTCTTCTTCAATTTTTTTCTTCTCAATTGCAGGGATATCTTCTTGCCAAATGCTTCGAGAAACGAGATTGAGAGGTTCTGGACCATTTTTGTTATACCAATTTTCAAGGTAACGATTGAGAGTTCTTCGGGTTGCACCAAAAGGAAATTCTTTGGGTGCTAGCTCAAGATGCACATGAACATTTCTTCGAGGAGAAAAAAAAAGTCCATTTTTAAGTAAACTCCAAAACCCATCTAGAAATGTTTTTACAATGTCAGGAGATTTACCTGTGATTGCCTTTGAAAAGCGGCTCCCCCAAAGACCCGTTGTCCTAATAAAAACTACGTTGATATCAGGACAATCTTGAAGGATTTTATGGACGCCAGATGCACCTCCAATAACCTCCTCCGGCCCCACCTTTAGTCCTCCGGCGGGATAAAAAATCAAATTCTCTTTTTGTCTTAAATGAGCGTACATATTTTGATAGGTAAGCTCTATCTGTTTTCGTTTGTAGCTGTTTGAAGAGTCTTCAAAGCTGGGCACAGGGACGGCACCGACAAGTCGAAGAAAAAAACGAGTAAAAGGGAGATGAAAAAGCGACTCTAAAGCCACTGGACGAGGCTTGAAAGGGAACCAAAGAATGCGCATTAAAATAGGAGGATCAATTTCAGCTGGATGATTGGGTAAAAAAAGGATGCCACCTGGTTTAGGCATTTTTTTTGGATCAATACCCCCCTCTTTAGTAACATTGATTCTGTAACGAAGAGAAATTAAAAACCAGAGGATAGGATAAATCAGAAGTTGAATGGCCTTTCTCAAAAAATTCCTCTATCTTAATTGTGAAAACAAATTCTTAACTTATCTTATACAAAAAATCTGTTCATGAGAGACCATACCCATTCCATTTCAAGAATTGGAATTTTGCATAAGGTGAGTTCTTAATCTAATTTGGTAGTCTTTCTTTTTGTTAAAAGCAAGCTTTCAGTGATGAAAAACGGGAGGGATTGTCCTTTTTCCAATCTTTTTTTTGAGTCTTTCATCTCCGATCTGGATTGCAACATCATTCGTCGAACACCCTTGCTGTTCCGATCGATCAAAAATCTCCATTACACGTTCATAGATAAGTTCGATCCGTTCTCGAGCGAGGGTTGCTGAGTATCCCTCTGGTTCAATTTCGCAACAAACATTAATAAGGCCTCCCGCATTAATCACAAAATCTGGCGCGTACAAAATTCCCATTTGCTGAAGAAGAGCACCATCTTCTGATGAAAGCAGCTGATTATTGGCTGCTCCCGCTACAATTTCACATTTGAAATTTGGAATTGTCTTTGAATTTAAAATACCCCCCATTGCGCACGGAGAAAAAATATCACACTCAACCGTCAGTATTTCTTGTGGAGAAACGATCGTGGCTCCCATCCTATGGGCAATTTCTCTACATAATTCTTGATTGATGTCGGAGATGATCAAATCGGCTCCTGCAAAAAATAAGTACTCCGCAAGAATCCTACCAACAGAACCAACTCCTTGAATCGCAACTTTTTTTCCCTTTAACGACCTGGTATTCCATTTTTTGAATGAAGCGGCCAAAAGTCCCATAAAGACTCCAAAGGCCGTAAATGGAGAAGGATTTCCCGAACTTTTTAGATGAGGAATTCCAACTATATACTGGGTTCCCTCTCTCATGACAGTGAGGTCTGAGGCTGTTATTCCCACGTCTTCGGCACAAATATACTCTCCTTGAAGAAGGTTGACAGCTCTTGCAAATGCCCGGAGCAAATCGGGTGTTTTTGTATGATTTTTATCGGCCATAATCACACTTTTGCCCCCGCCAGTTCCTACTTCCGCAAGGGCCGATTTGTAGGACATCCCTTTGGCCAAACGAAGAACATCTGTAAGAGCTTTATCAGCAGAATCATAGTGAAAAAAACGGGTCCCTCCAAGAGCCACGCCAAGGCGCGTGTTATGGATCGCAATGAAAGCACGAAGCCCATGATCAGAATCGATAAATTCTAGTACTTTTTCATACTCATCAATTTCATGTTCAATCACATCCATATTGTGAGTGCATGTTGTTTTCATAGCATCCCCTTAAAAAAAGCCCTCTTAATTTGGAGGACGATTTTCTCATAATTTCTTCTTAAAGTCAAAGATCTTGACTTCCTTAGATTGGGGTTGATAGACTTCTTCTAAAGATTCAAAAAAAGGAGTTACTTCATGCGAAATGAACCTATCTGGAATTTGATGAATCTTTTTTGTCGAGCCCATCCTTGGCATGGTGTCTCCATTGGGGACGACTCGCCCCGAGAAATTCACTGCTATGTCGAGATCGTTCCCACCGACACAGTCAAGTTCGAACTTGACAAGAGTACAGGCCTGCTCAAAGCAGATCGTCCTCAAAAATATTCTAATACATGCCCTTCATTATATGGCCTTGTTCCTCAAACACACTGCGGAAAGCGAGTGGGAGATTATTCTGGAAAAAAAGCTAAGAAAAAAAATATTCTGGGAGATAACGATCCTTTAGATGTTTGCATTCTAACCGAAAAAGAAATTACTCGTGGGGATATTTTGATCACAGCTATTCCAATTGGAGGAATTCGTGCGATTGATGGTAACGAAGCAGACGATAAAATCATTGCCGTATTGAAAGGGGATTTAGTTTATAACTTTAAAGATATCTCGGAATGCCCTCCTAATTTAATCGACCGTCTTTGTCATTATTTTTTAACATACAAAGATTTTCCTGGAAGTGATCTTTCTGAACAAAAGATGGAAATTGCTGCAATTTATGGAAAGAAGGAAGCCGAGGAGGTGATTCGACTTGCTCAGGAAGATTATGAAGAACATTTTTCCGGAATCCGTGATTTGCTTAAGATGGCCATGCAAAAAACTTCTTAAAGAGGAGATAGTGGAACAATCATTTGGAATCATTCCTTTGAGAAAGTGGGACAAGGGTTGGAAGGCACTTTTGATTCAGCATAAAGCCGGACATTGGGCTTTTCCTAAAGGACGCAGAGAAAAAGGAGAGAGTCCTCAGGAAACCGCGACAAGAGAATTAAATGAAGAAGTCGGGCTCCACGTTTGTTCTTTTTTTCCTGGAGTGTCTTTTCATGAAAATTATGAATATGAAAAAGGAGGGAAAAGAGTTAGAAAAAAAGTTGAGTATTTTCCAGCCCTTGTTGAGGGAAAGGTGAAGTTGCAAGTGAAGGAAGTCGTGGCAGCTAAGTGGGTTAGCTTAAGGGGAGCTGTGAATATGTGCACATTTGCTGAAGCAAAGACATTGTGTGAAAAACTTGTTATATGGTTTTCCCGTAGTGAAGGAAAATGATGGGGACATCTTTGTAATATTGCTCTATCTCCTTGAGGAGCTTTATCCAGGGAGTTTTCACTAAAAAGATTTAACACTCATTTCTATCCAAAAATATCATTGCCAATAAGCCTTTCAAAT
>JAGRNW010000073.1 GCA_020440555.1 Chlamydiia bacterium
AGGAGCCAATGGGTTTGTTTTTGTTTTTTATTATCCGTGTCTCTTCTTGGAGTTCAAAAAATTAATTGCGGGAGCAGCTGCAGCCGAAATCCCAATGCTTGAAGTGGAATGGGTATAACTGTTCAAATCACATTCTCCGGTTGAAAAAATCTGGTTGATTGTTCCAAATGCAGGCATTTCTTTGATTTTTTCCCACGTTTTCAAAAGAAGCTCTTCATCTCCCATTTTTTTTGCCAGAAATAAGATGCGCACGAAATTAAATCCTTTAAGATAAGTGAAGCCTTCACGCTCTTCAGCAAGTTGATCTCTCAATAGAAGCGAGTTTTGCATTGCTTCAAGATAGCGTTGTTGAGCAATCAAACTAGAAGAACAAGAAAAAGCATGATAATAGGAGGGAATGTACCTCTTCACTCGTTCTTGTGGGCGCATGGCATAATGAAGCGCTTCAAAGCTTTTCCCTCCCATAAAAAGAGTTTGAGCGACGAGAGGTTCAAGAGAAGGGGAAAGCTCTGGGTGACGGATCATGATCTTTTCTATCTCTTCAAAAGATAAAAGATCTAAGGGATGTCCTTGGTGGAATTTCACAAAACAGCGTTTAGCGGTCACAAAATCCTGCTTGGTGCGCGTGCTTCGGCGCGTTCTAAGACGGTCAATCACCACACCACAAATGGCGCAAACAAGGAAAACATAGATAAATTTTTTCCAGTTAGCAGAGAAAAAAACTAATAATTTGCTCTCATGCATGAGTTTTCCTATGAATTATCGAAGCAAAAATTATATCCTGATCACCACCTCAATGTAAAGAGAAACGCTATGTTTCCGCTTGCAAACCTAAAAAAAATTGCAATTATTAGGCGCAACGGCCTGGGCGATCTTTTATGCCTTTTTCCAACAATTCTTTACCTTAAAGAAAAAGCGAAATCAGCAGAAATCACCTTATTTGTAGATCATCAAAACTCCCCCTTACTTTCTTATTTGCCTTCCGTCGATAACATTGTTGTTTTTCCTACATCGGGCAATAAATACCTTCACCTACTTAGGGCCGCCCTCAAAATGCGATGGAAAAAATATGATTTGGCCTTATCGGGAAAAACATCGCCGATGAAGTTGATGAATGTGTTTCTTTTTGCTCTAGGAGCTAAAAGGCGTGTTGCTTACTGCGATGAAAGTTGGCATAGTCGTTTTATTAATTTTAGTCTTCCTTATCATTCCGTCCATTTACAAAATATCCATCAAGCTGTGAGATCCCTGCAAATGGTTGCTCCCCATCTGTCAACAATTCCTAGTCGCTTTCAGCCAACAATTACTGTTCCTCGTTGTGTGAAGCAACTTTATCAACAAGAAATTGTTGCTCTTTTTTCTAAAACATTCGGCTCTAGCCCCATGATTCTGCTTTCCGCATCAACAAACAATCCTTGCAACCGATTGGATCCAAAAAATTATGCTCAAATTGTCAATCATGCAGCTCAAGGACTTTTTATAGCTGCCTTGGTGATTGGCCTGTCAAAAGATCAAATGCGAGCAAAGGCTATTTGCAATGAATTGATCATTCCTAATGCAATCTATTTGCCACGAAATTTTGATGCCTTTATGGTAGCTCTTGATCAATGTGATCTTTTCTTTGTGGGAGATGGGGGGGTTGCTCATTTAGGGGCAAGTTTAAACAAGAAAGTGGTTGTCCTTTATGGAGGTGTGAATCCTAAGCAGTGGACTCCCTTAGGGAGGGAGGTGGACACATTTTTTCACCCTCATCACGTTGAGAAGATTGAAAAACAACAAATCGTGCACAAATTAAGAACGAAGATCTACGAGAGTTATCATGACAGACGAGAAGATATGCAAAGTCAAGATCGATAAGATTCAAGTGAGTCCCTTTCAACCCCGGCGTCATTTTTCTGAGGAGGGGATTGAAGAGCTTGCTTCTTCGATCAGAACAGTAGGGTTGATCCATCCTCCTGTTGTCAGAGCCATTACAGCAGGAGACAGACTTCTTTATTACGAGCTTGTTGCTGGAGAAAGGCGGTGGCGCGCCTGTAAAAAAGCGGGGCTGGAGGAGATTTCTGTGATTGTTCGCAACACTTCTGATGAACTCACTGCTGAGGCGACGTTAATTGAAAATGTTCAACGGATCGATCTCGATCCGGTAGAGATGGCACATGCTCTTCGTAATCTTGTAGATGTCTTTTCGATGACTCAAGAGGAGGTGGCCAGCCGGATTGGGAAGAAAAGATCAACAGTCGCTAATTACCTGCGTCTTTTGTCTCTTCCAGAAAAAATTCGTTCAAGTGTTTCCTCTGGAGAGATTTCAATGGGACATGCAAAAGCTATTCTCTCTCTCCAAAGTCCTGAAATTCAGGAGAAGCTTCACTCACTTATTATTGAAAAACAGTTCACTGTTCGACAAGCTGAGAGACAAAGCGCGATTTTAGAAAAATCTCCGAAGCGAAAGAAAAAGGAGATAAAGCAACAAGAAGAGGCGTTTCACTTGCAAGAAGTTGCCGAACAGTTACAAGAAAAGCTGGGAACAAAGGTGATGGTTGGCAATGGGAAAATCACATTCCATTATTATGATTTGGAGGATTTAGAACGCCTTTTGGGAAAAATAGCTGGAGCTCCCGCCAGTAATTGTTGAGTATAGGGGTGATTTGGGTGTTCAAACACTCTTTTTGCCTCTCCTCGTTCGACGATCTTCCCTTTACACATCACTAGAACAGTATCACAAAAATTGCGCACCACCGCTAAATCATGAGAAATAAAAAGATAAGAGAGCTTGTATGTGTCTTTTAATTCAAAAAGCAAATTAAGGATTTGGGCTTGCACAGAAAGATCCAGTGCTGAGACGGCTTCATCGCAAATCACAAGCTTTGGTTTTAAGGCAATCGCTCGTCCGATGGAAAGTCGTTGCTGTTGACCACCGGAAAATTGGTGAGGGTAACTTGTTAATGCCTTTTTAGGAAGGCCAATCCGTTCTAAAATATGAGCAACCGCTTCTATCTGTTCTTGCTTGTTTTGTACGAGTTTATGGTAAAGGAGGGCCTCTCCTAAGTTTTCCAAAATTGTTTTGCGTGGATTTAGGGAGGCGAGGGGATCTTGGAAAACCATTTGTAATTTTTGTCTGTGTAAACGAAGATCTTGTTTCTTCAAATTCAAGAAATCTTTTCCTAAAAAAGAAATTTCTCCTTCTGTAGGTTCCAATAGACGGATCAAAGAGTGGGCTGCTGTACTTTTACCAGAACCCGATTCACCGACCATGCCGACAACCTCTCCCTGTTTAATCGAGAAAGAAATGTTATCAACGGCTTTAATATAACCTGTTATACGTCTGAGCACCCCCTTTCTAATAGGAAAATATTTTTTAAGTTCTTTGACCTCTAAAATGAATGGATTGTTCATGATTTGTCCTTGAATAGCCAGCATTTGACCTGATGAGTTTGAGTGTCGGTAACAAAAGTGGGGACGATGCCTTGTTGACAAATTGGCATCACGTAGGGGCAGCGGGGATGAAAGTGACATCCTGATGGGAGGATTGTCAAATGAGGAACGCTCCCTTTAATAGTATAAAATTTTCTTTCTTTGATCGGATGTGTAGGTCTTGCTTTAAAAAGACCTTCACTGTAGGGGTGTGATGGATGGGCAAAAATCTGTTCAACGCTTCCCTCTTCGATTTTTTGAGTGGCATACATCACAATGACTTCGTCAGCCATTTCAGCCACTACCCCCATATCATGAGTGATCAATAAAATGGCCATTTCTCGTTTTTTTTGCAGAGCGACCATTAGATTGAGTATTTGTTTTTGAATGGTCACATCGAGCGCAGTTGTAGGTTCATCGGCAATCAGAATATCAGGTTTTCCAAGAAGTGCCATAGCGATCATCACTCTTTGAAGCATTCCTCCAGAATATTGGTGGGGGTAATCATTGAGCCGTTCTTTCGGATCATGAATTCCTACATCGCTCAGAGCTTGGATGATCATTTCATTAGCTTTTTTCCCCCACAGGTTGAGGTGAAGACGAGCCACTTCACCCAGCTGGTACCCAATGGTGTAGACAGGATTCAATGCATTCATCGGATCTTGAAAGATCATCGCGATTTTAGACCCCCTTAGTTTTCGCATTTCATGAGGAGAAAGTGAGAGTAAATTTTTTCCTCTGTATAGGACTTTACCCTCAGGAGGAAGGGCCGGTGGATGGGGGAGGATGCGCATGATTGAATAGGCGGTCATTGATTTTCCGCATCCCGACTCACCGACAATGGCAAGAGTTTTTCCATGGAATAAATTGAAGGAGAGATCATCAACAACCACATAGCTTCTTTTTCCAACCATTAATTTTGTGGTTAAATTTTTTACTGATAAAACTGGAGTGTCAACATGTGTCATACAACCAACGTATAGCATAGGGTCTATATTCTGCGCCCTCCCTTGCAGCAGGGAAAATAGAGTTTTTTTCGCAATTTACAAGAGAGCATTGGTGTGGTAACATACAAATCTCAGGATTAAAGTTTATTTAATTATGTCGGCTCTTGCGCGCGTTTTTGGTCGTTCTCCCTTTGCTCCTCTTCAGGCCCATATGGGAAAGGTCGCGAGTTGTGTTAAGGGAATCGTTCCCCTTTTTGAAGCCTTGACGCGCAAGGAGTATCATTCCATTGTCACTCTTTCCGAGCGTATCTCAAAACTAGAGCATGAAGCCGACCTCACTAAAAATAATATCCGAAACAATCTTCCGTCGGGTTTATTTCTCCCCATTGCCCGGGCGTCACTTTTGGAAATTCTGTCCTTGCAGGATAACATTGCCGATGCTGCAGAAAATGTGGGGGTTCTGCTCACTTACCGACATTTAGAGATAGACGCATCCTTTTCCGATCTTTTTGCTACCTTTCTCAAAAAAAATATCAAAGCTGTTGATGAAGTACACGCTGTGATTAAGGAGATGCATGAACTTTTAGAGAGTTCCTTTGCGGGTGTTGAAGCGGAGAAAGTGCGACAGATGGTTGAAAAAGTAGCTTTAACTGAACATGAAGTTGATCTTCTGCAGCATGATCTCACAAAAATCATTTTTGCTGTGGGGGAAAGTTGGCCCCATCCAACCTTTTATCTTTGGATGAAAGTGATTCAAGAGGTGGGAGCTCTTTCTGATATTGCCGAAAAGCTTGCGAACCGTGTCCGCATGACATTGGAAGTTAAGGGATGACCCTTTCTCTTTTACTCATTATTATTGCCCTTGTCCTGGGGTTTTATGTTTCATGGAACATTGGAGCTAACGATGTAGCCAATGCTATCGGAACATCTGTAGGTTCTGGAGCTCTTACGTTGCTTAAGGCAGTTATTATTGCTGGTATTCTTGAATTTTGCGGGGCCTTTTTTTTAGGAGGCAACGTATCTGAGACAGTTGAAAGTGGAATTGTCAATCCAGAAGTCTTCTCTAGGCACCCGATAGATTATGTGTATGGAATGTTGGCTGCTTTGCTCGCTGCTGGGATCTGGTTACAAATCGCTTCGTTTTTTGGCTGGCCAGTGTCGACAACCCACGCGATTGTAGGGGGAGTTTTAGGATTTGGGGTTCTTCTTGGAGGATTTAATGCCATTTATTGGTCAAAAATTGGATCGATTGCCCTCAGTTGGCTGATCTCTCCTATCTTAGGAGGGGGACTGGCTTACTTTATTTTTTCTCTTCTGAGAAGAAAAATTTTTTATGCTCCTCGTCCCATTGCTGCAGCCAAACGAATTACCCCTTTTTTTGTTTTTGCCCTATTTACCATTATGCCTTTAATTATTCTCTTTAATGGACTTTCCAATTTGAAATTTCATCTTGGAGTTTTTTCCGCTTTAGGAATAGCGCTTCTTCTAGGGTTAATCACAGCTTGGGTCAGCTATTTTTTGATTAAAAAGGTGAAAGAAGAGACAGTGTCTTCTTCAGAGGAAGGACAAAACTTTCAAGTGTCTACTGATTTAAAAAAATCACTTAAAAATCTCGATCGTGTTGGCGCCGACTCAAAGCGTGGATCCTTGCATGACAAAGCGAGCTCTTTTGGTGAAACCACACAATTTAGATCGGTGGAAAGAATCTTTGTTTTTCTTCAGATTATCACGGCCTGTTTTATGGCCTTTGCCCATGGATCAAACGATGTAGCCAATGCAATTGGTCCTCTATCAGCCATTTTTGGAGTGATTCAGAACAAAGCGATTGAGCTTCCCAATACAGTATCTCCTTGGTTATTGGTGTTAGGAGGTGTGGGGATTGTTCTAGGGCTTGCGACGTGGGGGTGGCGAGTCATTGAAACGGTGGGGAAAAAAATCACAGAACTTACCCCGACTCGGGGTTTTGCCGCTGAATTTGGGGCGGCGATCACCATTGTTTTGGCCTCTAAATTGGGTCTTCCTATTTCCACAACCCATACTCTTGTGGGTGCGGTTTTGGGAGTGGGTTTTGCGCGTGGGATCGGCGCGATTAATCTCAATACCATTTGGGATATTGTTTTGGCCTGGGTGATCACGATCCCAGCAGCAGCCGTCCTTTCGGTTCTTTTTTTCTACGGTTTTCGTGCTCTTTTTTAGAACCTGTTTTTACAGCCGAAATCAAGGAACTTTTTGACTGTGAAACTCACGCAAATATAGATATTGATGAAAATACATGTATTTTTAGTTTTTCTTGAATTAGAACGTATTTCATTGTATCCTCAGGCGGATTTAGTTTGAGAAGATTTTTGAAAATAACGTGATTTTTTTTCACATTTATGGCAAAAATTCTGGTTA
>JAGRNW010000074.1 GCA_020440555.1 Chlamydiia bacterium
CGCAAGCAAACTCACTGAATCCGAGGGAGAAAAACCCAAAACTCAGGTTAATATTTCATTCACATTACGTAAAAGTCCGCACTTCTTTCCCAATTTCTTGGATCAACCATGCTGGCTAAAACCGTTCACCAATCATGCCGCCACCAAGACAGATTTCACCATCGTAAAAAACCACAGATTGTCCTGGGGTGACTGCTTTCTGCTTTTCTTCAAAGACCACCCCCCCATCTGCAAACACCATACAGGGGACGTCAGACGACCTATACCGAATCTTCGCTGTACAATTCAGTGGAAACTTTGGTTCTCCTATCACCCAAGAAAGCTGTTTTGTTTTGAGTTCTCGATGATATAAACTCGGATGATCCTCACCCTGTACAATAACAAGCGTATTGCTCTCCATTTTCTTATCCACCACAAACCAAGCATCTCCCTCCCCCCCAATTCCAATCCCCCTTCTCTGTCCAATCGTATAAAAATGGGCCCCTTCATGCTCTCCTATCACTTTTCCATCAACCGTTTCAATCGGCCCTATTTTTTTTGAAAGATAGCGGCTCAAAAACTCTTTAAAATTCCGTTTGCCAATGAAACAAATTCCCGTACTATCTTTTTTAGAAGCCGTCACAAAACTAAGTTTTTTTGCATAAGCTCTAACATCGATTTTGTTCATCCCTCCGATAGGAAACAAAACTCGTTCTAATTGTTTTGATTGAATAGTGTAAAGAAAATAGCTTTGATCTTTGTTAGGATCAGCTCCCCTGAGCAAACACCATTTTCCATCAATCAATTTTCGTTGACAATAGTGTCCAGTCGCTAAATAATCAGCGCCTAGTTCGATAGCCTTTTGAAGAAAATGGTGAAATTTGATCTCCCGATTGCAGAGAATATCGGGATTTGGAGTCTCCCCCCTTGCAAATTGCTCGAGACAAAGCTTGAACACTTCGTTCCAGTATTGTTTAGCAAAATTAATGGTGTAGTGGGGGATATCGAGAGTGTTGGCAATCGAAACCACATCGGCATAATCAATTTCGGCAGAACATTCGTCATCTTCTGACCAATTACGCATAAAAAGACCCGTTACAAGAGCTCCTTTTTCCTTAAGAAGATGAGCTGAAACTGATGAATCAACACCGCCAGAAAGACCAACAACAACCTTTTTTCCACAATATAGATCTGACATCAGTGTCTGCGTGTTATATTACGTGTTATATTATAGGGAACTTTCCCAATGTTTAATAAAGTCAAGAAGGCGCGATTTGGAAGGTTTTGTCTGTAGAAAGGCCCGAATTTTCTCATTGGAACCAAGATGAGCAATCTTGGCTAGAAGATGAAGATGCGTCTTATCCTCACAAGCAAAGAGAAAAAAAAGAGTATGAACAGGCTGCCCATCAAGGGCCCCGAAGTCAATGGGTTCTTTGGGAAAAACAGTTGTGATTACATCAAAATGGGTATCGAGGAGAAAATCGCGAGTATGGGGAACTGCAAGTCCATAACCAAGAGATGTGGACATCAAACGCTCACGATCAAGAAAAAGGTCAGAGAGAACGGAGGGATCAAGATCAAAGGGACGGACAGCTATTTTCATTGTCTGTCGAATCAAATCTTTTTTGTCTTTGGCAACGAGGTCAGCGATCACCTCCCCTCGATAAAGAGCTCGATAAAGACTAAATTGCATGCTGCCTACTAAAAGAGAGGGATCTTCCTCTCTGGAGACCTTTTGTTCCTCTTGGGGAATTCCAAGCTTTTGTTGCATGACCCAATCTTCAATTTCGTTTCTTGAAAAACGGTATTGCCTATTGAGGCGGTAAGCGGGGATCTTCCCTTCAACTAGCCAGCGACGAATGGTCGTTTCAGACACACTTAAAAGCTCAGCAACATCCTTGATTTTAAGATCCACCGCTACACCCCCTCAAAGAGGGAAATAATGGCCTCTTCTGAGTGAGATTGCAATATTTTTTTTCGTCTTTCTTCATCTTTGATAGCCATCGTGAGGCGAGAGAGCAGCTGAAGGTATTGAGTTTGTTGATCATCAGGCCCCCCGATCATAAAGACCAAGCGGACAGGAACCCCATCAAGAGATCCCCACGTCATCCCCTTAGGATGAATTCCAATTGCAATAAAAAACGAGCGATATTCTGGTAGCTTGGCATGAGGAATGGCCACACCCATACCAATTCCAGTGGAAACAATTTTTTCACGCTCTAAAATGGCTGTCAAAAAACGCTCTCTATCTTCCAACTTACCAGCATTATCCAACGCATCAATCAAAGCTTCCAAAGCCTCATCTCGCGTGTCTGTATTTAAAAAAACAATCTGTTTTTTGCTGAGATATTCATTAATGTATTTCATGTTAATTTGTCCCAGAAGACCCAAAGCCTCCCCCACCCCGAGCTGTTTCGGCAAGCTCTCCACGTTTTAGAAAAGTAGCTCTGATCACTTTCGCCACAATAAGTTGAGCTATTCTCATGTTCGGCTCGACCACAAAAGGAAGCTTCCCATGATTGATAAGAATCACACCCAATTCACCCCTATAATCAGAATCAATGGTTCCAGGAGTATTTAAGACTGTTACCCCATGCTTAAAAGCGAGTCCGCTTCTAGGACGAACTTGAATTTCGTATCCTTCTGGGATTTCAAAAAAAAGACCCGTGGGAATGAGTTTTGTTGCACCCGGTTCGAGAACGATAGAGGCTTCAATTCTAGCCCTTACATCTGCGCCAGCTGCTTCTTTTGAAGCATAAAGAGGAGGCTCAGTATCGGGGGAATCGAGAATAAAAATCTCAATATCATCCATCATGCCATCTATGATCGGGGATCATCGATCATCTGTCAATAAAAACAATTCTCGGAGATTATTAGGAAATTTTTTCTCTCGACTTAAATCGGTAGAATTTGCAATTTCATTTCCTGTTAAATAATCAAGAAAAAGAGAAAGCTTTTTTTTGAGTTGATGTCGCTTCACAATGCAGTCAATGAGTCCATGCTCGAGCAAAAACTCTGATTTTTGTGCCGTTTTGGGAAGTTTATGCCTAATCACCTGCTCAACCACTCGAGGCCCCGCAAAGCAAATCAATGCATCAGGTTCAGCGATTAAAATATCCCCAAGAGAAGCAAAAGAGGCCGTCACCCCCCCCGTTGTTGGATTAGTCAAAACAGAAAGGTAGGGAATGCCTGCCTCATGAAGTTTAGCCAGCGCCATTGAGGTTTTGGCCATCTGCATCAACGAAAGAGTGGATTCTTGCATCCGGGCCCCACCCGATGCTGAGACAATCACAAGAGGAAGCTTGCTCTCAAGAGCCTGCTCAATGAGCCGCGTTAAGCGCTCGCCTACAACAGAGCCCATCGATCCCGCCATAAAACTAAAGTCAAAAACCCCTAAACAAATCTTATGTCCTTCCAGCTGACAGGTTCCCACAATGACCCCCTCAGTTCCATCACTTTCCTGATTTGCCCTTTCTATTCGAGTTTGATATTTCTCTTTATCAACAAATTTAAGGACGTCAATAGGACGAATCTCTTCAAAAAGAATTTCAAAAGTTCCAGTATCTGCCAAGCTTTCAATGCGACTTGTGGCCGATAGTCGGTAATGATGACCACACTTAGGGCAACAATTAACGTTCTCGGTAAGTTCATTTTTATGGATCATCTCGCTGCAATCTACACACTTGAGCCATCCACTAAAGCCATCAGCTTTGGTTGTTTCAATTTTTATTTTTGGCTTTTCTCTAGAAAAGATACGCATGATCCTCCTTCTGTTAAACTAGTTAGTGTAGGGTTCATACTACTTAATTTCAATAAAAAGAAAAAGATTCAAAAATAGTAAAACTATAAAAGCCTATTTAAAATCTCTCAACCATTCGTTGATTTGAAAATTTTAAATAGGCTATCAACCTTATCGAAACAATGGGAAGATTTTCAAGATTCGCGCTCTTCGATGCAACCAAAAATTGATCATTCAAAAGGGGGTTAGGCTGAGCAACAGCTCACTTTTTTCGCCTTCTCAAAGCGATCGGCTACATTTGCCCAATTGACTATCTGCCAAATAGCCTTGAGATAATCCAGTCTCACATTTTTATACTGAAGGTAATAAGCATGTTCCCAAACATCTATACCCAGCAGAGGAATAAAAGGGGTACTCCCCTTTAGAGGATCTTGGTTATTACAGGCAACAATATGAAACCTTTCGCTTGATTTGCAAAATCCAAGCCAACACCAACCAGATCCTTGCAATGGGCCCGCTTTGCTATTAAATTTTTGAATAAATGCATCAAACGACCCATATTGAGCGATTAACTTATCAGCAAACTCGCCTTTTGGAAATTCTCCCCCTCCTTTGCCAATGGGAGCGAGATTAGTCCAGAAAATCGAATGATTGATATGCCCTCCGCCATTGAACTTAATGGCTGATTGTAATGAAATCATTGTTTCGAGATCTCCCGACTCTTCCGCTTTTTCATAATCAAGAAGAGCTTTGTTGAGGTTAGTGACGTACCCGTTATGGTGTTTTTTGTGATGAAACTCCATGATTTCTGCTGAAATCACGGGTTCAAGAGCATTGTAGTTGTAGGGAAGATTTGGAAGAGTATACTGTTTGACCATCTTAAAAGATCTCCTTTTCTTTATTTTCACTCTAGATCAACAAGAAAATTTTGTCCATTCATAACTTTTAAAGGCATTGTTGCCTAAATCTTACAACCTGAGTTTTGGGTTGTCTTCCTCGGATTCAGAGGAGTTTGCTCCGCAAATCTTGGGATTTTCAGACGAAGTAAATGGCCAAGGGCCCTTTACGAGTCTAAAAAGCACAAGAGGTGCAAGCAAACTCCTCTGAATCCGAGGGAGAAAAACCCAAAACTCAGGTTTACAGGTAAAGGCTAGCGCCATCGATCATGTTCATCTATAGCTCTCTGAGTAATGGAGCCCCTTGCCACAAGTTTTTTTCCTTTGGGAAATGTGTGATAAAGTTCAAGAAAGGCATGCACCGTGGAGGGGCTTGTAAAAACAAGCTGATCATAGGGAGTTAAATCCATTGGATGCTCCCTGCGATTGACTCTTGTCGTATACAACGAAAATGAAAAATGACAAATCTCACTCTCAACTAGATAATTTTTAATCACCGGACGAGCTAACGCCGAATGAGGGTAGAAAACAAAACGATCTTTCAAATCAAAAGTTTTCAAGAGAGTCACGACTCCCTCACTTGTTGAGGTCGCGGCTTCGTAAAGCACATCTGAATCTGAGAAGGACACCCCCAAATTATTCAATTGGCTAAAAATACTGACCAAAGCTTCCGTTGTTCCCCTTCCAATTGTAAGAAACTTTTTATCTATAAGATCCTCATTCGAAACGTGTCTCAGCAAACAAAAAACAGTTTGCCGACTTGTCAAAAGAAGATGGGTCGATTTTTTCAAAAATTCTTTATACTCAAATAAGTGAGGGACTGTTTCGATAATGGGAAAATGAAAAAGATCCCCTTTGTAAAAAAATCTAGAGGGATCATGACCAAGATACAAAATCTTTTTGTTGTCTTTAACTTTCATTTTTTGTAGGTTAAATTTTTTTATGCGAGGAATAAAAAAAATGGGACCAATCAATCGTACACCCTCTGTAGGACAATCGTCAAAAAGAAATGACTGTTTTCAATCCAATTCATGCACAGCACAAAAGGTCATGTGCGTTGCGGCCATCGTATTCGTTTTTTTTGTATTCACGACTACGACGACTGTTTTAGCGCTTTATCTCTCCTTTGCTTCTAAATTTCTTATCACCGCTTACGCTGTCGGCATTACGCTTTCTGCTGTGGTTTTTATTTTTGCTTCACTTAAGAAATATGAATGTCCATCCAAAAAGACTATTCGGACCATTGGCCTTGAAAATTTTGATTCAAAAAATCCATTTGTGGAGCCATTCCCAACTTAGAATCTGAATTCTTCCAGTTGTTTGTATATACCCATTCCACTTCAAGAATTGGGATTTCGGCAACGCGAAAGCCCAATTCTTGAAGTGGAATGGGTATATACATGAAGTGGAGCAAACAGCACCTCCATTTCTTGATCGTCTTCTCTTGCCACAACTGCTAGCCGCCCTTGCAATGGAGCTGCTTCTCCAGGAAGCTCTATCTTATTCAAATGAGTGAGCCCTATTCTGCATTTTTCACACTTTCTCGGATAACGCGCACAAGTGTGAGAAATACGGGCCAATCGAATCAAAGCTGCTGTTGCTATCACAACCCCATCCACTTCTTTGTTGAACAGTTTATCCAACCTTTCGCCAATAGTCCCTCGAATATCTACAAATGTGAGATCTCGTCTAAGTGATTTGACCATTTCTTCTCGTCTAAATGATGAGGTCGCAATCTTTGCGCCCCCTTCTAATGTCTCAAGCCTATCTTTTATTCTTAAAACAAGAGAATCACTGTGATCAACACCACGAGTAAGAGCCATGATTTTTAATCCATTTGGTAAAGGCTCTGGAAGATCCTTTGCCGAGTGAATGGCAATTCTTCCCTTTTTTTTGAGCAACAGCTCATCGATCTCTTTAGTAAAAAAATCGGTTTTATCAAGAGTGCGAAGGCTGATATTTTTTTTTTTATCCC
>JAGRNW010000075.1 GCA_020440555.1 Chlamydiia bacterium
CTGAGGGCGTCAAAAATTTAACTGAAGGTTGCTCCATAACCAGAATTTTTGCCATAAATGCGAAAAAAAATCACGCTATTTTCAAAAATCTTCTCAAACTAAATCCGCCTGAATACAAACAAGCAAGGTGGTGCTTTTTTATGTTTTGTAAGAACTTTTCTAAAACGTTTGCATAAAGCATGTTAAATTTTTAGACATGCGCTTAAAAACCGAAAGCGGAAAGATTGGGCATTCCCGACATCGGAGAAGTTGCACTATGATGCAGTTTTTTCACTGCATCTTCAAACGCTGCCTTCACAAGATCTTCGAGTACCTCTATATCCTCAGGATCGACGCATTCTGGTTGGATGGAAAGATCTAGGATTTCATACTCCCCGTTGAGAGTGATTGAGATCAAACCACCTCCAGCTGTCCCCGTAGCAGATTCATTTTTAAGCTGCGTTTGCATTTTCTCAAATTGTTCTTTCAGAAGTTTTGCTTCTTTTTTTTTCTTGGAAAAACCACTACCCATCTTGTTTACCTCTGTATTAATCCATCTAATTCTTTAGCGGCAAATTGTACCATTGTTTCATGACGCCCCTTTTGTTTTTCATTTTCCACTTTTTTAGAAGGAAAAGAGGGGGGCTCTTCTATTTTTTTGACTGAAGAGAAAATCTCCTCATGTTTTTGGATAGGGGAGGGATCTCTCAACCCGTTCTCCAAGTTTTCAAGTCTTTCAACTAACTCATCTAGCCGAAGCTCTTTTTTTGTTCGGATAATTTTAAGTAAAACCATCTCGATATAAATCCGCTCTTTAGGTGCAAATTTTACCTCGTGCATCGCCGTTGAGAGAATCTCTAAAATTTTTAGTAACTGGCTTTGAGAGTAGATCACAAGATGTTTTGTGTATTGCTCTTCGTCCTCTTGTTCAAAGAAATAGGCTCCTTCCTTATCACCCACCTTTAAAAGAAGAAGTTTTCTGTAGTGAGAAGAAAGCTGTTCAAGAAAGTAACTTAGATTTTTGCCTGAATGAAAGATGTCATGGGCGAGAGAAAAGACTGTTTTGATATCTCCGCTGGCGCAAGCCTTATCGAGCTCATAAAATGATGTGTTTGCCAAAAGGCCTAGGACGTTAAAAACCTCATCTCGATTGTGTAGCTCAGATCTTACCTGCTCAAAAAGAGATTCTGCATCCCGCATCGATCCTTCAGCTAGATAAGCGATCAAACGAAGAACTCCTTTTCCAGTTTTGATCTCAAGATCTTGGGCAATCTGAGTGAGTTTTGCTTCAATTTTTTCAGTTGGAATGCGATTTAAGTTAAATATCTGGCATCGACTTAAGATGGTTGCAGGAACTTTATGTGGTTCAGTTGTAGCAAAAAAGAATTTCACGTTAGCAGGAGGTTCTTCTAACGTCTTGAGCAGAGCATTAAAAGCCTCCTTAGTTAACATATGTACCTCGTCGATCAGATAGATTTTTACCTTTCCAGAAGTTGGAACATAAGTCACCCCTTCATTGATTTGTCGGATATCTTCAATCCCTCTATGGGAAGCGCCATCGATTTCTAGCACATCCATTGAGGAACCTTGAATAATGTCGCGGCAAACTGTGCAACTATTACAGGGTTCGTTATTTTCTCCTGGATTTTGACAGTTCAAGGCCCTAGCAAGCAGGCGAGCAAGAGTCGTTTTGCCCGTTCCGCGCGTTCCTGCAAAGAGGTAGGCATGGGCCACACGCCCTTTTGCGATGGCATTCAAAAGAGTTTTAACAATAGCATCCTGACCCACCACATCGCTAAATTTTTTAGGACGATATTTGCGTGCTATGACCTGATATTCAGACATATAAATAACAACATTTTAAATTCAATAAACGTCTATTATATCCCTTTTTTAGGGTTTATCACAATTGCTAAAATTAAACTTATGGCCTATTCTGATGAAAAAGCTTCTTTAGTCTTTTGAAATGGAAAAAAAATCCTCATCTCCTATTGAGTCAAACGAAAAGGAGTTTCCTCTTTCTGATTTTCGATTTTCTTCTAATCAGAGCTATTTTGATTCCAGTCTAATTATTCGAATTTTCATAGGTCTTATCTTTGGGGCATGCCTTTTTCTCTTTCTCCATTTTCGTCAGGTTTATATTGAGGTTCTTGAACTCGGGACTCATGCCAAGAAGTATGTGGTATCACAGATGGATTTTTCTTTTCCTGATGAGGAAGCTACAATTATTTTAAAGCAGCAAGCGGCCGCTGATATTGGAGAGATTTATCAAATCAAAGAAGAAGAGATTGATCTCAAAGTGAAAGAATTTCAAACATACATTACGCAAGATCGAGAGGGTATCAGGATATGGGATAAGGTGAGCATTGAAAGCGGATTTGAAAAACTAACGGGAGTTCTTGGACTGTTTACAGAAGGTCTTCGGGCGGCTCGCTTCACCGATGCAAAGACTCTTGTTAAGATAGAGGAGATTGCCATCGATGAAAAAATAAAGTTTCCTACTTTCTATTATCCTTTTATCCCAAGCAAAAGGGGAGGCGGGATGCAGTTGCCGACCTCTTTTTGGAAAAGCTTTTCGACTAAAGTATTTCAGGAAGAGGTTCCTTCTGCAATTTCTCAATTTGTGATCGATTATTTCAAGACTGTTTATTGGGTTTTTGTTCCTGATCAGTCTGCAATTTTCTCATTTCAAAAAGAGGCTCGGGCTCAGATTCCTCGCAAAATGACGCAAATGCGGGCGGGTCAAAGATTGATCGATCAAGGTGAAGAAGTGACTCCCCGTCATCTAGCAATGATTCGGGCAATGAAAGAAGAAATTGAAAAACGAAGAAATTTGCTCGATTCTCTTACCATCGCTGGGTCTCTTTTGATGACTATGCTTTTTTTGCTCGTTGCTACCGTGTATGTTCGTTCCAATCATAAGGGGGTTTTTCGTTCGAACCAAAAGCTTGCCCTTCTCACTACTATTTTGATTCTCGATCTTTTGGTTGCCAAAATTGTTGAAGTGGCCCTTTTAAAAAACACGATAAGTCTGATTGATCTTACACGCTTTCCCCTCTTTGTCCCTCTTGCCTCTATTTTACTTGCCAGTTTGATGAGTCTCAAACTTGCGGCATTTGCGACGGTCTTTCTATCAATTATCTTCACAATGGCCTTAGCAGTAGAAAGTGTCCCTTTTTTAGTGATCAATCTCTTTGCTGGAATGGTGGCTATTTTAAGTACACATTCCATCAAAAGGCGGAAAGAAGTGTTTATCATTTGTGGGAAAGCTTGGCTGGCGACTCTTTTGGTGATTTTATCCTTCAATCTCTATGAAAATACAGCTTTGACTGTTTCTTTAATCACCGATGTGACAAGTTCGTTTATTTTTATGGGACTCACAGCTGTATTAATTGTGGGTCTTCTTCCAATCTTAGAGACTTTATTCCAGATCATGACGGATATCACTCTGATGGAATTCATGGATCCTACCCATGAACTCCTTCGTCGTCTTACCATTGAGGCTCCTGGAACTTATCAACACTCTCTCGTAGTAGGAAATCTCTCAGAGGCAGCAGCCAATGCTATTTTTGCCAATGGATTGTTCTGTAGGGTAGCCACTCTTTATCATGATGTAGGCAAATTGATTAACCCTCAATATTTTACAGAAAATCAAATGGGGGGGGTGGATATGCATCAACTTCTTACTCCTAAAGAATCGGCAGATGTGATCATGGCCCATGTTGCAGAAGGAGTTGCGCTTGCTCGCAAAGTAGGCTTGCCCGAACAGTTCATTGATATTATCAAGGAACACCACGGGACCACGCTGGTTTATTATTTCTATCATAAAGAGCTTGAGTCAAAAGGGGGGGATAAGGAACAGGTGCCTGAAAACGAGTTTCGTTACCGGGGTCCCAAACCAAGAACTAAAGAATCGACTATCATTATGATAGCTGATACATTAGAGGCGGCTTCCAGGTGCTTGGATGTGGTGACCGAAGAAAACATCACGGCCCTTGTCGAATCGCTTGTGGCTCAAAAAGCAGAAGATGGACAGTTTGATCATTCTTCTCTCACTTTTAAGGAGCTTGGAATGATTAAAAAAACCTTTATAAAAGGGCTCGTTGCTGCAGCTCATCCCAGGATTAAATATCCCAAACATCACCCTGGAGAAGAGGGTTAGTGGATCATTTATACCGCAATAACTCGAAGCATCGAGAACTTTTCAAGGTCGACACTCGAAATTTGATTCAACAAGGCAGCACCGAATTATCTCAAATTCAAAAAGTTGGGAAATGCAGGTGGAAACAAATTTCAAGATGTTCGGCGCAGCCAAAAATTGACTCTTCGAGTTATTTCGATATGGCTCTTCTGACAGGAGCAACCTCGGGGATTGGGTGGGAACTTGCCCATCAACTTTCAGCCCAAAAGATTCCACTGATTGTTACAGGAAGAGATCAAAAAAAGCTCTTTCAGTTGGAAAAAAAATTAGGATGTTTTTCTTTCAGGGCAGATCTATCTCTTGAAGAGGGGAGAAAGAAAGTGATGGAAGTCATTTTGGAGAAAAGGCCCACTCTCATGATCAACAATGCGGGGATGGCACTCTACGGAAATTTTCTCAGTCACTCCCTTTCCGAGCAAATGAAATTGATCCATGTTAATGCAGATGCAATTATCGAACTCTCTTATATAGCAGGCAAAACACTGAAATCTCATGGAAAAAAGGGAGTCATTTTAAATATCTCTTCGATAGCAGGGGAGTTTCCATGCCCGGGAATGGCCACTTACTCAGCTGCAAAAGCTCTTGTGACTAATTTTTCAAAAAGCCTTGACTATGAACTGAGGTCCGATGGAATTCGTGTCCTCGTCACTATTTTGGGTCAAGTAAAAACAAATTTCGCCAAAAGGGCTTCTAAAAATAAGTCTTTTAGAAGACAAGAACCAGCGATATCAGCTAAACTGGCCGCAGAGCTCATCTTCCGACAGATCAGGAAACGAAAAGGGGTGAGGATAATCCCTCACTACTATAGCGTACTGTTACCAATTGCTTTGTCGATGCCCTCTCAGTGGATTTGTAAAAAAATTTTTCGCTCGATCAATAACAGGATTGGATGAAATTTTCTAATTTTTCTTTGGACCCTTTTGTTTTAGAAGCGCTTGCTTCCATTGGGTATGAAACGCCTACTCCCGTTCAAGAGGTGGCTATTCCTATGATTCTCAATGGTCATGATGTGATTGCTCTTGCTCAAACAGGGTCGGGTAAAACGGCTGCTTGTGCGATTCCCATTTGTCACAGGGTGGATCCGCATAATAAAGCGATCCAAGCCTTAATCATCGTGCCCACCCGTGAACTTGCCCTGCAATATGCTGTTGAAACCCAAAAAATCGGAAAGAAAAAAGGGGTGAGGACATATGCTCTTTTTGGAGGTGAGGAGCACCAGCTTCAGCAGGCAAAACTCAAACATGGAGTGCAGGTTTTAGTTGCAACTCCGGGAAGACTGATCGATCTTGTTTACTCGAGAAGCATCGATTTAACCGAAGTTGATACCCTGATTCTTGATGAGGCGGATGAGATGCTGGGGATGGGTTTTTACGATGATC
Source organism: Chlamydiia bacterium (assembly GCA_020440555.1). Lineage (GTDB taxonomy): Bacteria > Chlamydiota > Chlamydiia > Chlamydiales > JAAKFR01 > JAGRNW01. The sequence continues at coordinate 5,560 of JAGRNW010000075.1, forward strand.
TAGAATTTATAATTCAATGTTTGGTTCATGAACACCAAACACTTCTCTTTTCGGCAACGATGCCTCAAGAAATTCGTAGAATTGCTCGAATTAATATGAAAGAACCCAAAGAGATTTCTCTGATTGCCAAAAAACCAGCTCCCGAAAAGATTGAACATTTTTTTAGTTTTTGCCTCCATTCAAAGGAACGACTTTCTCTTTTGATTACACATATAAAAACGTTCAGACCCAAACAGGCAATTATTTTTTGTAATTCAAGAAGGGAGGTCGAAGAGGTTGCACGGGAATTAAAAAAGTCGTTTTCTTACGTCGATTTTTTGCATGGGGGGCTTAGTCAATCAACACGAACAGTGATCACAGATAAATTTCGTCGTGCGAGAATCCATGTTCTCGTGGCTACCGATGTGGCAGCGCGGGGACTTGATTTTGTGGGTGTGACTCACGTATTCCATTTTCATTTGCCTCATGATGTGGAGGGTTATGTTCATCGGAGTGGACGAACAGGGCGTTCTGGTCGTTCTGGGGTTTCTATCTCTATTTGTACCCATCGAGATTTGGGATACATGGATGGAATACAAAAAAAAATTGGGAAAAAAGTGAAATGGATAGGGCCTCCCCCTCCTGATCATAATTCTCGCCGTTTCAAACGTCCGCGTTCATTGGAATAATCAGACTACTCGATTCCTCAAGAAATTCACCAATTTGATAGACATTTAAGCAACAGCCTTTTAGTAACCTGAGTTTTGGGTTGTCTTCCTCTGAATCCGAGGAAGACAACCCAAAACTCAGGTTAGTAGTGTATGGGGCACTAAAGAAGTCATGTCCCTCTTATGAGGAATGTAGTGAAATAAATTTTTTATGATTGACCCTAACTT
>JAGRNW010000076.1 GCA_020440555.1 Chlamydiia bacterium
ATGCACAGGATTCTCCCATCAATTGATTTTTTTTGGTATCAAAAAAATCTCAATTCACGAAGGGTATATACCCATTCACAACGCCCATTTAATCTAATGTAGAAGGAAATTGAGCCTGCATTTTAGCGTATTCTTGTTTGAGAAAAATCTCTACTTCTTCCGCGGTTGCAAATGTCAACGCTTTTTGAGCTAAATCGACTGTATCGACATAACAAAGATTTCTAATACAGTTCTTCACTAAAGGTAAGGCTGTGTGCGCCACCGAAAATTCATTGACTCCCAAACCAAGGAGAAGCGCTGTGTAAAGGGGATCGCCCGCTATCTCTCCGCACACTGAAACAGGCTTATTCGCTTTCCTTCCTTCTGTAACGATCATTTTAATCATTCTTAAGATACTAGGATGAGAGGATTTATAAAGGTAGCTCAAGGAAGGATTATTTCTGTCCACAGCAAGGGAGTATTGGACAAGATCGTTGGTTCCAATGGAGAGAAAATCACATTCAGGGGCCAAAAGATCGATGGTGAGGGCTGCTGAAGGAATTTCGATCATACAGCCTATGGGAATGGTTCGAGAAAATGGAAATCCTTCTTTAGCAAGCTCCTCTTTAGCCTCTTCAAAAATCTCTTTGGAAGCTAAAAGTTCCGGAAGCCCAGAAATCATGGGAAATAAAATATTGATCTCCCCAAAGGCGCTTGCGCGAATGATAGCGCGAAGCTGAGTTTTAAATGCTGCTCTCTCCTTGAGCATCAAGCGGATCGCTCGACATCCTAAATAAGGATTTTTTTCGTATTGGACGGGATGAAAATTCCCAAATTTATCCCCACCAATATCGAAAGTGCGGATTACACAAGGATCTCCATTCACTTTTTCAACCAATTCTCGATACACTGCAAATTGATCTTCTTCGGTTGGAAAGGTATCTTTTGCCAAAAAAAGGTATTCTGAGCGAAAAAGACCAATTCCCTCTCCTCCCCTCGTTGGAATGGCATCAATGTCTCCTGTCATTTCGACATTAATCGAGATTTTTGTTCGGTATCCATCAATTGTTTCAGCTGAATATTCTTTGTTTGAAGATAAGTAATGAACTTCGATTTTTAACTTCTTTTTTTTCTCAAGATATTCCTCCGTCGTCTTTGGTTTAGGATTTAAAATCACAATTCCTTTTTCTCCGTCGACAATCACAACGTGAGGTAGACAATGGATGGTATTGGGAAAATTGACGTTGGTGACAAAAGGAATCCCGAGTGATCTTGCCATAATCGCTACATGAGAGGTTTCAGCACCGCTCCGTGTAACAAAAGCTTCGATATATTCAAGCTTCGCTTCGGCAGTATCGGAAGGGGAAAGTTCATGAGCAAAAATGATGCGTGCTTGAGAGATCTCAGATAAGGGACATTTTTCATTTGCCAGTAAATGACCAAAAATACGACGGGTGATATCTTGAAAATCTTTGAACCTCTCTCTAAAAAATTGATCGGTGATCCGATGAAACTTTTGTTCATATTCTGTGATCACTGCCTTAAAAACCGATTCTGTATTTTTGCCCGCCGTTCGGATTTTTTCTTCCATCTGCACCGTCATCAGAGGATCTTGTAACATCTCAAGGTGAGCGCCTAAGATCTTAACACCTTCTTCCCCCCCTTCTTTGCGCAATTTTTTTTGAAGAGTCAACACATCACGACGAGAAGATTTTAACGCTTGATACCACCTTCTCACTTCTGACTCAATCTGTCCAGAGGGGATCGTAAAATCGTGTATCTGCTCATCAACCCAATTGAACATAAAAGGTTTACCAATAGCAATTCCAGTACAGATGGGATACCCTTCTAAACGAATCTCATAGGAATTTAATAAAGGTTTGTGTTGCCTGATCACAATTCTCCAAATTTATTTTCAAATACTTCAACAAGTCCATCCAGCGTCTCCTTTGCATCAAGACCTCGCACAAAAATAGAAATCTCCGCATTTTTTTGCGCTGCTAACATCAAAAGATTAAGGATGCTCTTAGCGTCTACCGTCTCTTTTTTATAAGTGAAAAACACATCACTTTTGACCTGCTGAAGAAATTTAACAATCACAGTGGCTGGACGAGTGTGAAGACCTAATTCATTTTTTACTCTCAATTTTTTTGTCAAAGAAATCTCACTATTCATTTAATTTTACTTTTTTGTGAAATCGCCTCTCTTAACTTCTCTTTAAATTTTTTAGCAGAATGAAATTTCATTTTTTTTAATCGATGATTGAGGGCAATTGTTTCAAGTAGCAGTACAACGTCTCGACCTGGTTTGACCGGAAGGATATGATAAGGGACCGGAATATTCAAGATATCGATTGTTTTCCTGCTGAGTCCCATACGGTCGTAATAATGGGTATCATCCCATACTTCTAACTTGACGACAATATCAAGACTTTTCTTCTCCTTGATACACACAGCACCGAAGAGATCAGCCACATTGATAATTCCTATTCCTCGAATTTCCATATGATGGCGCGTTGTTTCCACACCAAATCCGACAAGATGTTCTCCACTTCTGATCTTCACCTTGACAATATCATCAGAAATCAGCCGATGTTCTCTTTTGAGGAGACCCAAAGCAGCCTCACTTTTGCCCACTGATGAATCGCCTTGAATCAACACACCGATTCCATGAATTTCTACAAAGGTTCCATGCAAGCATTGAGTAGGTGCAAATTCCTCATTCAGTAAAAGAGTGAGACGAGAGAAAAGTTGCATCGTTGAATGGTGTGTCCGAAACAAAGGAAGTTGTCGCTTCTTACAAAGAATAGAAAGTTCTTTAGGAATGGGAAGACCCCTCGCCACAATAATAGCAGGAGTTACATCCTCAAGAATTGCGCTCAAACGGTCTGTTAATAAAGAAGAGTTCAACTGGCCAAGGTACTCAAGTTCAACTTTCCCAAGAATTAATACCCTTTTAGGATCATGCCCCTTCATGTAACCTGCCAAAGCCAAGCCAGGTCTATGTGCTTCAGGCAGGGCGATCTCCCGTTTCAATCCCTCCCCTCCCCCATCCATGAGTTCTAAACCAAGAGAATTCCCATGTTGAGAAAATAAATCTTTAACTGAATACATCACTGTGAATCACTATGCGGTATCTTCAAGATAAAAACAAAGCCAGTCGAGAAAAGTTGGAAAAGCAAGTTGGGAAGTTGTTGAGGTCGAGTCAAAAAAGTTGCTCATCATTTTTTCATGTTCAGAAAAATAAATATTTCCCATCTCTCCGGAAGGGCACCATTCTGTAAAAAAGCATTGGTAGCAATGCAAGCCGTAGGATTCATAAAAAGGGATCAGGCTTGAGGGACTGATCACCTGCCCATCTGGAGCCACAATGATCTCCTCTCCAAGCATTTGCTGGAATTTGAGATATGTTTTAGACATCTCTCGAATTTTGATTAAGCCAGTATCCGTGTATTTTGAAAACCCATCGTGGATTTGCAAAAATCCTATATAATCCGAGGGAAGTCCTACATTACTAAACTGTTTTTCTAGATTTTCTATATGATTGATCGTTGCGGGGGGAAATCCCACAAAAAATCCTGAAGCATTCGCAAGACCGTAGACCATATGGATTTCAAAGGGGAGTCTTTCAGCAACTTTTGTTGCGTAAATGCCAATCTCTTCAATTTGATCAAAAAAGGAGACGATTCTCTTCTCAAAAATTTCATTCACAAAAGCCGAGTCAGGAAGTTTTGCAAGCCAAAAAACACGTGTGAATTCAATTCTATCCTCAACAGGAAGGCGACTGAGCTCATACCAGCCCCTGGGAAGAACGGGCATCGCCCGAGAGACTTTGCTCCAATCTAAATCTTTTTCTTCATGCAGGGCAATGACCTTATGAAAGTGGGATTGCTGCGTTGGAGGCAAAAAGGGATCCGTGAAAGGGTTTGTGAAGGATTCACCCATATTTTCTCTCAATATACGAATAACGTTTTTGAAGAATACAGAAAGATTTTTTTTATCGCCAGAGGTAGTATGCTTAAACGACTTGAGGAAAAGAACCATGCAAATGACATTGAAAGATTTTTGGAAAAAAAATCCTGCCCTTCTCCTAGGTCTTAGTTTTTATTTTGCCGCACTTTTTGCTTTTGGCTACCCCTTAGCCCTCCTTTTGTTTCTCCCTATCTGCCTTCCTGTTGTCTTTTGTTCTTTAAAGTGGTGCGCATGTTGTTTAATCGTCTTTCTCTTTTTTTGGATTTATATTCACTTTTGGTATCAGATACCCGAACAGGGATGTGTTGGAAAAGCTACTATCACTATCAGTTCGATACATTCCAAGGAGAGCTTATTTTCAAAAAAAGGATGGCTCTACAGGGGACGTATTAAAAAACTAGTCACAGACACCATAACCCTCCGCCCCCGCCTTCCCTATACTCTTTTTATCCAGACCGATAAGCCCCAAGATCATTCCAAATATGAGGTGATGGCCACTGTCTATCATGATCACGGAAGGCATCTTTACTTAAAGCCTAAAGTGGGCCAATCTTGGAGTCCGATTTCAGAACAAATTTCAATCGCTAAATGGCGCTTTTTGAGCAAAGATTGGGTTAAAAAAAAGATTCATCAAAATATTTCCTCCAACAAGGCCGCCATCGTGCTCGCAGCCTTAGCAACAGGAGATCTCAATGATAAAGTGACCATAAAGGAATTCCGAGATCTGGGACTTGCACATTTGATGGCGATCTCCGGGTTCCACTTTTCTTTACTCGCTTTTTTTTTCCATCTTTTTTTGCGTCTTTTTGTCCCTTACCCATTTTGTTATTTTTTTTTACTTCTTCTTCTTACCCTCTATTTTTTCTTTATAGGAGCGTCCCCCTCTATAGAAAGGGCCTATCTCATGATTACGATCTTTTTGTTTGGACAATTGATTGCCCGACGAGCCTATCCTCTTAATTCGCTCGGGATAGCGCTGATGATTTCCATTGCAAGGGATCCTCTTGTCATTTTTCAACTCGGCTTTCAATTTAGTTATTTAGCAACGGTTGCTCTGCTTATTTTTATGTCACCAATTAAAAAAAGTTTTGAGTTTCTTATTCCATCAAGGTCCTTCAACGAGGTGATTGCCTCACCAATTTGGAAAAGACACGTATTTGTGCTTCTTTCAATCCTTCGCGATCTTCTCACCCTTGATGTTGCCGTCCACTTGGTGATCATTCCTTTTTCTCTCAGTGTCTTTCACACCTTTTCTTTTTCGGGCCTTCTCTTCAATCTTTTTTTTCCTTTTTTGATGACCCTCAGCCTTGTTCTTCTTTTATTTGGTCCTTTTCTGATGTCCATCAATTCTTATTACACTCATCTACTTCTCACACTCACCGAATTTAAACCCCCACTGCTTGGAAAGTCGATTTGGATAAAAGAATTTCCTCCCTGCTTTTTGGGTATCTACTTCCTAATATTATTTCTTGGCGGGATACTTTTACAGACTGATCAAAAGAATGGCTCATGTTTTAATAACTAGGAGACACCACATCAAAAACGTGTTTAAATAAACTTGAATGATTTTCAACATAAGCATGAAGGTGTTGAGGACTCATATGTAGTGCATCAACTTTAAAATGACTCATCTTTTCTTCTAGGGAATCTCCGTATGTTTGAGCCATACGTTTTGCCCATTGCGTTCCCAGCAATCTCATTTTTTGATGTTCTTTCTTAAAACACTCTAATTGAAGTTGGGAATGATTAATTTTTGAAACATTCTTGCTAAGCTTTGCTTGTCGTAATTTATTTTCACACTTGATCAAAAGATTCTGGTTTTCTGTAAAGCGGTTGTTTAGACGGTTTAGGTACTCTTTTTCCTTTTCAAAACCCATCTGTTCCCATGCTTTATAGGCAATCGATTGTTGAAAAATATGTGCGACGAAATGCGAACAGAAAAATGTCTGTCCTTGTTTAGCATCCCCTGTTGAAGTTCTAGCTCCAACCACCTCATCGAAGATGCTTAAAAAAACCCTCTCTTTACCTTTTTTCTTGAAACGGGCATTTGAAAAGGCGATACCCGCGATCGCTCTTTTGAAGGAAAAATAATTTTTATAAACAAAATTTGATTGTTTCATGTCGTTTGAATCGTTCAAATATTTAACCTTTTGAGACAATCTTTGAGCTATTTTTGCCACTTTTTTTCCCAAATCTGTGTCTTGGCAATGATAAATTGCGTATTCATAATTGCCGCAAAGGGGTAACTTGGTGGAGTGATCGGTCAAAAAATCGATTTGTCGAATCTGATAGCCTCGGCTTGGCATTGCTTCTGCCAAAAGAATTTTTCCTTCTTTAGCTTCAACGACAACAGCTATACTCAGGTAATTTTAGTTTGAGAATTTATTATATAAAATTTTTGAACCAATAAGCTTTTTAACTCCCCGTAAA
>JAGRNW010000077.1 GCA_020440555.1 Chlamydiia bacterium
ATGAAAAGATGCGAAATCACAGGAGAGAAACTCTTGTGAATTTCATCAATCACTTTCTTTTTTTCTATAACAAGTTCGCTCCATAGCGCTACGTTTTCAAAATAATGAGCAGCCATATTGAGGTAAGGGGCTTTTTTGACATAGGGGAGAGAGGAGGCTTCTTTCAGGTAAGTTAAACCCAAAAATAGAGATCCCATTGAAGCGATGTGAGGCTCTCTCGCATTGATCCAGACCATCTCTTTTTCCAAAATTGCTCGGGCATGCTCAAATTGTCCAAGCTCACATAAAGCGTGGGATCGATGAATCTGCATCCAACTTTTTGGAAATAAACATTCAAAAATTGCTGAAGACCAAGAGTTTGCATCTGTAATATACGAGAAAAAATGTTTGTCAAATCCTGTGGCTGCCCGCGCGTAGTCTCCTTTCAGATAATCAAGAAGGGTATAGAAAAAAGGGAGGGCGGGATGATAACGATCAGCCTGTGAGGCCATTTCAATGAGAGGGGGGATTTCATTCAATCGTCCATCCCAGTAACTCGATGCGGCCTGGGTTAGAAAAATTTCACACAAGATGGGAGGGGGTGTAATCAGAGAGCTCGTTGAAAGCGTTTCTTGCATTTTGTGGTCACTTCCTTTCCAATCTCTTTTGGCTAAAAGGAGATACCCTTCATAAAAACTCCGAGGAGGATTATTTTTTTTGCACCGCAGACAAGTCACTGTATCTTGGGCCAACGAAAAATCGCCTAAAACGATTTCTTTTAATGCGCGTTTTTTGACGGTTCGCTCTCTTCCCAGAAAAAGAAATGGAGTGGCGAGGGCAAGGAGAGCTAACAAAAGGAAAATCTTTTTCATCGTTTGATTTTTTCACTATTTTTTTAAGAATTGGAAGGGATCATATATTTGATAATCATTATTGCAAAGCAAAAACTTAGCAATTTTATTTATTAAAGATTGAGTTAAGGAGGAAAAAATCCTATTTCTTACTTCAAAAAAAAGATGAATTAATTGAATTTTTATGTTAAAAGTTGAGAAATCTAATATGCTAGTAGGAGCAAGAGGATGACTCAAAAGAAATCTCTATTATTGATTGAAGATGAAGAAGATATTGCAGCATTGATTAAATTGCAGGCAGATATATCGGGGTTTAGACTTCATGTGGAAGTCGATGGAATCAATGGATATCGAGCGATTGAACGGGAAAAGCCCGATCTTGTGATTCTTGATATTATGCTTCCTGGGCAAAATGGACTTGATATTTGTCGTAAAATGAAACACAATCCTGAACTTAAAAACATCCCTGTGATCATTATTTCAGCTAAAAACGAAGAACTCGATGTGGTTTTAGGACTGGAGCTTGGAGCCGATGATTATGTATCTAAACCATTTTCACCAAAAGTTCTCTTCTCTCGTGTGAAAGCAGTGCTTCGTCGAGGGAAGGAACCTCAAAAGCTTGCCAAAACTATTACATTTGGAGAGTTTACCCTCGAAATTGATCGGTATTTGCTCCGTAAAAGGGATCAATATATTCCGATCACCCTTTCAGAATTTGGGATACTCCGTCGGTTCTTATCTAACCGAGGCAAAGTGCTCACTCGCAATCAGCTACTCGATGATGTTCAGAACGATGATGCCTTTATTATGGATCGGAACATAGACGTGCACATTGCTTCATTGCGAAAAAAACTGGGTCCCAATTTTCCTTGGATAGAAACGGTACGTGGAGTGGGCTATCGTTTTAAAGAGGAAGAGGCCGTTCACACAAGGTAAGAGGTCTATCGAGAGGCGGGAAGTTTAAGCTTTTGTCCCACGTAGATTGTGTCTCCCTCAAGACCATTGAGCTTTTTAATGGTCCGAGTGTTAGTTTTATTTTCAACAGCGATTTTACCCAAGGAATCGCCAGGTTTGACTGTGTAAGTAAAAACATCCCCTTCTTCATCCTCTAGAATAGAAATCATTGATTGAAGAGATCCTTTGAGGGTCGAACACTCGTTCGAGAGTTGCTTTTCAAGTTCTAGGATTTTCTCTTCACAGGAGGTGAGGGAGGACGTACGATCATTGAGGTAAGTTTTAAGTGTTTTTAAGTCTTCAGTGAGAGTTTTTTGAGTTTGTTCCATGGCTGACAGCCGTTGTTCAAAGGGTAAATGGGACTGTTTCGTTTGAACTTTTCCTTCGAGCGCCAAGATCTTTTCAGAGAGAAGCTCTAGCTCAACTTTTTGAGCATAGCACTGCCGGTCAAGGTCTGAAAGTCTACCTCTCAATTCTTGAAGAGTGAGTTTAAGTTCTGAAGGTGACCGGGAGTTTCCCAGCAAAGGAAGAGCAAAAAAGAGGGCAAATAGATAGAACCCTTTTTTCATCGCTTACCGTTCGTAAATCTTAAATTGAGCACGGCGGTTTTGACTCCATGCGAGCTCATCATGGCTCAAATTGAGAGGGCGTTCTTTACCGTAAGAAATTGTGAAGATACGATCGGGTGCAATGCCATTTTCCATCAGATAGGACCGTACAGAATTGGATCGTCTAGAACCAAGAGCTAGGTTGTAAGCCGCTGCTCCTCTTTCATCCGCATGCCCTTCAATAAAAAGATAGGTGTTGGGATGGTCATGGAGGTAATCGGCAATTTGTTCGATTGTTTTGAGGTTTTCCATCCCTACCACTTCGTATTTATCGGTGGCAAAATGAAGAGGGATGAAAATTTGAGCTAATCGTCCTAGGGGCTCGGAAAAACCTTCGATGCCAGGGAGGGGACTGCCTGGATCTCCAGGAGATTTTTGCGAAATGGTCATCATATCGAAATCTGAGGTCTTTGATTCACAATCCACAAACATCGCTTCTTCATAACACTCATCATCACGTAAAACAACAAAATCAGATTTTCGAGTGCCGGGGTGCCCATAAGCAAGATCATAAGGATCAGCATGACTGCCCAAAAAAGAGCGCATTCCTTTGCCCATATAGCGGGAACAAGTTTTGGTGTCTTCCCAAAACTGCTGTCTGGAACGGTGACAGGAGCTTAAAGTGATCGCCGTGATAAAAAGTAAACTTAGTTTGACCCATCTTCGCATTTTTTTCTCCGATGTATAAAATTTCTCTTTTGGGGAGTATACCTCTGTCTTTTTTAACTCTTCAAGAGGAAAGTCGTTCAATAGAGGGAAACTGCTTTTCTCCTGGTCCAAAAGAGATTTTCTGTGGTTCCCTTCGGTTAAGGTCGATCAGATAGAGCTCGCTTTCATCGTCTGTGCACGTATTATAAACCAAATGCAAACTATTGCTGGCCCATGAAGGATTTTCCTTATGTTGGGTTCCAGATGTGAGCCTCCATTCTTCTTGCGTTTGAAAGTCGTAGATCCAAATTTGTCTTATCCCTTGGTAGGTCCCACTATAGGCAAGTTTAGTCCCATCAGGAGACCAGGCAGGAGATGTATTGGCCAATGCTTTTTTGGTGATCATGAGCGCTTTCCCTAATCCTTTTTGGGGGATAGTCATCAAATAAATGCGTGGTCTTCCATCTTTATTGGAAACAAAAGCAATTTGTTGACCATCGGGGCTAAAAGCGGGACACCCTTGAGCTCCTGCAAGAGAGGCAAAGATTAATCTTGGTTTTCCCACTATTCCTTTTGCTCGGTCAAAATTTTGAAGAAAAAGCTCAGGATTTCCTGTGGCATCACTGATGAAAGCAATGTAGTCTCCCTGGGGTGAAATTGCTGGAGTGAGTTGATTTCCTGGTAGATAACTCAAACGAGTTTTTTCTTTAGAACGCAACGATCCGGCAAAAAGTTTGGGTTGGCCTATTGCATAGGAAACAAAAAGAAAAGAACCCGACCTGCCTTTTTTTGGAGGTATATAAGAAGGGGTCACCGCTAGGCATCCGTCGAAAGTAATTTGCTGGGGGTTAGCCCCGTCATAGTCACATTGAAAAACTTCCGTTTTCCAAGTATCACTTTTTTGACTTGATCGTTTTCTAACGGTATAGAGAATCCGAGATGTAGCGATCCCTTTTTGCCCAAAGAGGATGAAAGAAAGGGCGTCGGAGATTTGATGGATCTTTTGTCTATCCTTAGTAAGATCTCCTATCAGCTCTACTTCAATACTCTTCGTTTGCTGATTGTGATGAATATGACAGACAACCAGAAGTTTCTTTCCTTCAATGTTCCATTGAATCGCACCGTAGGATCTCTCTTTTTCATTTTGAAGATAGGATTTTCCGTTATGAGTGAGGTCAAATTGTAAAATTTTTTCCAGTTTGATGCGGTAAGTTTGAGAAAAGGGACAATTGTTCACTTCAAGGGAGGTAAGATGTAGAGGAACGAGTTCTCCCTCCGTACGAACATGAATGAACAGAGCATCTTGTCCAAAAAGCAAGGAAGGAAGCACTAGTAGGCATAAAAAGAACTTCATAGAGAGAGTGGTATCAATACTCTCGATTTCCTTCAAGTGTAATTGTGAAGGTATGATTTTGTTCATTTTTGTAACAGTCCCCAAAAGGGGGGAAGTGAAGAGAAGAGAGATTTTCTTGGATATAATTTTGATTCATGACACTTTGAGAGAATAAAATCGTGTATGTTAAGAGGCTTCCGTCCCGTTTAAGGGTAAGTTCTATTTTAACTAATCCTTCTTTGGGGAGAACAAGCATGGATTGAAGATAAAAAGAAAGCTCTTCAGAATACGTTGCCTGTTCAATTTTTAATTCTGGAACATCTTTAGGCTTGGTCGAAGGCGTTAATGTTCTATTTTCAAGTGTTTTTAAACGATCTCTCAACAAATTCGCCACTTTTGCGCGGTTCTTTTTTTTCTCTTTTTTTGAGGGAGAAGAAATGTTATTTGCAGGCTTTTCTAACTTAACAGCTTGTCGAGGTGTCTTTTTGTCAAAACAATTTGAAGAAACGGTTTTTTGCTGCATCGGACATTTCGGCATTTGATCTCGTTTGCATGGTTCAACTTGTTGAAGTTTGGGTGTTTCGGCACCGTTTTGTTGGATCAAGTTTTGAGTATTTCCCTCGTTAAATTCCCGATCTTTCAAGTTATTTTGGCGTACTTCTTCTTTTAATGTGATGGTTCGTATCTTGATCGTCTTTGGAATTTTCACCTCCTCAATCTGCGCACGAGACAAATACAGGGCTCCCACCGTAAGAAAATGAATGATTGTAATGATAGAAACAAGTTTCATTGTATAACTTCTTGGGTGTGCGCTAGTTTGGTCGTAAAATCACATCCAAACTCTCAAATCCTGCTTCCTCCAGTCGATTTTTGATCGTTTGATAGGTGCCAAACTGGGCTTGTTTATCTAAAAAAAGTTGGGGATGCGCATCTGGAAATCGTTTTTTTGCAAATGCAAAATACCGCCCTAAATCGTTACAATCAACAGAATGACCATTAATTTTAATGGAGTTATCGGCAAAAACGGTGATCTTTAGAGGGCCCTTTTCTTGCAATGAAGTTGAGGATGCGCTTTCTGAACTGTTGGCTAATTCAATCTGATCGAGATCGAGCAGGGGGGCAATTACAATAAACATAATCAAAATCACAAATACTACATCGATGAGTGGTGTAAGATTAACAGAGAAATCGTCTGAGTCATCGTTGGCCAAAATTCTCATTTTATAGTCGCCTGGGTATAGGCAAACAGAAGTTCTGAAAAATCTTCCATTTCAGTCGTAAGAATAGCTATCACATTTTTGAGATAGCTATAAGCTATGAGAGCGGGAATGGCGACGAGTAAACCACAAACGGTGGTTCCAAGGGCCATCGCTAGCCCTCCCATGACCACTTGAGACGTGGCCCCAGAGACTCCTGATTGAAGTTCTGAAAAAGTAAGAAGAATCCCCCAGACAGTTCCCAACAGTCCCAAAAAAGGAGCTAAACTCATGATAGTGGAGAGGATAAAGAGATTTTTTTTCAATTGTTTCGTTTCATTTGAGATGGTGGTCTGGACATGAGCCTGAGTGATTTCTCGATTTGAGCGCCCTCTTTCTTCTTTAATAGTTTGGTAGATGCGTAAAAAAGGATGAGGGCCATCCTTGGGATGTAAATCGAAAATTTCATAAGGATGCTTTTTCAAAAGAGTGTAAATAGAGTCTTTTCCTTGCTTTGCTAGACGGCTTTGAAAAAGTTTTTGAAAGAAAATTGCCCAGGTGATAATGGACAAAATGAAAAGAGCCAAAAAGATGGATTTTCCAAAAAAATCGGAGGTTCGATAAGCCTCAATTAGGGGACTCGCACAAAAAAACATCATTACACTCTCACTTTTTTTCTAATCTTGTTATACCATTTTATACTCGCTTGAGTATAGATCAAATAGACATCTTGCATAAGTCAGTTTCGTGCCCGTGAGCGTGCCCGTGCCGGTGCCCGAAAAAATTATATTTTACA
>JAGRNW010000078.1 GCA_020440555.1 Chlamydiia bacterium
GAAGATTTATTTTTAGTTTAAATTTTCGAGGATACGCTCAATTTATTTTTCCTGGACACAACTTTCGGTTATACCTCTAAAGAGACTCTGTTATTGCGTAAGGAATCTATGGCTTTGATTTGCAAAAGTAAAGATACCCTCCAATCGATCGCTATTTAAGCGTATTTTATGGTATTGCTTTAAAAGCCTCTAAAAAAGTACAATGTGTGTATATCTCATGTATTTCTAGACTTGAGAGATTATTTTAGGAGAATTAGTTATGAAAATAAAACAGTCGACCAGAGGGAGTGCTAAAGCACTTTTGCAGTCTCGTCCATTTATAGCCGCTTCAATTAACTTCTCTTCCATTCATTCTTTCCACCATCATCACGAGCATCATCTCGCTCATTAATTTTACCATTTAAATTTTTATTTAACTTTCTGAATTGATTTTTCGCTTAGGAAGGTTTTTTTCTATGCGATTTATTTATCTCATTCAGAATTAGTGGCTTATTTTTTAATAAAATTTCTTTTACGCGCATCTGTTGCGAAAAGAATCAAAGAATTATTTGAGGAATTTATGAATAGTTTAGAAACTAATAAAAGCTATTTTTTAAGCAAACTATTGCCATATGATACTTCTACTAAAATTAATGGAAGTTTAAGGACAAGCTTAAAAGAGTATAGCTTGCTACTGGTAGCCATGCAAAAAGCGCTGGATGCCTTAAAAGCTGGTGATTTAGAGCAATTTGATGCAGTAGTCGGTGAAAATGCCTGTCAAATTCGTGCTGTTAAAGTAGCCATGCTATTTACAAAATATTTGGAATCAGTCGAATCAATTCAATTGCAAATAGAAAAGGTGCAAGAAAAGATTGGATTGCTATCACAATCGATCACATCTCTGATGAAAAAAGGAATATCTTTCCAATCGTTATTAAAAGAAGAACAACTCGAAGTTATGCTGACAGCCGACGAGTCTTTCTTGATAGAGTCTTTTTTGCTTAGCTGTGCAAAAACTGTTAAGCCATCTAAGCCTTCATCTCCTTTGTGTAGAAACGATGCAGCTGATCCCAAAAAATTAAAGCAATTTGAAAAAGATGTTTCGACAAGCTTTACAGATGGTCTAGTGAGAAAAACGCGCCAGCTTTTGTCCACTGCTTCCGTTAATTTTGTTCGGAGCCAAGCTCAATTATTAGTTGATGAGCAATTAATAAGGATGTGTTCCGAAGCTTTTACCATAAAGTATAACAGCCGGCCATGTATTCCCATGTTTTGGACTTACAAAATCCTTCTCTTGGCGGCACAAAAAAATGGTATCCCCCTTATCATGTATGCCAAATTCAAAGATAAAGATAACGAATATGCGGTTGTCCGTGAAGAATGTATTTTCTTCAAACCCGATATTGATATCGGGAGCAACACTTACGAAGCATCTACGCCATTCCCGAAAGACTTAGGCAAGGCAGCCATAGTGGTTCAAGGGGTTGTCTGTGGAGATCTATTGCCTTCTAGTAAACAATGGAAAGCCACTATTGCAAATCCAATTAAAGTTGTTTTAGCAGGAGCAGCGGATCACAGGCAATACCCAGATTCGAAAGAAGATTCAAGGATAGAGATCTTGGATAATGAAGAATTTGAAGGGTATAGAAAAATGTCTAGAAAAGATGGGTATGCATTAGAAAATCCGAGTGTGTTCTTTATTCAACACGTCTATCCCTCAACCGTTTGTAAAATTTCTCTATGTTTGCAAAAAACCAAACTAGCTGCGCGACTTCTTCAAGCTCTTTTACCAGAGAGATCCATCGAAGAATGGCCTCAGCGTGCTGTCACCAAAATTATGTCTTACATTAAAGATTAAGAGGACAAAAAAATGAGTCAGATTCTTGTAAGGAAACAACCATGGTGGCAACTGTTGAGTATCCAAGCCGGGGGGACAATTTGTCTCCCCGTCATCATGATAGGTCAATTGGTATGCCAAAAATTTGGCTGGCTGGCAGCACTTCTCAGTGTCGGTCTAGGCAATCTATTTTTGCTAGCGATCGGTTATTTGTTAGCCTCTTTAAGCACCTATCGACCTCAAAGTACAGTGGAACATGCTGCTAGTTATTTTGGAGAGCGAGGAAAACTCCTTTTTGCATCTTTCATGATGTTTTCAATGTTGGGCTGGTTTGGCATTCAACTCAATGTTATGAGTCTCAGTTGTGAGCAACTCTTAAACATGTTTGGAATTGCAACAACTTATCATGTTCGTAATGTGGGTATAGGAATCATTATTAGCGCTGTGATGTGTCTCGGCATGAAAGCAATGAAGGGATTATCTTATTTCTGTGCCCCTCTATTAGGATTAACCCTGCTTTATGCTACTTGCTTCTCTGAAGGATCCCTTCCATCGGTAGCTCCACTAACAATTTCATGGCTCGGTGGACTCTCCTTAATCATTGGAGCAAATATTGCGGCAGTTATCGATTTACCAACCTATTTTAGACACGCCAAATCTGGGAAAGATGCAAAGATTTGTATTCTTATGCTTTATGGCATAATTGTCCCTTTTATCGAAATAGTAGGTATTTACCTTTCCGCCGTTACAGGAGGAGATTCAATTTTGGATGTTTTGCAAAAAGGACATGGGGCATTATGGATGATGTGGGTCAGCTGTTTTGTTCTTTTATCCGGATGGGCTACAAATAATGCAAATCTTTATTCTTCAGTCACTTCTTCTTATTCATTACCAGGAAGATTTAGTCCAATCATCCGCACGTTAATTTTAGGAATAATAGGAACGGCGATTGCCTGTTTTAATCCTTTAGGAAACATAGAGCACATTCTGGATTTATTGAGCGTTACGATTGGTGGAATGGGCGCTGTCATTCTTGCCAACTATCTTTTGGAGAGAAGTAACTCAAAATATAGAAACCTTCCTTGGAGTACCTTTGCGAGCTGGTTATCAGGGATTATTATTGGAATATTTTCCTTTTT
Organism: Chlamydiia bacterium; assembly: GCA_020440555.1. Classification (GTDB taxonomy): domain Bacteria; phylum Chlamydiota; class Chlamydiia; order Chlamydiales; family JAAKFR01; genus JAGRNW01. The sequence continues at coordinate 2,956 of JAGRNW010000078.1, forward strand.
TTTCCATGGGCTGACTACAGGTGTTCCAGCTTTTGATGCTTTTGTCACCTCATTTTTAATACAAATTACTTTTAACCTTATATATCAAAGAGTAAGAACTTATGAAACAATTGACGATTGATGATTTAGAAAATTTAAGCCTTGGAAGCGCAGTTTTAGGCTCGGGAGGAGGGGGTGATCCTGCTTATGCTCTGCTCATGGCTAAATATCTTATTGAAAAGCACGGTCCAATAAAAGTTATCACAGTAGATGAGCTCAAAGCTGATGATTTAATCGTACCTCTCTCTATGATGGGTGCACCATTAATTAATATGGAAAGGCTGCTAAGTGGGAATGAATTGGATATTCTTCTTCAAATTATTGAAGAAAGGCTTCTTATTAAGCCCACAGTTTTAATGGCGGCTGAGATGGGAGGTGCCAACGCCTTCACCCCATTGCTAGCGGCGGCCAAGTCTGGCCTTCCCATACTCGATGCAGACATGATCGGTCGCGCTTTTCCTGAACTTCAAATGAGCAGTTGCTATTTAAAAAATCTCAAAAGCACTCCAGCCGTGATGGTAGATTGTTTGGGAAATAATGTCATAATAGAGACAGCAAGCGCGGACACTCTAGAAAAAATCGCTCGGTCAGTGACGGTAGCAATGGGTTCAAGTTGTGCAGTAGGTTTTTATCTAATGCATGGCTCAGAAGTTCCTGAAGCAGTTGTTACGGACACTCTATCGCAGGCCATGCGGTTAGGTAAATCTATAGCTACCGCTCGTGAAGAAGACCTAGATCCTATTCAAGCTCTCATTAGTGCGTCTGATGGGATCTCCGTAGGAAAAGGGACACTCATCGATATCGATCAGACGGTGAAAGATGGATTTTTACAAGGTACTGCTACGATTTTAAATGAAGAGGAAAAAATAAAGTTTTTTTATCAAAACGAATATCTGTTGGCCAAAAATGGATCAAAAATTCTTGCATCCACTCCTGATATTTTGGTCTTGTTGGAAGAAAATAGTGGAACTCCTCTTACAAGTGAAACATTGCGGTATGGTCTGCAAGTTAATTTGCTAGCCCTACCAGCTCCGAGGATATGGCAGACTAAAGAGGGCCTTGAACTCATAGGTCCGCGCGTGTTTGGATACAATATTGATTATCAACCTATTTCTTCTAATCGATCACAGGAGGTTTTATGAAAAAATCCTATATCGTAGGCGTAGACATTGGGGGTACGAATACAGATGCGGTCCTTGTAGATGACCAGAAAAAAGTTATCAGCGCTGCTAAAACCACCACTACAAATGATATTAGCATAGGGTTTGCAACAGTTTTGAAAAATCTAATTGCACAATCTGCGATTCAACCCGATCAAATTCATAATGTTTTTATTGGCACAACACATGCCACAAACGCAATTTTGCAAAAAAATGATCTCTTTCGCGTTGGAGTGATTCGAATCGCTGGGCAAAGGCCACAAAACTTACCTGTAGCCTTCTCATGGCCAGTAGAACTAAAGAAAGCAGTCATTGGAGGGGTAGAGACAGTAAGCGGTGGATGGGAGTGCCATGGAGGCTCTCTAACACTTCCCTGTAAGAATGAGATTCGGAGAGCGATAGAATGCCTTCTTGAAAACCAAGTAGACAGCATAGCGGTTGTTGGAGTTTTCTCTCCTTTGAATGGGGATCAAGAAAAGTTAGTATTAGAACTTATACAAGAAATTGCTGGGAAGGATTTTCCTATTTCACTATCCCATGAAGTGGGCGGAATAGGTTTTATCGAAAGAGAGAACTCTACAATTCTCAATGCCTCTTTAAAGCGCGTGATGCAGCAGGGATTCTATTCTCTACAGGCTGCTTGCCAGAATTTAAAGCTGACTTGCCCTTTAATAGTGACTCAAAATGATGGTAGCTTAATTGACATTGAACGTGCGATTAACTATCCAGTCCTAACAATTTCTGCAGGTCCTACTAACTCCTTCATCGGTGGAGCAAGGCTGGCGGGGCTAGAAAATGCAATTGTTGTGGATATTGGAGGAACATCAACCGATGTTGGATTGGTGCGCAATGGTTTCCCTATTCGCAGCTTAAATAAATCAAATATTGGTGGTGTCTCTCTCAATTTTCCTATGCCTGATGTGTTGTCAGTAGCTTTAGGTGGAGGAAGTATCATCCGCTTCAATGAAAATAAAACAGTGATTGGACCGACTAGCGTTGCAAAATCATTAACATCTCGAGCACTTTGTTTTGGGGGAAATGAATTAACATTGACAGATGCCGCTCTTGTTATGGGACACCTTGAAATTAAAGAATCTCAACCTGTGCGAGCCCTTATTGATCCTGCGCAAGGGAGCGCTATTTTTGATCAGGTTAAACAAAAACTAAATGATTTAATTATAAAAATTCGAGGAGAATACAAAGCTCTCCCCATAATTTTTGTAGGCGGTGGTTCTGCATTATTACCATCATGCTTCTTTGCAGGAGAGTACCAGATGCCCTCATTTTTTAATGTAGCCAATGCCTATGGTGCAGCCCTTTCAGAAATCTCAGGTATGATTGACACTGTAGTTAGCCTACAAAATAGAGAGGAAGTGCTCAGTAAATTGTATGAACAGGCGAAACAAAAAGCACTTGATCAAGGAGCAGAAGCTGCAACGTTAAGATTAGTGGATCAACAGATCATCCCCTATTCCTATGTTCCTAATCAAATGGCACGTGTCATTGTGAGATATTGTGGAAAAAAAAGCTAAAAAAGTTGCTCAAATATGTCGGGTAAGCAGAAATCTGCATAACCAAGAAGTCTTAACCCGAACTGAAAAGTGTCAACTCAAGCTTTACAACAATTCCCATCCGCGGAAGTCCGCGGTTGAAAAACGTGTCCTTGCGGTGAGCGTGCTTAACAGTAAAGGAATCGATCGATTATCTTAGGGGGACAATTTTTAAAGAGAGGCCTCCTCAGAGACAGCGAGTTCCTTGAGACGGTCATAATAATGCCAGGGAGCCCATAAGTAGGGATCGCGCCGAATCTCTTGACTGTACTCTTGGATAGAGATCAGGTACTTCCAGGGATTCACATTATTATAGACGCAAGTCTCTATAATGCTCATCAGGATGTCCGCTATTTTTGCTCCTGTTTCAGTGCGAAAAAAATAGGCGTTTTTCCGATTTAACACCGAGCGCTTTATCAATTGCTCGTCGTCATTGTTTGTCAGAACAACTCCTGGAACTCGAAGAAAGAGGGTAAAGGCTTCCCAGTGGTTGTTCAAATAGGCTATGGCCTTGCCAAAACTGCTGTTGGGTTCAACGGATTTGGTCTCCAAAAGACTATTGCAATAGCTGTGTCCTTGCGGTGAGCGTGCTTAACAGTAAAGGAATCGATCGATTATCTTAGGGGGACAATTTTTAAAGAGAGG
>JAGRNW010000079.1 GCA_020440555.1 Chlamydiia bacterium
GCGGAGGCGCATCAATGACAATTTTTATGTCATGAAATCAATGTTGGGCAAATCTTCATTTTGATTGGGTATATATGGAAACGCAATGGCATTTATTGCGTGGTGTTTTTAGCTTTATTTTTTGGACTTGCGTCCACGGGATAGAGGAGGTTCTTCCTCTTCCTCATCGTCATCTTCATTTCTAAAAGAAATAGACTTCTCAACCCCCGTGAGTGATGCTTCCATGCTTGCCAGTTTATTAGAAAGTTGACGTAATGAAGCGAACTTCTCGGCTAATGACTCGAGCTGATTCTCCTCTCCTTGACGGGAAGAGCCGCGTAAATAGGCTAAAAATTCTTCCTCTGTATTAAATTTTTCAGAAAACGTGATGGAGGATGCACTTGCAATCTCTGGAAGGTAAAGAAATCTGCGGATCACTTGAGGGACTTGAGTAAAAATATCTCCACTCACCACAGCTTCAACCTCAATCTTTGCTACCTGCTTGGGAGGGCGTCCCCTTTTTGGACGAGGATTTAATGCTTCGTTAGAGTAGTAAGTTTTTGCTTTTGTGAATAAAGCTTGTCTAGCCTGAACAATTTCTTTTGGAATTTTAGGTTCAAAGAGATGAAGTTTGAGTTTTTCTACTACATTGCGAGAGAGTTCCAGATCTTCTTCAAAGACAAATTGAAATTGATTGGTACGCAACCATTCAATGATGCGAACCCGGGAGCGTTCCTGATAGTATTGTTGCCACTTTTCCAATTCGCTTTCCTGATCATAAATAAATTCGAGAAAATTTTGACGAGCCTCCTTCGATTGAATAATTTCAAGAAGCTTTTCTTTGGTGTCAATATCGTAAACCTTTTCGTTGACAAACCCTTCCATAATCTTTTTAGTCTCATAGAAAGTAAGCTTTGGTAGTAAACAATAGCGGTCAGAATTTTGTTTCAATTCTTCTTCGCATTTTAGAACATCCTCGGTAGCCTTGTCGAGATCAACATAAACGATAAATCCCTCAACATGATCAAGATAAAAATCTCTTTCATCATCTGACTTTGCAAAGGCATCCATCAAACGATGGGCTCGCAAAATCAAAGGGTTTTGAGCTTTTGGATACTTTTCTGATTTTTTTTCTTCCATAATTTTGCGCATTGTAACTCATTGCTGGGAAACTCTCCAGCGAATACTTTTTTCGCCGGTCCTGTTAACCAATTATTTTCAATTTCAAGCCGTTGCCCACTTTTTGGGAACACATAAATGGGAAACTCGAGGCTATAATGAATTTTTGCCGCATGAGCGGAGGCCATAGCTCCTGTTCCACAGGCTAATGTCTCTCTATTCACCCCCTTTTCGTAAGTTCTTACAACAAGGGTATTGTCTCCTCGATAACACACAAAATTTACATTTGTCATTTGAGGAGCAAAATTCGGGTGTCTCATGATTTTTTCTCCCAGAGTATCGACATTCAAAGTATCGATATCATCAAAGAATAAGACGACATGCCTTACACCATTATCCATAAAATCATATACAAAAGAGTGTCGCTCTACCTCAAGCTGTTGATTAAACAGAACATTCACAGGAGGACCTAATTGAGTTTTAATCTGATTTTCCAAAAAACGGCATTCATGGAGTTTGAGAGTGGGATCTAAAGGAGTTTCAATCCAACAAGTTGATCCTGTAAACGCGGCTACCTCTCGAAAAAATTTAGCCAAACATCTCAAACCATTTCCACACATGGAGGCTTCAATGCCATCGGCATTAAAGATTCTCATTTGGCAGTCGGCAATCTTCGAATTTATAAGAAAGATCACTCCATCTGCTCCGACCCCCTCATATCTGTCACAAAGAGCACGTATGTGGGTAGGCGACACAACCGTCAACTCATCCATGCGATGGTCGATCAGAATAAAATCATTTCCTGCTCCGGAATATTTATGAAAGCTCTTTGTAGGAGGTGACAATTTTGTCAAGTAATCCAAAATCTAATGCCTCTTTTGCGCTCATCCAAGTATCTCGGTCGAGGGCTTTTTCAATTTCTTCCTTTTTACGGCCTGATTTTTCACAGTAGAGATCAACTAAAATATTTTTTGTTTTGATAATCTCTTTCGCTTGAATGCTTAGGTCAGTCGCTTGTCCCCTGACTACTGCTCCAATGGAAGGTTGATGGATCATGATACGGGCATAGGGAGTAGCAAATCGTTTGCCTGAGTGTGCACATAAGCTTAAGACCGATCCCATGGATGCTGCTAATCCGGTGATCAAAGTGTGCACGGGGGAGGTCATCATTTGTACCTGATCCCAAACAGCAAATCCGCTGTCAACAGAGCCGCCCGGACTATTGATCACAAATAAAATAGGTTTGCCTGGATCTTGGAGTTCAAGATACCAAAGCTTGCGAATGGCATCTCGAGCTGTTTGATTATCAACGGGTTCAGAAAAAAAAATCCGCCTAGCATCGAGTAAAGTTTTTTCAATCCGATCATCTAAAGATTTTAGCGCTGCATCATCCCCTTCTGACATAGTTTTCTCCTAAAACGATTGTTTATTTGCCAGTTTTACAGAGATCAGGATATTTTTCCAGTGTTGCCATTTTCGGGTTTGAGGATTATCTCTGAATAGAGAGGAAAAGTTGTTAGAAGCTCTTGAACCTTTTCTTTGATTGAAGAGAGAACTTTTGGTTCAACTGATACAGATGCCTGTGAGGGTTCTCCTGTTTTAGAATGGATTTTGGGCTTTGCGTTTTTAAGGAGGGTGGCAATCATTTTACCAATTTGTTGCATCTCTTTTTGCTTCATTCCGAGAGTGGTGAGTGCAGGGGTTCCCACCCGAATGCCAGAGCAATACCAAGGGCCATTTTTATCGAATGGAATCATATTTCTATTGACTGTCATTCCCGCTTCGCGCAAAATGGTCTCTGCTTGTCTCCCTGTCAAACCAAGAGGAGAGACATCAAAAACAACCAAATGGTTATCGGTTCCGCCTGTGAAAACAGCAAGACCTTCTTCTACCAAGGTGGCTGCCAGAGTTTTAGCATTATCAACCACCTGCTGAGCGTAGGAACAAAAATCGGGCACCAGCGCTTCTTGAAAGGCGAGGGCTTTGGCCGCCATCACATGGGGAAGCGGTCCACCCAGCACGAGAGGGCATCCTTTGTTGAGAATATCTGCATGATCACGAGTGGATAGAACAATCCCTCCTCGAGGGCCTCGTAGTGTCTTATGAGTTGTCGAGGTCACGAGATGAGCAAAAGGAATGGGGTTAAAATCTCCCTTAAAGACCTTTCCTGCTACTAAGCCTGCAAAATGGGCCATATCGACCATTAATACCGCACCAGCCTCATCGGCGATCTCGCGCATTTTAGCAAAATTAATTAAACGTGGATAGGAAGAGTAACCGGCCAGCAAGATACGGGGTCGATATTTTTTTGTTAATGCAGCGATCGTGTCATAATTGAGGAGTCCCGTTTTGGGATCGACGTCGTAGCTGAAAGCCTGCATCATCTTCGAAGAGACATTATGTCGATATCCATGGGTAAGATGGCCGCCTGATCCTAAGGAAAGTCCAAGTATTTTTTGTGAACACATTAGCCTACGTACTTGCTCATACTCTTCAGGAGTGAGATCATCAATTCTTTTTTTTCCTAATTTTTCTACTTCTTTTGTTTGTACATGCTGAACAAGGATTGCCCAAAAAGCAACGAGATTGGCATCAGCCCCTGAGTGAGGTTGAACGTAGGCATGTTCTGCTCCAAAAAGTCTCTTAGCGAGGGTGCATGCCTCTTCCTCAATGGTATCAACGTTTTCACATCCAGCATAAAATCGGTGGAGGGGATACCCTTCGGAGTATTTGTCTGTCAAAAGATTTCCCATTGCAAGCTGAACGCTTAGCGAAGAAAAATTTTCAGAAGCTATAAGCTTAAGATAAGAGCGTTGATCACGAAGTTCCTGAAGGATAGCTTTTCCAATTTTTGGAAAAACTTTTAATAAGTGATCGATAGCGGCAAGATAAGCAATTACGTCTGAACGACGTTCACTTTGAGACACTTGAGATAGATAGTGATCGAGATGCGTATTCATCATACTAAAGTGGGAGGATTCTAGAGTTGGGTTATTGAAAAGTCAAGCAGATTTTTCGCGTAAGGATTGTAGGAAGAAAAGATAATTTTCGTGCTTGTTTTTTTATAAGAGGAGAGTTAACATTCCCCACTATTACCCAGGATTTAAGGATCAATTATGTCTGAAGCATTCAAAACTGCTCTTCAAGTTGTGTTGCAGATTCAAGAGATTGATATTAAAATGATTCGTTTAATGCGAGTCAAAAAGGAAAGACAAAAAGAGTTTGTCAAGATCCATGCTCTTAAGGAGGACATGGGTGCACGTGTGAGGGAGAAAAATGAGACGATTCTAGAGCTTAAAAAGGATCTTCGGATGGGGGAAACTCGCGTAAAGGAGATTCAAGAGAAAATTACAAAGCTTGAAGATCAACAAAGTGCAGTGAAAAAGATGGAGGAGTTTAACGCTCTCACTCAAGAGATGACGGCGGCTTCTCGAGAAAAAAATCAATTGGAGCAGAAGCTTTCCGATCAAATGGATCATTTGGCTCACGAGGAAGAACTTTTAACAGGATTGAAAGAGAGTCTTAAGACAACGGAAGCAAGTAGTGTTTCTTTGGAGTTTGAGATCCATGATAGTATCTCTAAGATTAACGTGGAAGGAAAAACACTGTTGGCGCAAAGAGAAACCTTGATTCCGGGAATGCCTGCAGATATGTTTGCTATTTATGAGAAACTCCTTAAGAATAAGCAAGATCGTGTAGTTGTTCCGATTGAAAACAGAACTTGCAGTGGATGTCATATTGCCTTGACTGCTCAGCATGAGAATTTGGTTCGTAAAGAAGACCGACTTGTTTTTTGTGAGCACTGTTCTCGGATTCTTTATTGGCAGGAGGTTGCAGTTTCAGGGGAAGAGACATCATTGCGTAAACGGCGCCGTCGAAGTTCAGCAAAAGTGTCAGTACCCTTAGAGTCTGTTTAACATTTAGATATACACATTCCACTTCAAGAATTAGTTTTTGGCAATGCCAAAGCCCCAATTCTTGAAGTGGAATGTGTATAAAATATTTTGAGGAAGGAGAGGCAACCGCTGTCTCATCAATGAGAGAGAGGAAAGTCTGGACTTCGTAGGAGAGGATACCAGCGAAAGGCTGGGGGCCTTAAGGCTACGGAAAGTGTAACAGAAAACATACCGCTATTTTTTTATTAAAGTAGACAGGCTGAAAATGGCAATTTTAGGAATTGTCTAGTTTATGGAAATATAAACTACTGTAAACCCTATCCGAAGCAAGATAAAGAGACTTTTTATATATATTGACCTATTCTCCGTGGGGATGAGTCTCTTGAGCATCGCTTGAGAATCTGGGTGACTGGGTTCCTAGATGAATGGTTGCCCCTTTTTATTTTAAGAGGACAGAATCCGGCTTATCCTCCTTCCTCTTTTCTTTACCCTTTGCGGTTTATACCCATTCCACTTCAAAAATTAGTTTTTGGCAATGCCAAAGCCCCAATTCTTGAAGTGGAATGGGTATATTTGCGACCAAGATGACTCGAACATCCACCGAGTTGCCTCGACTAGAACCTGAATCTAGCGCGTCTACCAATTCCGCCATGGTCGCTTGGAGAAAGAAGATAAAGGGGAAGAAAGAAAAAATCAACGTGTGATTATTGTGAAAAAATGCTACAATCAGCAGACAATTATCAAATTTTTTAATCAGGAGAAGACATGGCTGCATCTAGTTTTATTAAACTTTTTACTGACGATAATTTTGACGCATCGATAAAAGAAGGAGTTGTTTTGGTCGATTTTTACGCTGATTGGTGCGGTCCTTGCCGAATGCTGACTCCCGTTATTGAAGAGTTAGCGAAAGAGATGCAAGGAAAAATAACAGTTGCTAAGGTCGACACGGATCAATCGATCAACGTGGCGACTAAGTACGAAGTCACTTCAATTCCTACCTTGATTCTTTTTAAGGATGGAGCAGCCGTGGATCGAGTTGTTGGATTGAAGGACCTTGATTCTTTACGTGAAATGGTTACACGGACGTTGTAGTTCAGAACCTGTCTTCGCAATCAAAATCTGAATGCTTCGAGTGATCTGTGTGATATACTCAGGTAATTTTAGTTTGAGAATTTATGATATAAAATTTTTGAACCAATAAGCTTTTTAACTCCCCGTA
>JAGRNW010000007.1 GCA_020440555.1 Chlamydiia bacterium
AACTGGAACTTTTAAAATCAGAGCTCATTCAAAACCTGAAACCAGAAAAGTGAGAAAAGTGGAAAAATCCCCCTGGGAAGTTTCCGCTAGCACTTCAAAGCCTTCAACTCAACAAGATAAACAAGCAGAAGGCATCGATGATATTTACCTCCGGTTTATGGCTCTTATGGCTCGTATTCTTGGTCAAGCAGAGGCTGCCGCTCAAGAACTTTATCAACGAATTAAGGGAAGAACTGACGATGTCGATGCCCTAACTCTTCTTCTCTCGAAGATCAACTCGGAAAAAGGGGATATCGATTGGTCAAATGATGAAGAAATGAAAGCTCTGATCAAAAAATGTCGAGAGATCGGTGTTGATATTCCTGAAGGACAATACAAGTGGAAAGAGGATGAAAAAAAACTACTTAAAGAAAACATTCAGATGCGCAAAGATAGCATGGAAAAAATGACCCAATTGGAGCGAACAGATATGCAAAGATATCTTCAGGAGGCCTCTCACTGTCACCAAGCTCGGTCGAACATTTTGAAGCAAATTAAAGAGATTGCTGAAACAATCATCCGCAACCTAAGACCAGGATAAAGTTGATGAAACTACATGAACTTTTGGCTAAAATTAGAAATAAAAAAGAGTGCCCCATTGAAAAAGATATTGATATCTACCTCGAAAGGTTTGTTTTTGAGAAGATGCCAAACAGTGGAACATTAAGCGAAGCTTTTGATGTATCAGAGGAGGATCTTGAAGGGCTTTATGCAGATGCTTATGCCCACTACAACGGGGAGCGCTATGACGATGCTCTATTAAATTTTAAGTGGCTTGTGATTCTTGACCCTTTCGTCCAAAAATACTGGATGGGACTTGGGGGAACACATCAGATGCGTGAGGAATATAAAAAAGCACTAAAAAGCTATGCCATGGCTGCTGTGGTTGATTCGGACGATCCTTATCCCCACTATTACGCTGGTCTTTGCTATGAGGCGACTAATAATAAAATAGACAAAGAGAAGGCGTACGAACTCGCTTATGAGCGAGCAAAGAAGTATGCCATTTATGTCTCTCTTGTCCACAAAATCCAGACCAAGAGGAGCAAACTATGAGTTGTTCAGCATTAAATCCTTTTCCAACTTACTCGTTTAAAGAATCTTTTAATTCTTTTGAAATTGAGGCGACCAAAGAGGAAAAAGAAAACATTCCGAGGGATACAATTGAAAAACCCGTCCTCCCACCCCCAAGGCAAATGGGGCTCTTTGCCACCTGTCATTTATTGGATAAACTCTGTCTTGCAACAGCGGCCAACTCCATCAATCTATCCAAACAGGAGCTTGATTTTGTTGAAGCAGAAACTCAGAAAATTCACAAAAACAGGTTAGAGCAGATTCAGGAAGCCATTAAAAAAGAACACTCGGTCAAACGTTGGAATATGTTTAACCGTGTGATGGGATGGCTCGCTTCTATGACAGGAATCGTTACGGGAATCACTTTAATTGCAACAGGAGTAGGAGCTGTAGCGGGATCGATGCTGATAGCAGCAGGTGTCCTCTCCCTCTCGACCCAATTGATGGAAATCTCTGGAGGATGGAACAAAGTGGCCGACCTTCTTCCCACTGATAACCCAAAAGAAAAACAAGCGATCATTTCCTGGATTCAAATAGGAATTTGTGTCTTATCGGTGACCCTAGGAATTGCCAGTGCCATCTTTGGAGGTTTTTCCTCAGTGAAAGACAGCATGAAAACGATGATGCAAGTCTTGGATGGTGTAACCATTATGGCTCAAGGGATCTCCTGTGTAGGTATTGGAATTTCCTCTTACAGATATAATAATGACCGAGCTGATGTGAAGGAACACGAGATCCGTTTAGAAACTTTAAAACACATTCGAGAGGAATTAGTAGATGCAATTGACACTTGTTCTTCTAGTATCAATGATTTTATGGAATATTTTAATCAAAGCTTGAGTCTGCAGCGAGATCTCGCTCGGGCAGAACAAGCAGCATGGAGATAAACAATGAGCGCAATTTATATTGAACACCCTCTGAATGGGTGTACCCAAATTGAAAATAAGCCTACTTGTGGATATAGAGAAATTCAGAAGGCCCACACATGTGGAGCTGCGATAGGTTCTTTTTCCCAAACAAGCCAAACTGAGCTTGGCAATAAACAAATCAGACAGGCACAACTCGACAAAGTTCAGGCCTTTGCTTTATCAGAATCTCGTCTTTCGAAAGATCTAGGATTTAGAGTTTCTCACCTCGATGTTTTGGTCTTGATGGTTGAGATCATGAAATTAATCATTGAAAGCCGAGAGTTGGAACGTCTATCCCGACGCGAAGAGCGAGACCTTCAGCTCAAGCATATGATGGAAGTAGTTGATAATTTCAAATCTCAAGGAAAATTTATGATTACAGCCTTTGTTGGAGGTGGAGCCATGATGATCTTCTCCGGTGGCAGTCACTTCATTGGTCATATGTGGGGAGATCCTCTTAAAGAGGCTCTTGGCAGCGTTTCTTTGTTTAGTGCCATGAAATCCATGAATAAAGAAGATTTCACAAAAGGGATTGTAGAGATGACCCGAGCGATGGGAACGACTTATCGAGATACGGGAGAAATTTACAAAAGCTACGCTGAATCTCACAGAACCTATGATCAAGGGTATAGTGATATCTTTAAAACTGATGCTGATGAAAGAACTCGTTCCATGGATGAACTGTTGCAAAGATGGCGCTCGATGGAAAGTTTTCTTTCTGAGCACTTGCGTCGAGAATATGATGTGACTCGCTCAGCCTATGGCGGTTAATTCAGAAAAAACGTCAGTTACCAATTGATCGTTTGACCAGGGTTAAGAACACGAAAGTTTTCCCATGAAATGCCGGACTCTTTCAAAGCCTTATGTAACTCGTAGGGGGGATGTAAAAAAGATTCTTTTGACAAACGAAACGTCCCAAAATGCCCCCCTACGCTCAAGCGAGAATCGACTTCGTTGTGAATTGCGACCGCTTCACTGGGATTGATGTGAACGGGACGCATAAATTTTCTTGGGGTATAAACACCAATTGGCAATAAACTTAAATCTATGGGGGAAAATTTTTTTCCAATCTTTTTAAAATCATAGGGATTGTATCCAGTATCCCCTGCAAAATAGAACCTCTTGATCAGGTTATTTGTTGCAAACAACTCGACCATACACCCCATCCAAAGGCTTTTATTTTTATCGAGCATTCCCCTTCCTGAAAAATGTTGGGCAGGCGTGCCCGTGAAGGTAACTTTTTCTCCATTTGTGGGATCTTCTACCGTCAAAGACTCCCACCAATCCAATTCCATTACCCAACTTCCAGAAATATTTTTATCAAACCACTTTTTTACTCCCTTTGGAACAATCCAACTCACTCCTTTGTGCAGTTGATTGAGTTGAGTCACAGATTCACGATCCAAATGATCATAATGATTATGCGAAATAATCACATAGTTGATGAAGGGAAGTTTTTTTAAATCGATACCGGCAGGATGAGATCTTTTAGGTCCAAAAAAAGGTATTGGAGAACACCTTTTGTTCCAAATAGGATCGACTAAGAATTTTTTTGTTGCCACCTCCACCAAAAATGAAGAATGGTTGATCCAAGTGACTTTAGGATGATCGTTGGCAACAATTTCTTGAGGGTTGGGAAATTGAAAATTGGGAGGGATATCAGGAATGGGATAGGGATCGTTATAGTATCCTAATTGCCATAACACAAAGTGAACCCATCCACGGTAGATTCTTTTTTGATAAGGGTTTCGGTACCCCTTCTTTTTCATAGCTCGAGCACAATGTATCTGCTGGTCAGCTTAAATAAAAAAATAATTTTTTCAAAGAAAAATTAGTTGCTTCAATTATCTTGCAACAAGTTGAAGTTGTTTAGGAATTTGGAAGACAACATCTTCTGTTGTATAGACCACATTTTCAACATCCGTCACTCCATACTCAATCAATCGTTCTATCACTCGTTGAACGAGGTCTTCCGGCGTGGAAGCTCCTGCTGTCAATCCAATGGTTTTAACTCCCGCCAACCAAATTCTATCGATCTCATTCTCTCCATTGATTAAATAAGCAGGTACTCCCCTTTTTGTTGCCACCTCTCTAAGACGATTGGAATTCGAACTTTGAGGATCTCCAACCACCAACACAAGATCTGTTTCATGAGTAATCTCCCGAAGGGCCATCTGTCGGTTGGTTGTGGCATAGCAGATTGAAGCGCTCGGTAAAGTTTCCACTTGAGGATATCTTTTGATCAAGGCTTCTGTGATATCGGAAACATCGTCCAAACTGAGGGTTGTTTGAGTGATATAAAAAAGTTTGTCTTTTTGAGCAAAAGGAAGGCGAAAAACATCGTCAACTGATTCAACAATGGTTGTAGCCCCAGGAGCCTCTCCTGCTGTTCCAATGATCTCCACATGATTTTTATGCCCAATCAAAATAATATGGTAACCCCTTGTGGCGTATCTTTTTGCTGCAGAGTGTACTTTTGTCACAAGCCCACAGGTAGCATCAATCTCAACCAGTTTTCTTTTTTTTGCCTCTTCACGAACTGAAGGAGGGACCCCATGCGCTGAATAGATAAGTCGGGAGCCTACAGGAATATCTCCAAGATCCTCGATAAAGATCGCTCCCATTTTTTTCAGTCTATCCACAACATGTCTGTTGTGAACAATTTCATGTTTGACATAAACGGGAGCTCCCCAAAGCTCTAGCGTTCTTTCAACAATCTCGATAGCCCTAACAACTCCTGCGCAAAATCCTCGAGGCTTAGATAATAAAAGTTTCATTCATTAACTCTCTAACATTCTTTCAAGAGTTTCCAAAATTGCATCCACACAGTCAACATAATCTTCCTGAAGATCTCGAGTTGTTAATTCGTAGGTTATATCGGGAACTACACCCAGATTTTCAATCGGTTGTTTATTCACTCGCTCAGCGATCGAACCTGTAGTTTTAATCCTGCTAATTCCCATATAGTTGGGAAATTTGGAAGAGATCACATAGCCTCCTGCTCCTGCAGTGCGTCTCCCAAACAGAACGGCTCGATGATTATCCTGCAAAATTGCAGGAAAAAAATCGCCGCAGGAGTAACACCTTTCATTGATTAAAACAAGCAGTGGTTTCGTATATTGTACTTTCGGATGAGGTTGAATTTTATCAACACCTAAAACAAAGGTAGGATTGGTGAGATGATTCCCTTTTTCCCACTCGTTGATCACAAATCGAAAAAACTCTCTTAAATTCCGAATAACGTCCATTGTCACAGGATAACCACCCAATGTTTCTCCGAGAGCTTTTTTTGCATCTGCATCCGTTTGGATATAATTGAGAGCGGGGAGAAGATTCACCGCTTGATAAACCTCTTCTTGCGTCAAGGCTATCCTATGTTTAGGCGTTTCAAGAGAACGGTCTGTAAGCATTGAGGCTAGAGCATAAAGATAAAAAACGGCCCCTCCTGGATTATTGAGCTGGTCAATCACAAGGGCATCTGTTTTTTCATTGAGTTCACGAAGAAGATTGCAAAATTCAAATGCTGCCTCTTCATCTTCCATGTAATGGGGAATTCGGATGCATCCCACTTTTTTTCCTGAGGGAGAAAGAAAGATATAGGCATGAAAAGCGAGATCAACACTCCCTTCCCAAATTTTTTCCCCAAGACAGGGAAGAAATGAGGCCCAAGCCCCAATTCCGTCAGGATTGGCGTAAGGCCCCTCACTTTTGAAGTGCGGAGCCTCAAAATGAGGGTGAACCATATAACGTTCGATAAATGGCACCTTACTTGAATGAGATTGAAACTCTCCATAAGATCCAAGACAATGAGCTACATTCCCTTTTAATTGAGAGATGAGCGCAACATCCTTGACTCTTTCCGGAAAATGATCCCAACGAAGGATTGTTCGCTTAATTTTTCCGTCGGATAAGCCCTTAAGTTTAACTGAAATAGGCCCTCGGGGAATAATGTCTCCGGTTTCACCATGTCTGGAAGTCAAAAGAAACTCAGCTTCAGCTTGATCAGTCTCAGCAGTATTACCACCCAACTCTTGTTTTTTCAGTTCAGCGATCACATGACCAATCGGTTTTCCCCCAAATTCGAGTACCTCATCCCCTACCTGAAGGGAGAAAGAATAAAAAAGTTCTGCCAATGGATCAATATGCGTAATAAAATAACGCCCCTCGGCTCCCTTGATAGTAAAAGGCAGACTGGACATTTCTGTAGAAAAAAAGCGTGCTCCTACGTGATAATCTTTAGTACTAAGAAGAAAATGCTTCAAAATCACTTGAAAGTCTTTCACCGTTGGATCTTTCAAATTCATGATCTTCGCTTTTGCCGCTTCATATTCAACATCAAGATCCCAATCGGCAAATTCTTTTTTCCAATTGGCAGGAGCATATTTAATTTCAAAAATATTTTTTATAGTTTCAAGATCAGCCAACATTCTCGATTTGATCACAGCCTGAGAAGGAAGGGCAAAAAGGGATGAACTGAGCGCCACTAGGAAAAAAACCAAAAGTTTAGAAAGAGACAAGCATTTCACGGGAAAACCTCTTAAGGAATTTTTAAAAATGTTTGGTTAAGATTTTTTTCCAGATGTCTTTTAATGTCAATAAAAGAAGGGATAGATGAGAAAATAGGTGGCAAGCCCCGCTAAATAACCTGCTAGGGCAATGATAGAAATTCGCTTGGTGTACCAAAGGAAATCCACTTTTTCAATTCCCATAAAAGCAACGCCTGCCGCTGAACCAATCACTAAAATACTTCCTCCGGTCCCCGCGGCATAGGCGATAAGCTGCCACAGCATCGAATCCACGGGAAAAGTTTTCAGATCGTACATTCCAATCGCTGCAGCTACAAGAGGCACATTATCAATCACAGCTGAAATAAGACCCAAGATCACAGCCACCCAGTTTTGCGAAGGAAGAATTTTTTCAAACCAGGTAGCGATATCTCCCAAAATCCCGGCCAAAGCCAACGCATCAATTGCAAATAAGATCCCCAGGAAAAAGAGGATGCTTGATGTATCAATTTTAGCGAGAATATGGGGAACTCTGAGATGCCATCTCTCTTCCCCATAACGAAAATGAATGATATCCGTAACAAGCCATAAGATCCCAAGCCCCAGTAGCGCTCCCATAAAAGGAGGAAGACCTAAAATTGCTTTCCAAAAGGGAATAAGGATCAATGCACAAAGTCCCATCATCAACACTCGTTTGGCTCCCGGTTCCATGGGAAGGTGACGAAGTTGGGCATCTTCTGGTAGATGCTCTCCCTTGAGAAGAAAAGTCATGAGAATTCCAGAGACCAGAACGTTGACTACACTAGGTAAAAAAATCAGTTTGATTGTTTCCCATGTCGTGATGGTTTCGTGAATCCAGAGAAGGGTTGTCGTGACATCTCCAATGGGCGTCCAGGCTCCCCCCGCATTCACTGAAATCACTACCATCGAACCAAACAGCCAGCGATCGTGTTTTTTGGGAACCATTTTTCGAATCAAGGAAATCATCACGATCATTGAAGTGAGATTATCAAGAACTGCAGACATAAAAAAAGAAATTACAATCAAAAACCAAAGCATTCGCCTTTTAGATGAGGTGTAAATAATATCAGTAAAAACTTTAAAGCCATGATGAGAGTCGATCAACTCCACAATGACCATAGCAGCCAGGAGAAAAAAAATGATCTGTGCCACATCTGAAATTTGCTCGGAAATGGCGCTAGTGGAGATCATCTGCCCATGAGTGACTGTGAAATAGATCAGCCAGGTTCCAACAGCCATTACAACGGCAACCGCAGCTTTGTTAACATGCAAAAATTTTTCAAAAATAATGGCTAGGTAACCAAGAATAAAGAAGATAGAAAGTTCAAAATATAACATTTTTCCTCGAATTTAGAAAAATTAGCCTACTGCATTGAGGAATTTTAGAAAACGAGAAGAACAAAGTTGACTTTGGGAAGGGAGATCTACGAAACTATACCCAAACAACTTGAAGAATCCGATTTCGGCTATGTCAAGATCGAGTTCTTCAAGTTGTTTGGGGATCAGTAGAAAGGGTTAAGTTTTGTTTTCTAAAATAAAGAATTATATTCCAAAATCGATTCTTTGCCTCAGAGGGTATGGATTCTCCTCTTTCTCATCTGATGTGATTGCCGGCTCTACAGTAGGAATCTTGGCCTTTCCATTGGCAATGGCCTATGCTATTGGTGCAGGCGTCGCGCCCGAACGTGGGCTTTTTACTGCCATTGTTGCGGGAATGTTGATCTCCCTTCTGGGAGGAAGTCGTGTACAGATTGGGGGCCCTGCTGGGGCTTTTGTTGTGGTTCTCTATGACATTATGGCCCGTCATGGGTATGAGGGGCTGGCGATTGCAGCCATTGTAGCAGGGGTCATTTTGATCTGTTTTGGGTTTGCTGGTCTAGGAACCTATATCAAGTATATCCCCTATCCTGTAATCACTGGACTGATTACAGGCATTGCCGTTGTCATCTTCTCCTCTCAGATCAAAGATTTCTTTGGCCTCGATATGGGGGAGTTACCTGCCTCTTTTAAAGCTAAATGGTCGGCTTATTTCAATCACCTCACGACCTGGGATCCTACCACCTTAGGTATGGGAATCGGTTCATTGGGCCTCATTATTTGGTTTCGTAGATTTCGTCCACAAATTCCCGGGGCAATCATCACACTGGCAATTGCCTCTCTGTTCACGTGGGCCTTCCAACTCGACCTCGCTACGGTCGGAAATCGTTACGGAGAAATCCCCAGAGTCTTACCTACACCTTCTTTTCCCTCCATCTCCTTCGACCAGGTGATTGCCCTTTTTCCCGACGCTCTTACGATCGCTCTCCTAGCCGGAATTGAATCACTTTTGTCAGCAGTCGTCTCAGAGGGGATGACGGGATGGAAGTATCAATCAAACACAGAGCTTGTTGCCCAAGGATTGGCCAATATTGGAAGTGTAATTTTTGGAGGAATCCCTGCCGCTGGAGCAACAGCCCGAACGGCCGTGAATGTCAAAAGTGGAGCGAAAACCCCCATTTCGGGAATGATCCACTCGGGAATGATCTTTTTGATCATGTATTTGTTTGCTCCTCTCGTAAGCTATATCCCTCTAGCCGCTCTGTCAGCCGTTTTGATCATGATCTCCTGGGGCATGAGTGAGCTTCATCACTTTTTCCATCTCTTTTCAGCCCCTAAAAAGGATATCCTTGTACTGGTGACTGTTTTTACTCTCACTGTCTTCGCTAATATGACAGTGGCAGTGCAAGTGGGAATGATTTTAGCTGCTTTTCTATTTATGAAACAGATGAGCGATCTCTCTGATGTGGTTTCTGTGGCACCCTATTTCAGAGATGATGAAGAAGATGAGAGTCGGGTCGATCCTGAGGCAATTAATAAGGGAGACGTCCCAAGTGGTGTCGAAATTTACGAGATCAATGGCCCTTTTTTCTTCGGAGTGGCTGATAGGCTTAAAAATCTTCTAAATGATCTTGAAACTCCTCCGACCGTCTTTATCCTAAGAATGCGTAAGGTTCCCACGATTGATGCCTCAGGGATGCACGCTCTCGAAGAATTTTTTCTCGAATGTCGGCGACAACGCACTTTATTCATTCTGGCCGGAGTGAAGAAAAAACCTCTCAAAGATCTCCAACGATTTCATCTTGATGAACTAATCGGAGAAGAACATATCTTTGCCCATATTACTTCCGCTCTCGCATTTGTTAAAGATTTGCTCGATTCACACAAAAAAGAACATCAAACCACGGGTTCAGATTTAACAATTGCATCAAATTCTTCTTCAGAAAGATAACCCATTTCTAACGCTGCCTCTTTTAAAGTGAGATTTTTGTGACAAGCGCATAAAGCGATGGCCGCTGCTTTATCGTACCCAATTTTTGGAACAAGGTTGGTCACAAACATCAGTGAGCGCTTAAGGTCAAAAGTGATCTTCTCCCGATTAGGGCGCAGACCCACTACAAGATAATCAGTAAATGAACGACAGGCATCGGAAAGAATAGAGACTGAATGGAGAAAGTTATAAATAATTAATGGTTTATAAACATTGAGTTCAAAATTGCCTCTAGAACCGGCAATGGAAATGGCAGCATCATTTCCCATCACTTGAGTACACACCATGATCATTGCTTCACACTGAGTGGGATTGACCTTACCTGGCATCATCGATGAACCTGGTTCATTTTCGGGAAAATACAGCTCCCCAAATCCACATCTAGGGCCGGATCCCATCCAGGAAAGATCGGTGGCAATCTTAATGAGCGAAGCCGCTAACGTTTTTAGTATCCCGCTGGCAAAGACTAAGGGATCATGAGAAGCCAAAGCCGCAAATTTGTTGGGAGCAGAGACAAATTCAAGTCCTGTGATTTCGCTTATTTTGGCAATCATATTCTCAGCAAACCCTGGCTCAGCAAGAAGGCCTGTCCCTACGGCTGTTCCACCAATGGCAAGCTCCGATAATCGGGGAAAGGTACAGGCAATCCGTTCAAGATCCTGGTCGAGTTGCTCAACGTATCCGGAAAATTCCTGTCCCATGGTGATGGGAGTAGCATCCATAAGGTGAGTCCTCCCCGTTTTAACTACGTCGGCAAACTCTTGACTCTTCTCAAAGAGAGCCATACGCAGCTTCTTTACCATTGGAAGAAGATGAATTTTTAACGCCTCTTTTGCAGCGATATGCATCGCCGTTGGAAATGAATCGTTGGTTGATTGAGATTTATTGACATCATCATTAGGATGTATGGGGATTTTGCTCCCCTTAACTCCTCCTGTAAGTTCAATAGCCCGATTGGCGATCACTTCATTGACATTCATATTAGTTTGGGTACCACTGCCTGTTTGCCAAATGGATAAGGGAAATTGATCGTCGAATTTTCCAGCCACTACCTCTTGGGCTGCTTGGATGATATATTTTGTTTTCTCTTCAGGCAAAAGACCCATTTCCCGATGGACCATAGCAGCTGCTTGCTTAATGATTGCAATTGCTCGAATTAGAGAGGGAGGAATTTTGTCATGCCCAATGTTGAAATAAACAAGAGATCTGGCCGTTTGAGCCCCGTAATAAGCCTCTTTGGGAACCCGTACTTCTCCTAATGCATCTTGTTCTATCCTCTCCATATTGACACTCGCACTCTATCGCACTATATTCAAATCATCATAAAATCTATCCTTACATTATGCGCAAACTCATTCTTATTACAACTCTTGTTTTTGGATTTCTACTTGGACTGTGGGAAATGATAAGCCATCTCACAGATAGGTTGAATTTTATTTTACCAAGACCCTCTTTGATTTTTGAGGCCCTTATTGAAAATGCCCCCCGTCTTCTATTCCATACTTCTGTGACTTTAAAGGAGATGTGCTTGGGGTTTGTTCTGGCTCTGATTGTCGCTTTTCCGCTCGCTTGGCTGATGCTCACTTACCGCACCTCTCGCGCTCTTCTTCAACCCCTCTTTATTGTCATCCAATGTGTTCCCATGTTCACTCTAGCTCCCATCATGGTGATTTGGTTTGGGTGGGGATTCACTGCCATTGTTGTTCCCACAGCACTGATGATTTTTTTTCCTCTGACTCTCAATATTTATCAAGGACTCCGCTCCACTCCTAAAAATCTTCTTGAGTTTTTTCAAACTAACCAAGCGACGGCTGTTCAAACCTTTCTTAAATTACAACTTCCCTGGGCTGTTCCCCATCTCTTTGCCGGTTTTCGTATATCGGCAGCAATTGCAGGTATTGGAGCTGTAGCCGGAGAATGGGCTGGAGCTCAAAATGGTCTGGGAATCCTTATGTTAGAAAGTAGACGAAACGTCGATCTTGAAATCACTTTCAGTGCCCTGATTTGCCTCACCCTTTTGAGCTCTTCTCTCTATCTCTTGGTTGTTTTTTGTGAAAAAATTGCCCTCCCTCCCCGCTCTTTTTTTAAAAAAAGGGAGAAAAGTTTAAAAAAATCTCCCAAAATTGTCCTCACATTTGCTCTTATTTTCTTTCTTTCTCTGTTTGGAGGAGGATGTGACCAAAAAGGAGTGAGACCCAAAACAAGCGCTACACAAGTTCGCCTTCTTCTCGATTGGCTCCCCAATCCGAATCATGTTCCTCTCTATGCTGGTATTCAAAATGGATTTTTTCGTGAAGCTGGAATCGATCTTGTGATCAACAAAATGCACGAAGAGGGATATGGCATCTCTTATCTTACCTCTGACCAGGCCGATTTGCTTGTAAACCATATCCCCGGAGTTTTGCATTCCATGGCACGCGGGGCACAAATTAAAGTGGTAGGAATTCTTATCGATACTCCTTTGCGTGGACTCATTTACAGGGATGATCCCACGATTAAACATCCCTCTGATCTCAGTGGTAAAATTCTTGGCTATTGTGTAGGAGGTCCCAATACATCATTTCTCAATACACTCCTTGAACATGGGGAAATTGTTCCAAAGGGAAGGAAAAATGTGAGTGTGGATTTAATTTCCTCCCTTGGAAATCGAAGCGTCGACTTTATTTATGGAGGGTTTCGTAATATTGAACCCGCTCAATACGCTTCACTTGGCATCACAACCAAAGAATTTTCCGTTGAAAATCTGGGGGTTCCTAGTTACGCTGAAATGATTGTAATTGCAAAAGAAGGAAGTCCCTTTTGTGATGAACAATTTATTCATACCTTTCAAAAAACACTTCAAAGATGTATCGATTATTGCAAACAACACCCTGAAGCCGCCTTTGCCGATTATCTTAAATGCCATCCAGACAAACGGAACAAAGTAATTGCTTGGGAAAAAAGGGCGTGGGAGATGACTCTTCCTTTACTAACCGATACACAAACAATTCATTTCGAAAAACTAAAAATCTTTCATGATTGGTTAGTCGAAAAAAAAATCATTCCTTTCCCACTCAATCTTGAACTTCTAAGAACCTGTTCAAAATCTTGTTGATAGTCTATAAAGTTTACCTTCATCATACATATAATCATGATGACACATCCGGTAGACTGTGCGAAGAGACTCTGATCGGCTATTGCGGCGATCGTTTCACCGCATATGATGCATCGGGGCGAAGGGCTTTTGTCTCTACGGATTACACAACTGAGAGCCGGACATATGATGCATTAGGGCATATTCTCTCAGCTGTAAAAGAAGCCGAATTTGCAACAGCGGATAATACTTATGCCTACAATGCCTTGTCCCAGCTGACTTTAGACAAAAAGACCCGCTTTGCTTACGATTCAATCGATAACAAAATACAGGAAAACAATGAAGTCCTCCTCCACAACACCTTGAATCAACTCATTCGAGTTGGGCGTATAGAATGTTCCTACGACCCACTTGGCAACCTCAAGCGCAAAGTCCTTGACGGTGAAGAGACGGTGTTGACCCACAACATCCTCTCTCAACTCATTTCTATTCAAAAATCTGATCAAACTGCGCTCTATTTTTCTTACGATCCCTTTGGCAGGCGGCTTGTCAAAAAAGAGTGTGATATTTCAGGCAAATATAAAAAAACGCTCTCCCTCTCCCGCAGTTTTTATTTGGGCAACCTTCAGCTAGGCGAACTAGATCAGCAATCACAGATTACAAAACTGCGCGTTCCTGGATTTAACGGACCAAATATTGCCATAGAGCTCTCCGGAAGAGCCTATGCTCCCCTCCACGACCATGCGGGCAATGTCATTGCCCTCATCGATCCCGATGCGCGTGAAATTGTCGAAAGCTACACCTACTCGGCATTTGGTCGAGAGACAATCTATGCCAACGGGGCAGAGGTGGCACGATCTGCTGTTGGCAATCCTTGGAGGTTTGCAGATAAACCTATCGATGAAGAGAGCGAATTGATCTATTTCGGACTCCGCTACTATGACCCTGCTCTCGGCCGCTGGATTTCTCAAGATTCTTGCAGGAAAGATGGCCCTAACCTCTACGCCTATTTGCACAACAATCCTATCAACTACATCGATCATTTCGGCTTAGAAACCGATGAGTTTGAAGAATATTACTACGGTGATGTCGAAAAGCATTGCTATTGCGAAACACACCGCACCTGCAAACGAGGGGGCGATCTTGATAAAACAATTGGATCTGGACTGCCTACCATTAGATACTCCGATACGTTTGAACAACTGTTTGCGGTCCCCTTAAGAATAGATCCTTGGAAGCAGCACTTCATGTACAAATCCTCCAAGGTCTATCAAGTGGATGGTGAAGAAAGATCCGATCTTGGAATAGGATTTGCCAATGGCATGGGCAATGATTTTGAGAGTGCCCGCGCAAGCGCTGAATATCTTTCTCGCCTCGCAGGCGGCTATTGCGTACATGCCGTCTATAATGCTACACACGGCCACAGAACCGATCTTTTAGAATGCAAGCTTGGCTTAAGCTTTATTGCCACAAAACCAGTACGCCTCATCCACCAAATGTGGAATAGCTTTTTTGAGAGGAGTTCCGTCTCTGCCAAATTCTTAATGGTTTGCCATAGCCAGGGAGCCATTCATGTACGCAACGCCCTTTTAGATTATCCTCCAGAGCTAAGAAAGAGAATCATAGTCGTTGCTATTGCTCCTGGCGGGTATGTGTATCAACAGAGTTGTGCGCAGGTCACACATTACCGAAATGCTTCTGTGAGGAGAGATTTCATACCGCGCATCGATCGCAAAGGTGTGGCCAGAAGTAGGGAGACCATTGTAGATGTTGTTTCGCATCAAGATGCGGGATGGTTTGATCATGGATTTCAAAGTTTGACCTACTATGATGCAATTAAGAATGAAACCCGCAAATATTTAGGCAGATAGATGAAAAGAATTATATTATTTTTTGTTGGCATTTCTATCACATTTTTAATAGTTTCATTGTTTTGTAATCAAAACAAATATGAGATCTCTCCTCGAGAAAAAGCTGTGAATACTGCAGTAGGGTATAATATCAAATTTATTCGGGATAAATATAAATTGATGCCTTTTGGGACTACTATTGCAATGCCTGAAGGTGATATCCAATACCTTGAACTTAAATTTCAGATGTATGGACCTCTAAAAAAGGGTAGGTTAAGAAAGATGCTGATCGAAGTAGCAAATGATTTTCTTAATAACCTTAATCATAATATGGAGCTATGTGCTTTTTTAGATAAGGGCAAATTAGATATCAAAGAAATTGGTATTGAATTTTTTTTGATAGATAGATGTGGCAAAAGCCTTGACCATCCAAACATTGCCATTGCATCCATATCAAAGGGAATATTGGAATATTTAACTCTAGCAAATAATGAAGAGAACTTTCGAGATTTCGTATCGAAAGAACAAGAATCTTTTGAGGAAGCTATGCAAATTCTCCAATTCCATAGTTCCGGTGATATCCCCTCAGAGCAGTATAGGTAAAATATGACTCACGTCTATCCAATCAATTTGAAACCTCCGCCTGAAAACAAAAATTAGGAAAAATTTTAGGATAATTGTGCTTGCAGAGAGTCATCATCCCAATGAAGCCAGCGATATAGGCCGAACGAGAGCCTGCTCCGTTCATCAGTCCAAATAACCCCCTTTCTTGAACCAACTGAGAAAGTGTTTTCCATGTGGAAGGTCCCCTTAAATTGGCCTGCATGACTGTCCTCACGCAATCGAAAGGAGTTGAAATATATCCAACCAAGGCTCCACATCCAGCCCCTGCAACTAATTGTGTTACAATTGGATGCTTTTTCCATGTTTTTGGTAAAATTTGATTCACCAGTCTCACGCACACATCATTAAACCAGCAAACACCTCCCGTATAAAGGACTGCGCGTCCTCCTAGTGGAACGATTCCTCTTACAAATCCCTTCCAGCCAGCTTCTATCCAAACAAGAGAGATTGTCTCAAGTATTGAAGGTTGCTTATATACTTTTCTAAAAGTTTGCTTTTGAACATAGGTCACTTCAATAGCATTATTCACAGGAAGGGCCAAAAGCGCCCCATAAACTGTGGACAAAAAACCCTGCCAAGCCGTGAGAGGACTTTGTCCCTCATTGGTCATGATTTTTCGAACATACTGAGTAGCAGCAAACGTAATCCCATTAACTGGAATAGCCCCAAGAATATGGGTAAATCCAGCACGATAGTAAAAACGAAGAATCTTAAAAGAATTTTTCATAAAACCTTGTTTGCCCAAGCGAACAGCTTCGATGGCAGAAAGTTTTCTCCCATAAACCATCAATTCAGTTTTTAAAGTTGAAATCCATTGAACCGTCAGAATGGTTGTGGTTGAGCACAAGGGGCCGAGCAATCCGGCAGCAAAAAAATTTAATTGTTCATGTTGAGGGGTAATTGTCATCATCGTTCTCCGTTGATTAAAATAGTCTTTTCACTTTTGCTTTTTGAAAAAAAACAGGTTATTTGTATCTGAAGTTGAGAAAAACAACCAAGAAAAACTTCTTTTTGATCTTCCTCTCACTCAATAAATGCAAATGTTTTGCGTAAAGTCCATGATCAAATGAAATTGAAGGTGAGTAGACCGGGGGCATTTCTTCCCCCAGTCTCTCGCAGAACGGTGCGTGAACCTCTCGGCTCACACCGCTCCCATTAGAGAGGGTAACATAAGACATCTTGCATAAGTCAAATAGAGGCATGAAAAAGTTTACTTTTTAGAGTTAGGCCCAGCCGAAAGTACATGAGAAAGACGAACCAAAACATCTCTTAAAACTTCAAGGCGAGGTTGATCCCCATCAATTTTGGTAACTAAATGAGGAGGATATAGATTTAAAATTTCATTCAGTTCGGAATGATAGAGCTCTATTCGCGTTTCCAAAATTGAAACCGAAGTATCATCAAGACGCCTCTCAATCCGCGCCCTCAGTTCCATCCTTTGAAGAAGTTCCTCGCGATTCTCAACTTCTAAAACAATAATGTGTCTCACGACGAGATAATCTTTGAGCATTTCGACCTGTTTCACCGTGCGAGGGATTCCATCAAGCAAAAGATCTTGCGTTCGAGGAAAAAAGCGGTTTGTTGCAATCAGACCTTGCACATAATATTTCCAAATCTCAATGGTTTCTTCATCCGGAAGGAGCAGACCCTGACTTGCAAATGAATAGAAAAGCTTGCCTGCTGGGCTATCGCTTGCAAGTCCTCGAAAGATATCACCCGACGAAAGATGAAATTGTTTTCCTGAATTAGTAAGAAATTTACCTAAAGTTCCTTTTCCCGATCCAGGTGGACCAAAAAGCAGGATACTAGAAAATTTTCCCTCATAAGGGGTGATCACCGGGTGCTTCTCCTGATTCATCTTTATCCTTCCCTCTGGATTCATGCATATCTATTTGGAAATAAAATTTCAATCTTTCCTTAGAAAAGAAAATGAAGTAGAATCCTCGCCTATGAGACCCTTTTTTTCGACAACGCTTACTTTGTTTTTCATCATTGACGCCCTGGGCATTCTTCCAACCTATTTGGGGTTGGTAAAGGCATATCCTCCTAAGAAACAACGATTCATCGCCATCCGCGAGCTTATTTTTGCTTTGATTGTCATGGTTCTTTTTCACTATATTGGACATGCTCTCCTTTCTGTTTTATCGATCAGCCAAAGCACCTTACAAATTTCTGGTGGAATCATTTTCTTTTTAATCGCCATTCGTTTAATTTTTCCGAAAGAGAGTGAATCGACCAGTCGGTGGCAGGCTCAGGTGACCAATCCTTTTATCGTCCCCATTGCAACTCCTTTAATTGCAGGCCCTTCGTTGATGGCCGCCATCATGATTTACTCACGAGAGATTCCTGGACAACATCGACCGATTCTCCTCTCTATTTTTGTCGCTTGGGCTATTTCAACAGTGATCATACTCTTTGCAAATCCCATTTTTAAAGTAATGAGAGAAAAAGGATTATCCGCTTTTCAACGCTTGATGGGGCTTATTCTGGCTCTGATCGCTGTTCAAATGTTTTTATTAGGAATTAAGGCACTTATAACCTCATTAATCTAATGCATTTATCAAGCCTATTTCAAACAGCCTTCGTTTTCTTTCTCATTTTGGATCCTCTCGGCATTGTTCCTATCTTTATCACAGCGGTGAAAAGCTTTGAGCCAAAAAGACAGAAAGAAATCATTTTTCGAGAGTTGGTGATCGCATTGGGAATCATGCTTCTCTTTTTCTTTTTTGGGCATGCTTTACTTAACGTCATCGCCGTCGATACAGCCTCTTTAATGGTTGCCGGAGGCATTATTCTTTTCTTGATTGCCGTCGATATGGTCTTTTCTGAGCCTTCTCCTCCGTCTGAACGCATTCAATTACGTGAACCCATGATTGTCCCCTTAGCCATTCCAGCTTTTGCAGGACCTGGTATTTTAACCGCCATTTCTCTATACTCAGCGAGCGCTTCTTCTCGAATTGAAGTTCTCATTGCCATTGTCATTGCTTGGGTTGTTTCCGTCCCTTTTCTTGTGGGAGCTCCTTATTTTCGAAAACTTTTGAAAGACAAGGGATTAATTGCTGTTGAACGCTTGATGGGATTTATTGTGATCCTTCTTTCCGTCGACATGTTGATCAAAGGTGTGGTGTTGGGACTTGCCAGTTAAGAATATCAAAATCCTTCTTTCGTATGACGGGACACCCTTCCTAGGATGGGGTGAGATTGAAACAAGGCTCTGTTCCGTTTTTCGAAAAGTTTTACGCGAGAATATTTGGCTGCAAGGCTCTTCTCGGACCGATCGAGGTGTCCACGCTAAAGAACAAGTTATTAATTTTTTTACTCATCAAAAAAATCTTAACTTGAATCGGCTAAAATGGAGTTTTAACCAACTGCTTCCCAAAGAGATCTCCATCATGGATATTAAAGAAGTTCCCCTTTCATTTCATCCCACATTGGATGCTGCCGCTAAGCAGTATTCTTACTATCTTTGCACACAACCCATACAACTCCCTGAACATCGGTTGTTTTCTTGGCATGTTCCCTACCAACTTGATGTGAAAAGAATGAAAGAGACTATTCAATACTTTGTTGGAACTCAAGATTTTGAAGCATTGTGTAACCAAAGAGCTACTTCCATCTATTCCTCCTATGTGAGGGTAATCCATTCTTTAGAAATTATAGAATTGGGAAATGGACGGTTTTGTATAGAAGTTGTTGGCAAAAGTTTTCTCTATAAAATGGTAAGAAATCTTGTGGGGACGCTTGTTTGTGTGGGAAGGGGAAAGCTAAGCCTCGATAAGATTTGTCATTTACTCAAAAGCAAAGATAGAACTCAGGCTGGGATCACAGCTCCTCCACATGGTCTTTTTTTGAATAAGATTTTCTATCCTAGCGAAAATCAAGAAAATCTACCCAAGGAGTCACTATGATAGGCAGAAATGATCCTTGTTTCTGTGGAAGTAAAAAAAAATGGAAAAAATGTCATTATCCTGAACTTCCCAAAAATCGCAATCAAGAAAAGCTTGCTCAAGGATATTATAGTCAATACAAAATCATCTTAAAAACCCCGGAGCAAATCGATAAAATCAGAGCAGCTTGTACTCTTGCAGCCCAAATTTTGGACAAAACTTGCGCCAAAGCTAAAGCTGGAATTACCACGTTAGAGCTCGATACCTTTGCAAAAAGACTGCACGATGAAGCAGGGGCTATTCCCGCTCCTTTAGGTTATGGAGATCCCCCCTTCCCCAACAGCATTTGCACCTCACTTAATGAAGAAATCTGTCATGGAATTCCCAATGACATTCCCCTTAAAGAAGGGGATATTCTCAATATCGATGTCTCTTGCATTCTGAATGGATTTTTTGGAGATTGTTCCAAAATGGTTGTTATTGGAGCTGTTACACCCGATAAACGTCTTGTGGTTGATGTGAGTTATGAATCTCTGATGAGAAGTATCAAAATACTAAAACCCGGAATCCTCCTATCTGAAATTGGAAATGTGATTGAAGATTATGCCACCTCTTTGGGCTGCTCAGTAGTCAATCAATTTGTTGGCCATGGTGTAGGGCTTGCTTTTCATGAACCCCCTCAGGTTCCTCATAATCGCAATACGTTGGCGATTCCTTTAGCTCCTGGAATGACATTCACCATTGAACCGATGATCAATGCAGGGGTAAGGGAGGCGATGATCGACCCTGACAACCATTGGACCGCCCGCACAAAAGATGGACGACCAAGTGCTCAGTGGGAACACACCATCCTGATCACTGAAGAAGGACATGAGATACTAACTCTTCTAACCGAATGACTTCCTCTTCCAGAGATTCATTGTCTATAATTTCTTGATTTAAAGCTCTCTGTAATTTATCGACGAGGGGATCAGTTTCAAATTCCTTGAGCCGCTGCTCCCGTTGAAAGGCAAAGTGCTCCCCTTCTAACTTAAAAAGCCTCTCCCTTGTTTTGCCAAGTACTTGGCTCTTTTCATCAAATTGGGAACGGAGCTGACAATAAAGCTTTTCTACATCGGAATAATTTGAAGAATTTGTTTTTGGCTGCGCTGAACAGTCCGGAGTTTGATCCCCTCTGTGTCGTTCAATGTGTTGCAGTTGGACTGCTTCGTCTTCGCTTTGCTGAATCAAATTTTGAGCTCTGTCTTTGCTAACTTCTTGATGCTGCAAGATGTTTTTACATAACTCAAGTTGTAAACTGCCTTGCGAAGCCCTTTTAAGAGCTGCTTCTTTTGCTTCGACAAGATGAATCAACTCTTTAATTCTCTCCTCCCTCTCCCTGGCCAAAGAATGCGCGTCATAAACCGATTGAAGGAGTTGATCTTTTTGAGAACCAAAAGTATCCACTTCTGTCAGAATAAGTTTCAATTTTTTCTCCAGAGAATTTTTCTCAAGTAAACGAACTTTAGCCTCTTCTTTCCATTTCTCAACTTCAGGACAGAGCGCTTCAAAGGCTGCCTTGACCTCTTTTTGTTTCTCGTGTGCTTCTTTTTTAATAACCCTATGTTCATCGCAAGCTAAAAGGAGGAGATAGATTTCGAGCGCAAGCGTAAAAACTACCATCATCTGCCATAAACGATCCTCAAGAGGAATGAAAGGAGCGTAATAAAAAGTTACGAAAGCCAAAAGGACATAAGAAATACCCAGTCCCACCTCTCGATAAAAATAAACAAGATAAAGACTTCCAAATCCTATGCAAAGAAGGGGCATCGTGCCGCTGAACGGGCGTAAAAAAGCAAATAAGCTGCTAATGCCCATCATCAAACAAACTCCCACCAAAAGGCAATCGATGGGAAAGCTTTTGAGAGAACGGTAGGCCTTGGAAAGCATTGCAATCATTGTATATACTCAAGCGACTATCAATTAATCGGAATCAAAATAGTCTCTTGCACTCTCTAAGAGAAAAGCGGCAAGACTTGAATCTCCATCGTAAGTCATTTCGACCTCCATCTTTCCCTCCGCGTTGGGAGGAGAGCAAGAGATGGTGATCTTACACGCATGTTCCTGTTTTTCCAAGGGATTTGGCATTTTTTCGATCTTTTTTACTGGCAATCCTGAAGGCTGGGACATAATCTCTCATTAAAAATTAATAGATGTCTTTCTAGATAGGTCAGGAAAAAATATTTGTCAAAACAACAATCTCATGGCAAGGTAAAGGGATGTCTTATTCATCAACTACACACAGCGTTGCCAAAGAGCTGATGCAAGATCCTCGGCTTGCGAATGCCAAACATATGATTCTCGAAACAATCAAGGAACACAGAAAAAAAATCACGAGCGTAAAGCCTTCTCAGGACAATCTCAAAGCCTCTTATCATGAAACCCTCAAAGCTTTCGAAACATACCGAGGAATTCCACTCATTTATCCTTATTTGGGCACAGGAATCGGCAATGGCCCTTTGGTTGAGCTAGAGGATGGAAGTGTAAAGTATGATATGATCAGTGGGATTGGCACCCATTTCAGCCACAGCCACCCTAAACTCATTGCTGCTTCTTTGGATGCCGCGATCGAAAATACCGTGATGCAAGGGAACTTACAACAAAATCGAGATAGCTTTGAACTTTCAAAAGCCCTCGTTGAAGCAAGTGGTCTCAACCATTGTATTTTAACTACCTCAGGAGCTATGGCCAATGAAAATGGATTAAAGCTTTGTTTTGCAAAAAAAGCTCCCGCAACAAGAATTCTGACCTTCGAAGGGACCTTTATGGGAAGAACCACCACACTTGCTCAGATCACCGATAAACCTCATTTTAGACAAGGGCTTCCCCTCAATTTTAGTGTGGATTACCTCCCCTTCTATAATCCTAAAGATCCTGAAGGAAGTCGCGAAAGGGCATGCCAAGCCCTTAAAACCTACCTAAAAAGGTATCCAAAAGCCCATGCTGCTTGCTGTTTTGAACTTATTCAGGGAGAATCTGGGTATTACCCAGGGAGCCAAACGTTTTTTGTTTTTTTAATGAAAATCTTAAAAAAAGCTGGGATACCAATTTTTATCGATGAAGTACAAACTTTTGGACGAACCGATCATCTCTTTGCTTTTCAACATTTTAATCTAAGCGAATATCCTGATATAGTCACGATAGGCAAACTCTCTCAAACCTGTGCCACTCTCTACCGAACAGCGTTTAAGCCCCCCCGCGGCCTGATCTCCCAAACTTTTACTGCTTCCTCTTCCGCCATTCGCTGCGCTAAAGTGATCATTGAAGAACTGATCACATCTGATTATTTGGGGAAAAATGGAAAAAACATGCAACTTCGAAACCGTTT
Source organism: Chlamydiia bacterium (assembly GCA_020440555.1). Lineage (GTDB taxonomy): Bacteria > Chlamydiota > Chlamydiia > Chlamydiales > JAAKFR01 > JAGRNW01. Next base: position 22,656 of record JAGRNW010000007.1, read on the forward strand.
TGTTTCTCACCTTGAGCGTTTATCCAAAATTCATCCCGATAAGATCAAGGGACCATTTGGCTACGGACTGATGATTTCCTTCATTCCCTATGAAGGAACCGAGGAACAAGCAATGGATTTTGCAAAAAATCTTTTTGAAAAAGGTGTCATTTGTTTTGTTGCCGGAAAAGATCCCACAAGGATTCGTTTTCACCTACCGACAGCTGAAATGACCTTGAAAGACATCGATCAAGTCGTGGCAATCATCGAACAAGTTATTGAGACATAATGTATTTTTTACGTCCTGTGCAGCCCGATGACCTTGATACCATCTATCAATTTACCCAAGACGTTGGATTTGGATTCTCTCTTGTCCCAAACAAAAAACACGTTGAAGAAAAACTTCATGCATCGGTCATCTCCTGGCAACAAAAAGTTGAAAAACCCACTCATGAATTCTTCTATTTTGTATGCGAGTCAGTCGAAGGAGAAATCGTCGGGATGTCAGGGCTAATTTCTAGAATTGGAATAGATCAACCCTTTTATGCTTATCATATTATAAATGAAAAACATCAATCCAAGCAGTTGAATCTTGATCGAGAGATTTCCACTCTTCATTTTTTGAAAGCAAAAAAAAAGCCCACAGAAGTGTGTTCCCTCTTCTTAAAAAAAGCTCATCGTCAGTGTGATTGTAGCAAACTCCTCTCGCTTGGCCGCTTCCTTTTCATTGCTTCATTCCCAAGACGGTTCGCCCCGATCACCGTTGGAGAAATACGAGGAGTCAATAATGAAAAGGGAGAATCCCCCTTTTGGGAAGCTGTGGGACGTAAATTCTTTGAGCTTCCCTTCCAAGAGGCTCATATTGCAAGGATCCTGACTCCCGAATGTATCGAGGAGATCTTCCCTCAATATCCTATCTATCCCATCCTTCTCTCAAAAGATGCGAATGAAGTGATCGGCATCCCCCATCCCCAAGCCCTTCCGGCGGCAAAAATCTTAGAAAAGCAAGGTTTTATCAAAAGCCACTATATTGATTTGTTTGAAGGAGGACCTCACTATTATGCTTCGACTCATGAGATTGATGCCGTTGCAAACAGCCAACTTGGAAGAGTCTCCCATCTGGTTAAACAGATGGAAGGTAAAACAAAAGGAATTGCAACGAATACCACAATGGATTTTAGAGCTGTTTGGACCTCCTATATTGTTGATAAAGTGGGAAGAGTGAGCATAGACGAGCAAACAGCTTCTACTCTCAAACTTAAGCCGGGCGATCTAATCCGCACCTATGAGGTCGTATCATGAGTGATTTAGTCTCAATCAATCCAGCAACAGGAGACATTCTTTGGAAAGGCAAGGCTAGCACACCAGACGAAATTTGTGCCGCTCTTCATGTCGCTTCTCAAGCTTTTGAAGCTTGGTCCAATCTAAGGGTTGACACAAGAGTGCAATTTATCAAACAATTCCAAACTAAACTTCTTGAAAAGCGAGAAAGTTTCGCAGAGCTTATTTCAAAAGAAGTGGGAAAGCCCCTTTGGGAGTCCCTCCAGGAGGTCGAAGCGATGGTGGAAAAGGTCAAGATTTCCATCGAAGCTTACGACGAACGCTGTTCACTTAAGAAACATCTTAAAGGCATGACTACCATTTCGACCGCTTATAAACCTCATGGTCCATGCGCTATTTTAGGCCCTTTTAATTTTCCAGGTCACATCCCGCTTGGACAGATCATCCCTGCCCTCATAGCAGGAAATACCCTTGTTTTCAAAGGGAGCGAGCAAGCCCCTCTAGTGGGATTTAAACTCACAGAATTGTTGGAAGACCTCCCCTCTGGGGTTTTTAATTACCTCACCGGAGCCAAGGACGTTGGCCATGCATTGGCCATAAGCCCTTATATTAAAGGAGTTTTTTTTACCGGCAGCTACCAGGGAGGAAAAGAATTAGCTAAAGCTTTAGGACCCCTTCCTAACAAAATTCTTGCCCTAGAGATGGGGGGAAATAATCCCCTTGTCATCTCTTCAATTGAAGATCATGAAACGGCTGCCTACCTCACCATCGCATCGAGCTTTCTCACTTCAGGCCAAAGGTGCTCATGCGCCCGTCGCTTGATTCTCTCTGAGGGAAAGCAAGAAGATGAATTTCTTAAAGTGCTTTCCCATATGATTGATATGATCCAAATTGGACCTTATACCCAAGATCCCGAGCCCTATATGGGTCCTCTGATCTCCAATAAAAGTGCCGATTGGGCCCTCGATGTTCAAAAACAACTGCTCTCCAGCGGAGGAATTTCTCTTAATCTCATGAAACGCACACGAAATAAACTCCCTTTCCTCTCCTGCGGATTGATTGATGTGACAGACATCTCAGACAGAAAGGATGAAGAAGTGTTTGCTCCTTTGCTCAAAGTGATTCGAGTGAAAAATTTCAAGGAAGCAATCAAAGAAGCAAACAATACAGAATATGGTCTTTGCGCCTCATTATTGAGTGCCAATGCCAAAGAGTTTGAATTATTTTTTAATCAAGTGAACGCGGGCGTGATCAATTGGAATGTCCCCTCAACAGGAGCGAGCAGTCTTGCCCCTTTTGGCGGGATTGGCAAAAGCGGCAACTACCATCCCAGTGGTTATTATGCAACCGACTACTGTTCCTACCCCGTTGCCTCTATCACAACAGCGTCCCTTTTTCTTCCTAAAACCCTTCCTCCCGGAATCACCCTATTGGTCAATACATGAAAGATATTCAACTAGATAGTTTGTGTGGTCCTACTCACAACTTTGCAGGGTTAGGTCGAGGAAATCCTCCTTCGGCCTCCCACTTTCACCTTCCCTCAAATCCCAAAAAAGGAGCTCTTGAGGGGTTATATAAAATGAAACAAGTAGCCGATTTGGGAATCCCCCAAGCCGTTTTCCCCCCCCATCCTCGTCCAAATTTTGGAATGCTCCATTCTCTTGGATTTGTTGGAATGGATGCCGAAGTCATTAGGAACGCAGCCAAACGAGCCCCTCATATTTTGGCAGCAAGTTACTCAGCTGCTGCGATGTGGATGGCAAATTCTGCTACTTTCACCCCTTCACTTGATGCCCTCGATGGGAGAGCTCATGTGAGTTTAACGAATCTTGCATCCAGTCTTCATAGACATGAAGAATGGAAGAGTCATTATCATTTTTTTGAACGTTTTCTCCCTAAAAGGACCCCCTTTGCTCTTCACACCCCCCTTCCCTCAACAATGGATTTTCGAGATGAAGGGTCAGCCAACCATATTCGGTTTTCCTCCTCGAAAGGTGGAGTGCATCTTTTTGTTTACGGAGAGGGAAAGAAACAACGCCCAAATGTATTCATAGCAAGACAAACTCTTAATGCCCAAGAAGCTGTCGCCAGACGGCATCATCTCGACCCAAAGGCTTGCCTCTTTGTTCAACAAAATCCTTATGCCGTTGATCAGGGGGTTTTTCATAATGATTTGATTGCTTTTGGAAAAAATAATTTATTTGTTACTCATCAACATGCTTTTTTAGATCAAAAAAAAGTTTTGTCTATTCTCGAAAAAAAAATAGAGAAAATATGTCAATGTGAACTCTCTCTCTTTGAAATCAAAGAAAGTGAATTCTCTCTTGAAGAAGCAATAAAAACCTATTTCTTCAATTCTCAATTAATAAAACTCCCTGATGCAGCAGGTTTTGCCCTCCTTGTTCCCCAAGCAGCGTTTGTTCATCCAAAAGTGAAAAAGATCCTTGAGCGTCTTCCCATTACAAAAGTCATTTCAACACCAGTCTTTGAAAGTTTAATGGGAGGAGGCGGACCTGCCTGTCTGAGGCTCGAACTTTCCTTCACGCCCGAAGAATTGGCCCTCACAAATTCTCATTTTTACCTAAACGATTTTCTTTATGAAAAACTGGTGAAATGGATTGAAACCTATTACAGGGAACAGATCAAATGGGAAGACCTAGCTGACTTTGCTCTCGTCGAGGAGGGGCGTGCAGCACTCGCAGCCCTAAGAGCCATTCTGACCCTGGAAGACCGGGAAGAAACAATAAAGATTTGATTAAAATCATAAAGAAATGTTAACAAAAGTCATTGATTTTTAATGAATTATTTGATATAATTGTTTTTATAATTTGAAAGTCAGATCGTTAATAAAAGGATTAATATTATGGGGATATCAACAAATATGCCAGTTAAAGGGACGGGAGACAAAGCTTTTCAGAAGGAGGCCGTTCGCACCGCTCACCGAGTTGCTCCCAATGCGAGCTCGACGGCGCAAGGGGCTAATAGTGGTCATTCATTAGCTTCAGGAGAAATTTTCCTCTTTGTCTTTGAGCTGCTAATTAATTCGATGGAAATTCGTCAAAATACTGTTGTAACAATGGCCGGCCAGCTGCAAACAAACGCTGCCATTCAAAAGAAGCTGAATGCCGAAAATGCAGCAATTTCATTTGCTCAGGTACCCGATGGTCCAAATGTTGGTCAAGCGACCATTAACCGGATCCAAGATGAGAATGAAGAGAAAACAAAAGATAGACAGGATATTCAAAATGAACTGATCACTGAAAGACAGTCAGCCCAAGTGCAGATGACCAATACCAATACAAACGTGAACTTTGCCGAGCAAGATGCTTCGGAAGATACTGGATGGCTGAAAACACTTAACACGGTCTTTAAAGTGATCGACCAGATCACCCAAAGTCCGTAAGACGGATCGTAAAAGATAAAATATTAAAATATTATAGGATAACTATGTCTATTCATTCTGAAATCAATTTAGATCAATTACCAAAAGCTGCCCCCCCGGGCGGCCCAACAGAGGCAGTGAATGGATCATCCAATTCTTCTCTAGAAAAAGGCGATGCAATTCTCCTGGCCTTTTTCGCCCTTTTGGATGCTGTGAATGCAAGACAACAGTCGCTACAAGCCCATGCTAAACAGCTACAGGCCAATGGATATGCGCAAGTTAATCTCGATAACGAATTGAAGAATTTAGAGTATTACAATGTCCCTTCTCTACAGATCAAAAAAGTGAGACATACTCATAAACACGAACATGCTCGTTGGACTCCTAACGGATACGAATATTATACAACTTACACCTATACTTACACCGACAAGGTCATGAATCAACCTGCTGTAGATGCGGTTGAAATGAAAAATCAACAACAGAATGCTATCCGAGATGGAATCCAGAACCAGTTGACCCTCTTAAGACAAACAGCAAATATTCAAACGACAGATCTCAATACAAAATCGAACGCAACGATTCAGGCAATGCAACAGGAATCTGCTCTTTTGCAGATGCTGCAACAGTTGACGATTAAAATTTTACAAATAAAATTCAAAACATAAATTAACTAAATAGGTGTTACTATGGGTGCTAAGGATGCAATTCAATCCATTAATAACGAAAAACCTTCTCAAAATAATCAAAGTCGATTTGATATTCAGTTTCAAAACCATGAAGCTGTAGAGACAAAAAAGAATGAAAGAGGAAATCCTCAGGGGGGAGCAGATCAAATGGACGCCATCTATATGGCTTACTTTTTGATCCTTCAATCGGTTAACCTCCAAAACGATACGGCAGCGATCCAAGCAAAATCACTGCAAGTCAATGCTATTGAGCAGGTCCAGCTAAACCAAGAGCAAGAAAAGATTCAATATGTGACCATTCCTGCCAATTTAAAGGGGGAAGCTTTAAATGAGCAAATACCCAAATTTCAAGCACAAAACCAAGAAATTGAGGCAGAGCGACAGGGAATCTCAAATAATCTTCTTCTATTGAGACAAAATGCTCAAGTTGGAGAAACTAAGATTGATACCTCCGTGAACAACGTTGAACAATCAGTTCAAGAGGGAGCTGGTTTATTGCACATGCTTGTGAATATCTCTAATCAAATCACAAGATAATCCTCTTTTGTTTGACACGTTCCTCCCCCTAGGGAACTACCACAACCAAGGCGAAAGGCAGCAGCCTGCATGACTCTGAAAAACATTATTCTATAATAAATTATTTTTAATGTCTTTTCAGAGTCAAGACAGGCTAGCCTTTCTCCGTTGGTCCTTTTTTCTTCCTCTTCTAACCTGAGTTTTGGGTTTTTCTCCCTCAGATTCAGTGAGTTTGCTTGCACCTCTTGTGCTTTTTAGACTCGTAAAGGGCCCTTGGCCATTTACTTCGTCTGAAAATCCCAAGATTTGCGGAGCAAACTCCTCTGAATCCGAGGAAGACAACCCAAAACTCAGGTTTCTAATTTTTATTGACTCTCTAAGCAATAGGGAGTAAAACATTTTCTATTGTTTACTTAAAAATTCATCTTATATAAAGAATCTGCCTATGAGAGGAAACATGAAAACAAGTTCTAGCATTGAGCCTTGCATAGGCAGATTTTTTGCGTAAAATGCATTAAAAAAACAGGAACCCTATGGCCTTCTTCCGGCTATTTTATTTTTTCCTTTTATCCCTTCCCCTCCACGCAGAGGTTCCAAGTCAACTTGTCTTTCGATCGGAACCCCAGAATGGCTACTTTTTAGAAACCGAGGATGACACTTATGGAAAAGTGACAGTCAAAGATGACTCTGAGATCTATATTGTTTTCGCCGATCTCAATGACAATGATCAAGCTTATGCCTATCTAAACCACGATAAAAACGATATTACTATGAAAGTTCTGGATGAAAATCATTTTTCTTTGGGAAATGTCATCCGTACAAATTCCCATCTGACTGGAATCAATTATCTGATCTATGATCCCCAAGGCTCCCTACAGGCCAAAGGGAAACTCAATTTTGTAGGAACCCGCATCATCATCCGGGACCCAAATAACCATTGGACAAAATTTGCTACATTCCATAGACCCAATTTTAAAATTCCTACCCGAAAAGATTATTGGTATCTGACAATTCACAAAAATGAAAGAATCGATCCTCGCGTCTTGATTATGATTGGAACATTACAAGCTGAAATAGAAAAAAACAACAGCCCTATACGCCGTTGGAGCCTGTGTTTAGAGGAATGACGGCTATAAACTGATTGATTCAACAAGATGGGCCCCAGCCTCTTGACAAGCTTCAAGTGCTCTCATACTATCTCCAGGATGCATATCGATTCCACGACAACAATCGACCACAACAAATGTTCTAAGACCCAAAGCTCTCGCATCCTTCACTGTGTATTTGACACAGTAATCGATGGCAAGTCCCACAATATAGACTGTATCCACCCTTTTCTCTTGAAGATATTCAAAAAGACCCGTTGACCGCTTCTGTTCGTTATCGTAGAAACCACTATAACTATCAATATGGATATCTGTCCCTTTATAAAAGGTTTTAGCAATTAAATCAGATTTCAAGTTTTTGGGAAATTCCGATCCATGGGTCTCTTGAACACAATGAATTGGCCACAGCTCTTGTGGATGCCCTTGATATTCAATGATTTCAAAATCCTCTTTTCCATGAGTTTTTGCAAAACTGCTATGATTTTCAGGATGATAATCTTTTGTAGCAACGACGAGATCAAAATGAGAAATCAATTTGTTAATTGGCTCAATGATCTCATTTGCAGATGGGACGGGAAGACTACCTCCTGGGAGAAAATCATTTTGAACATCGATGATGACTAAAGCTGTCAACCTACAAGCTCCCTTCTCACTTTATGGACAAGATTGATCTTAAGATTCAACAGAGATGCTTCCATCCCAACAGGGTAAATATGAGGATTGATAAACCGTTTGATACTTTTGTCAAAGCGTCCTAACTCTTTTTGCCCTTTTTGACGAATGAAGTCAAGTTTTGGCAAATTGTAAACAAGCTCCCCTTTTCTAAAAATAGGAACGAGTAAATCTCTATATTTTAAATCTTTATTCAAGCGACGTTCTTTTGTTCGATCGAAGGGATCAACGATAAGGCACCCCTTTGAAAGATCCGTATTCCGATCATAAATACAATCGGCGATAGATTGATTGTTTTTAAAATATCGTCTGACCTGGAGAATTCCAGGATCGGAGACTTTTGTCATTTGTTCAGAAAGTTTCAGCTTATACTCCCACTCTCCACCTGGGTTACGCAGTGCTGAAAGTTTATAAACACCGTCGAGAGCTGATTGTCCGTGTCCAGTGACAAGGTTAGTTCCTACTCCCCAAACATCGATTTTAGCCCCTTGCGACTTAAGATCTGCGATAATCGTTTCATCTAACTCATTGCTGGCGTAGATTTTTGTATCCTTAAAACCCTCAGAATCAAGAAGTTTACGACTTTCAACGCTCAAATAATTGAGATCTCCTGAATCGAGGCGTATTCCCAATAAATCCTTTCCCTGACGTTTGAGCCATTTACCTATTTCAATGGCATTTTTAACCCCTCTTATAGTGTCGTAAGTATCGACCAAAAAGACACAATTGCCAGGTAACACCTCGGCATAGGCTTCAAAAGATTTGAGCTCAGATTCAAAGGCCATTACCCAGCTATGGGCATGCGTTCCCCGGACGGGAATCCCCAGCTCTTTCCCAACGTAAACATTGGATGTAGCAAAGCATCCCCCAATATAAGCAGATCTCGTTGCAGTGATCGCGCCATCAATTCCTTGTGCTCGTCTTAAGCCAAATTCCAAGACAGGATCCCCCCTTGCAGCAAGACACACACGAGCTGCTTTGGTTGCAATTAGAGTGGGGAAATTGACCAAAGTAAGCAGGGCAGATTCGAGCAATTGGCACTGAATTAAGGGACCCATGACCCTGACCAAAGGTTCATAAGGGAAAACTACTTCTCCTTCTTCCATCGCATCGATGTCACATGTAAAATGAAGATGACCAAGATAATTGAGAAATTCTTCCTCAAAAAGAGGGAATCCATCAGCGCCGGTAATTGTTGAAAGATAGTCGAGATCAGAACGATCGAACTGATAGTTGGTGAGATAGTCGATCACGCTTTCTAATCCGGCAGTTATGCTAAATCCTCCATTAAATGGCTTACGACGAAAAAAAAGATGAAAAACTGCCTCCTGATCGGTCATTTTTCTTTTCCAGTAAGCGTATGCCATGGTAATTTCATAAAAATCGGTAAGCAAAGCAAAGGATCTCTGTTTAAAAAGTGAATTCATGTTCCTCTCTACTTTCATTCAAATCATAACGAACAATCAAAAATAATGCCTGCGTTTCATATCGGCCCCAGATCAACACCTCAAGTGATTAAAGTGCTCATTTGGATCACAGTAATTGTTTCCATACTTAGCCCCATGATCACCTTTTCCTTCCACTATTTCTTTGGAAAACTTGGTCCCAGCCAGCTGCTTTCTCTGTCTTTTTTTGGAATCAAACAGGGATATCTTTGGCAGTTTCTTACTTATTTTTTCCTTCAATCCAGTGGAGTTGGGATTTCTTTGGGACTTTTAATCTCTCTGTTTTTCTATATGTTTCTCTTGTGGTTTGCGGGATCAGAACTTGTCTTCCGTTTTGGCAGCCTTCAATTTTTATACCTCTATCTGGGAGGAGGAATTTTTGCAGGACTCATTGGAATGCTCGTTGCCTGGATGGGATCGAGTTATCTGATGCTTGCCACCTCAGGCCCTGCCGCCTATGCTGTGCTTGTCGGATGGTGCATGCTTTTTCCCGAGTTTCAGCTTGCTCTTTTTTTTGTGATTCGAATGAAAGCCAAATGGCTGGTGTTGATTATCCTTGGTCTTTCTCTCCTCAGTTCTCTTTCATATGGAGATGGTGTCCCTTTTTTCACGACACTTGCAGGGATCATCTGGGGATATCTTTTTTCACTCATTGTTTGGAAACTTCCCACACCTTTTCAACGAAAGTAAAGATGCTTTAACACTTAACAATCCTTCTAAAACCCCTTCTTCATAACGAAAGTAAGGGTTCTCTTCAAGTTGAGAATAATCGATTGGCTGAAGAACATCTTCAGAGGTCAGTGTTGGCACAAAAGATCTACCACATTTAAGGAGTTTCTCCCTTTGCCATTCAATCATCTCATCTAACAGTGTCATCACTCTGTTCATTTTTCTTTCTTTTTTTTTTAAAAAAGTCTTGGAGAAGGGTCGCGCAAGAGTGAGCTAAAACGCCTTCCGTCACTTCAATGGAATGGGTAGGGTGGTTTTTTGAAAAAAGATCAATAAAACTCCCATGAGCACCATGCCTCATCTCTTTGGCTCCATATACAAGCCGGGAGATGCGAGATAAAAACATTGCTCCAGCACACATAGCGCAGGGTTCGATTGTGCAGTAGAGAACAGTGTTTAAAAGGCGCCAATTCCCCAGAGCTTCCGACCCCATCGTTAAACAAAGCATCTCGGCATGAGCCGTAGCATCACTCAATAGTTCAACTTGGTTGTGGGCACGTGCGATGATTTTATTTTTAAAAACAAGAACAGCTCCCACTGGCACTTCTTCTTTGGAGTAAGCTTTGCGCGCCTCATTTAAGGCTTCGCGCATAAAAATTTCATCACTTGCCGCTTGACTCTCTGGCATGCTTTCTAGTTAAGTTAGCGATCTGTTTCTTGAGTGTCTCCACATCTTTGAGATACTTTTTTTGTAATCCGAGTAATTTTTTTTCATATCGATCGATCATGGCCTTCATCTCACGCGTATGTCGATTTGTCATCGCTTGGACGGTTTTGGCTTCATCAATCTGCTTCTCCTCTTCCCTGATGGCGCAAGTTTCCTTTTCAGCTAATTCCTTAAGCTCATCGTAAAGCTCTTTGGGAAAAACAACAGAATTAAATACGGAAAAAATATACACCTTCGATGGTCCAAATTCTTGAAGAGATCGATCGAGTAAAGATCTAGCTACATCGTCATTCAACTCATCAAGTTCATCAAAATCTGGATTAATTTTTTTAAGAGCGATCTCAAAAAAATTATAGATTTCACTGTTTTTGATCAACCATCGCGAAGCGATGAATTCTCCCAAACCCACATTTCCCTCAAAAATTTCTTTTTCATAAGCAGGAGCCATTTGCTGCGCATCAATTTGGCTAAGAGATTTTCCGAAAAAGTATTTACGACAAAACATGCGATCGATTTTGAGATGTTCATTTTTTAGATCTTTTTTCACGACATCTAAAATTTCGACACACCAGTTTTTAAGGAGTTGAAATTTTTCCTGGTACCCCATTTCTTTAAACAAAATCTTTCCTCCAAGTCTGAATATTTTAGTCGATTTTTATAACAAGTTTAGGAGGAATATTTCCAGGCAAAAATATCACCACTCTTGCACACCTATTGGCAATGTGTTACAATAAGTGCCCAATGTTAAAGACACAAATAGTGGAGAAACTTAAATGTCACTTGATAAAGGTACCAAAGAAGAAATCACGAAAAAATTTCAACTCCATGAGAAAGACACAGGATCTGCTGATGTTCAAATTGCAATTTTAACCGAACGCATAGCTGAACTCACAGACCACTTAAAACTTCATCCCAAAGACCATCACTCTCGCCTGTCCTTGCTTAAGCTCGTAGGGCAGCGGAGAAAATTGCTCGAATATCTTAATTCGACAGATACCGAGCGGTACAAAAACTTAATCAAACGACTCAATTTAAGAAAGTAATTAAAATTAAACCATTGACTGAACCTATCTACGTGAATCTGTATCTCTAAAAATCATTAGAGCTATTGATTCATTTAGATGGGTTCTCTTTATTTCGGAGACACTAGAATGGAAATGATAGAAAGAAAATTTAAATATGTAGAGATAGGGGAAGGGAAGCAACTTCAATTCGAAACAGGCAAGATTGCTCGTCAAGCCAATGGAGCTGTTCTCGTACGTTTAGGGGAAACCATCGTTTTTACATCTGTATGCGCTGAGAAGACAACCGCAGAGGACACCGATTTTCTTCCTTTGCGTGTCGATTATACGGAAAAATTTAGCTCAGCAGGAAAAAGCCTCGGTGGCTTCATTAAGCGCGAGGGGCGTCCAACAGAAAAGCAAACATTGGTTTCTCGTTTAATTGATCGCCCATTGCGTCCTATGTTCGAAGAAGGGTATTACTCCGAAACGCAAATTCTTTCTTACGTCTGGTCCTACGATGGGCTTAACCAACCCGATCCTTTGGCTATTTGTGCTGCATCTGCTGCCCTTGCAATCTCTGATATTCCTTTGAGTAAACCAATTGGTGGAGTGAGAGTTGGATTGATCGGTGATCAACTTGTAATCAATCCAACCACTGACGAGATGAAAAAATCCTCTCTTGATCTGATGCTTGCTGGAACAGAGGAAGCTATTTTAATGATTGAGGGATATGCCGACTTTCTCACAGAAAAGCAAATCTTGGAAGCGATTTCTTTTGGACACAAGGCGATTGCAAAAATTGCGAAAGCACTAAAAGACTGGCAACAAGAGATCGGAAAACCTAAAAATCGAACAGCCTTGCGAACCATACCTGAAATAACTTTCAATGAAGTGAAAAGACTTGCGAAAGATCCAATCGAAGAAACCCTTCGAATTCAAAATAAACAAGAGCGAGAAGAAGCCCTTGAAGCGCTCAAGAAACATGTTCTCTCCACTCTGTTCTCAAAAGAAGAAGAATCTAGCCATAAAGAAATCGACATTAAACTGGCTTACAAAAAAGTTTCTTCAATGATCATGCGCCAGATGATTTTAAAAGAAAAAATTCGTTCCGATGGACGCTCGCTCACTGAAATCCGTCCTATCGATATCGAAATAGGCTTGCTCCCTCGTGCACATGGAAGCTGTCTTTTTACGAGAGGTGAAACGCAAACGGTGGCTGTGTGCACCCTTGGTGGTGAAAGTATGGGTCAACGGTATGAGACACTTGATGGAGAGGGGATTCAAAGATTTTATCTTCAGTATTTTTTTCCTCCTTTCTCTGTTGGTGAGGTCGGGCGAAGCGGTCCTGCAGGCAGACGAGAGCTTGGACATGGCAAACTCGCCGAACGGGCCCTTACAAGCTCTATTCCTTCTCTTGACAATTTTCCTTATACCATCCGATTGGAGTCAAATATCACTGAGTCTAATGGCAGCTCCTCTATGGCTTCTGTATGTGGAGGTTGTTTGGCTCTTATGGAGGCTGGCGTTCCAATTAAACGTCCTGTATCTGGCATTGCGATGGGTCTGATCCTGGATGGAAATGATTTTGCCATCCTTTCTGATATCCTTGGTGTTGAAGACGCCCTTGGAGATATGGATTTTAAAATCGCAGGAGACGAAAAAGGCATTTCTACATTTCAAATGGACATCAAAGTGGAGGGGATTACTCTTGACATCATGGAGGCGGCCCTTAACCAAGCAAAAGAGGGACGCATTCATATTTTGAATAAAATGCTTGCGACTCTTCCCGAATCAAAGAAAGAAATGTCGATTTATGCTCCTCGCATCGAAACTATTCAGGTAAAGGCTTCTCAAATAGGAACTATCATTGGCCCTGGGGGGAAACAAATCCGTTCAATCATCGAGGAAACGGGCGTTCAAATCGACATCAATGATTCCGGTTTGGTGAGCATTGCCTCCCCCAGTCCCGAAGCGATGAAACAGGCAAAACTGATCATTGAAGGGCTCATTGGAGAAATTGAGATTGGAAAGATCTATCGAGGAAAAATTTCTTCAGTGGTTCAGTTTGGAGCCTTTGTGGAACTCTTTCCAGGCCGAGAAGGTCTATGTCACATTTCTGAGCTTTCTAAAGAACGCGTCCAAGATATCTTTTCGTATATTAAAGAGGGCGAGCATATTATGGTCAAAGTTCTTGATATTAATGAACGGGGGCAGATCAAGCTAAGTCGAAAGGCTACTCTTGCTGAATCTTCTTGATATACTCAGGCGGATTTAGCTTGAGAAGATTTTTGAAAATAGCGTGATTTTTTTCACATTTATGGTAAAAGTTCTGGTTATGGAACAACCTTCAGCTAAATTTTAGACGCCCTCAGAGCGCAAGCTTTTGCTAACTGA
>JAGRNW010000080.1 GCA_020440555.1 Chlamydiia bacterium
CAGAATTTTTGCCATAAATGTGAAAAAAAATCACGCTATTTTCAAAAATCTTCTCAAACTAAATCCGCCTGAGTATATATACCCATTCTTGAAGTGGTATGGGCATACTCGATGCAATCATCAAATTTCATTCGTCATGCAAGTTAAGATCCGTCTTTTCCCTTTGAAAGGGGCTCTTCCATGCATTGACAAAATATTATCGAGGATAAGCAAATCTCCTTTTTGCCATGAGAAGAAAACAGTCTCTTGATCAAGAACATCATGAATATGGTTCATTGTTTTTGTATCAATTTTTGTCCCATTTGCATAAAAAACTTCATGAAGTCTGGTGTGAGGACGCAGATACAAGATTTTTGCCCCTAAATATTTTCCAAAACCAAGCAATCTTTTATTAAAATCATAAAGTTGAGCCTGATTAAACCAAATTTTTTCATGAGTTTCGGGATGATCCGTCACGGCAGGACGGATTTGGGAGACCTCAAGCCAATCATTTTTCAACCACTTGTAAACAAATTCATGATGGATGCATTTTTTTTCAACATCTTTTTTACTTTCTGTTTCAAAAACATCATCCCACCGTTTATGACCTTTTCCCAATCGATTAACCAGATCAATTAAAAAACTTTTTTTATAATAATGAGACACATATTTCAATCCATTTTCTTGAAATTTTCTTCTTATTTCTGGATTGATGGATTGATAGATTTTTCTGGCATCACCAAGAATGGTGGCCCCCCCTTCTAAAGAAGGTTCTTCACAAAAAAAGTAAATATGATGAGGGTAATATTTCACAAAACTGAGCTCATTATGAAGCGGAATTTTAAACGAAGGGGGAGCTTCGGTCGATGTGTAAACTCCCTCTTTAATTTTTATTCTTGGGCTATCTCCCCCAATATAATCGATGGGGACTCCTAGGCCGATTCGTTTGATCGACTCAGCAAAATCATCCACCCCCTTTAAAGGAAATCCTCGAAATAGAATGCCTCCATAGCGAAGCAAATTTTTTTTTACCCATTCCCGATTTTTTTCAAGTTTTGAAAAAAAATTTTCTCTGCTTGTAATTTTTTTTTTGGATTCGATCACTAGAGGTAGAGTGTTATTTCCAAAAAAATATGTTTCACAGTTTTGCATCATTGACCTCAAAAAAAGGATTTATTCGTGATCTTACAATGGCAACTGATTTTTTCGAAAGAGGATCAACCTTTTTCTCTTTTCTATTGAGAATCTGTCTTCACAGTCAAAACGTTTCTCGATTTTGACTGTGAAGACAGATTCTTAAAATGTCGGTTACACAAAAAATCTGCTAGATAGATTTTTTGTGTAAAGGTGAGTTGAGAATAAAGTCTCTTTTTACTACAATCTCTCTCTATATCGTTAATCAGGCAGAAATATGACGTCATTTATTGTGAATCCCTCAATCCGACAGGATCTTTTGAACTACCTTAGAAAACACCGTTCTGTGGAACTTTTAACTGCCTACCTTTACTTTCTAGAGAGAAAACTTGGATTAAAACCGGTGGTCTTCGTTAAAGACAAAGTGATTTTTTCTTCTGAAAAAGAAGCTATTTCCCTTCTTGAAAAAGAGGGAAAAGTATGGCGTGAAACCGAGATTAAAATTGGCGTGGGCCCCCCCAGCGTCAATGAACAGACGAAAAAAATCTATATATGCCCTTTTACTGGAAAAGCTTTTGGAGATAACACCCACCCCAACCCTCAAGATGCCATTTATGACTGGGTTTCTAAGTGCCCAGAGAACGTCGAAAGAATTGGGGGAGTGAAGGCAAAGCGCTTTTTTGTTTCTGAAGACCCCGAGGTCATCAAAAATTACATCAAACCTCAAAAAACCCCTGTCGCCAAAATTGTTTACTCATCTGCCGTGACGGGCAAACTTTTCAATAAAAAAGAAGCTGTTATCAAAGATTTTAGAGACAATTATCTCAAGCCGATCACTTTGGTCGATGTTCAGAATCAAAATCGTTTTCAAATGCATAAAGTATTTCTTGGGATGATTGAAAGCCAGCTATTGGAAGAGAAAATCTCCGCCTTTGTGGAGGAACTAGCTGAATTAGAAGACTTTCTTCCTTATGTGCAGAAGTGGATCGAAGAATAACAATTACATCTTCAAACGAAGAGACGATCACGTTTGGTAGGGAATTGGGCGCAAGATTGCAGGCTCCGTGTGTGGTCACCCTAGTAGGTGAACTAGGGGCTGGAAAAACCACCCTAGCCAAGGGATTGATACATGGAATTGTCGGTGTAGCCGCAGAAACCGTTACGAGTCCGACATTTGTGATGATGAATCTTTACCAAAAGAATGATAAAGAGGCCTATCATTTTGATCTTTACCGAATGAAACATCCAGATGAATTCGTTTGGCAAGGATTCTTGGATTATTTTTCTAGGGGAGGCATTTCCATTATCGAATGGAGCGAAAGAATTGCTCCTCTTTTGCCAGAAGAACGGATCGAGATTGAATTGTTTCATCAAGAGTGTTCTGATCAACGAAAGATATGTGTAAAATGCCATGAAAGGATGCTTTGATCAAGGTTTTTTTATTAAATCAGCTTCATCATCTGAAGGATATCCCAATCTAACAGATGAAAAGGGAAATCCTTTGCCCGAAATTGCTTTTGTGGGGCGTTCCAATGTAGGAAAATCAAGCTTAATCAACCACCTTTTTAACCAAAGGTCTCTCGCAAAAACCTCTCAAATTCCAGGAAAGACACAACTCATTAATTTTTATAAGGCCTCTCATTTTCTTCTTGTTGATCTTCCAGGTTATGGCTATGCCAAAGTGGGGAAAAAAGAACAAAAAAAATGGAGCGAGATGATTGACTCTTATCTCACATGGAGAAAAAATCTCAGAGGTGTTGTTTTTCTTCTTGATTGCAGAAGAGATTTAAATTCCGACGATCGTCTTTTTCTTGAATGGGCGTCCGCTGTTCATCTTCCCCTCATCTTGGTATTCACAAAATGTGATAAACTTTTGAGTCAAGAACTTTTACTCAAACGTAAAACTCTTCCTCACGAACTACAAAATTTGAATGCTGTATTTGCTTCAACAAAGTGGGGAAAAATGAGAGAAGAACTTGGTTCTAAACTGATGAATTTGATGCAATGACTTTGTTAAATAAAGAAGTATTTGTCTGTATCGATTGTGAAACAACTGGTCTCGATCTTGAAAAGGATCGAATCATTGAAGTGGCCGCAGTTAAATTTACCATCACGAAAAACCTTGAAACCTACGATACTCTCGTTAATCCGGAGATCGAAATTTCTACGGAATCCTATCAAATTCATAAAATTACATCCGAAATGGTCGCAAAAGCTCCTATCACTAAAGAAATCCTCCCTTCTCTCCTCATTTTTATTGACAATTACCCTATCATGGGCCATGGAATCAACTTTGATGTTGAAATGATTAAAAAAGCCTGTGAAAGAGCAAATATCTCCACTTCTATTTCAAACCAACCTCAAATTGATACATTAAGACTTGCCAGGCACTATGGAGAGGCTTCGAGTAATTCCTTGGAAAACTTAGCTCGCCATTTTAACGTTCCCTTTGATCAGGCACATCGAGCCCTCAGCGATGTATTGGCCAATATTGAAGTGTTTAAACATTTGATTCGCAATTATCAAACAATCAAGCAAATCTATACCACTCTCTCTCGACCTATCAAAATGAAAGTGATGCCCCTTGGGAAGCATAAAGGACGACAATTTGAGGAGATTCCGATTCAGTATCTTCAATGGGCAGCAAATATGGACTTTGATCAGGATCTTCTCTATACTATCCGATTTGAATTAAAACGACGAAAGAAAGGGGACCGTTTTACGGAAGCAAGCAACCCTTTTCATAATCTATGAGGTCTTTTGCATGAATCCGTTTGAACTCAAAGTGGGCCTTGCTGAGATGCTGAAAGGAGGAGTGATTATGGATGTCACGACCCCCTCTCAAGCCATGATCGCCGAAGAAGCAGGAGCTGCAGCTGTAATGGCTCTGGAAAGAATTCCCTCGGATATCCGACGTGATGGCGGGGTTGCAAGAGCCTCCAGTCCCGACATGATTGAATCGATCAAGCAAGCTGTTTCGATCCCTGTGATGGCTAAATGTCGGATTGGTCATTTTGTCGAAGCGCAAATTCTCGAGGCTCTTGAGGTTGACTTCATTGATGAAAGTGAAGTACTTACGCCTGCTGATGAATATTACCATATCGACAAACATTCCTTTAAAATTCCATTTGTCTGTGGAGCTAAAGATCTAGGAGAGGCCCTGCGCCGTATCGGAGAGGGAGCTGCCATGATTCGTACTAAAGGAGAAGCGGGCTCTGGAAATATCGTTGAGGCTGTAAAGCATTTGCGAGAAATTGCAAAGGGTATCAACCGTCTTGCAACCGCAGACCAAAGCGAGTTGATGACCCTTGCCAAAGATATGGGAGCACCCTACCATCTTGTCCAATATGTTGCTAAAAACAAAAAAATTCCTGTTCCAAACTTTTCCGCTGGAGGGATCGCGACTCCTGCTGATGCCGCTTTAATGATGCAATTGGGTGCAGAAAGTGTATTTGTAGGATCAGGTATATTTAATTCTTCTGATCCCCAAAAACGGGCAAAAGCGATCGTTCAAGCAGTGACCTATTTCAATGATCCTCGGATTCTTGCCTCTGTTTCTGCCGGTTTATCTAGAGGAATGGAAGGTATTGATCTTAGAACGCTTAAAGAGGAGAAGCGCCTTGCCCACAGAGGAGTATAAAGGACTCAAAATTGGAGTCTTAGCCCTACAAGGGGCGTTCAATAAACATGTTAAAGCTTTAAAAAAAGTGGGTGTCACTCCATTTTTAGTTAAAACTTCTGCAGATCTTTTTTTAGCCGATGGACTGATTATTCCCGGCGGTGAATCCACAGTGATGATGCGCTTGATCGATTCGATGAGAATGCGAGAAGCGCTTCAGAAATTCTCTCAAAAAAAACCTATTTTAGGGACCTGTGCTGGATTAATTGTTCTCGCAAAAGAGGTACAAAATGCCCCTTTTACCCCCCTTGGAATTCTTAGTGTTTCTGTTAAAAGAAATGGATTCGGCAGACAAATTGCTTCTCATAGACGTGCATGCCAAATAAAAGAGGGTCAAATAGAAGGGATCTTTATTAGGGCTCCTAGAATAGAGAATGTTCTTTCCAAAGCTGTGGAGACCTTGGGAACTGTCGATCATGAGGCTGTTTGGATTCAAGAAGGAGTGCATATGGGAACAACGTTCCACCCGGAACTAACGGAAGATTTAACCATTCATACTCAGTTTATAGGGCAAGTTGCGAAATGACTGAGTTAGAAGGAAAAACGGTATCAGAAACTAAAATTGATGGAAACACTTACAAGATTTTTCCTAACGATCTGAATTCAAACGGAATGGTTTTTGGGGGCCTTGTGATGAGTTTTCTCGATCGAATTGCTCTAGTTGTTGCTGAGAGACATAGTGAAAAAGTTTGCGTGACGGCTTCAGTGGATGCCCTTCATTTTTTAGCACCCGCAAAAGCGGGGGATATTTTAATTTTCAAAGCAGCGATCAATCGTACTTGGAAAACTTCTATGGAGGTAGGAGTAAAAGTGGAGGCGGAGTCTCCTTTTTCAGGCAAACATATTCATGTTGTATCGGCCTACTTTACATTTGTTGCGGTGGATGACAAAAATACGCCCTGTCAAGTTCCTCCTCTTTTACCGGAATCAGAAATTGAACAACGTCGGTATTTGGAGGCCGGAATTCGAAGGAAAAATCGGATGGATCATGCGCGTGATATCTCTCAACGTCGCCATCAAAAGAACACTTTTGACAAAACTTGAACTAACAACCTGAGTTTTGGGTTGTCTTCCTCTGAATCCGAGGGAGAAAAATCCAAAACTCAGGTTAACAGTAATTCCCGGTAAAAAAAGAGATATTGTCAAAAGTTGTGTCTGGAGCTCTTA
>JAGRNW010000081.1 GCA_020440555.1 Chlamydiia bacterium
TTGCAATTTTTTATATTAAAAAGCGCTAATAAGGAGATGCTGCTATATTCCGTCAACAAGTTTAAGTTATTTAGAAGTGAATTAAACTTAGTGCAAGTTCATTGAGAAGATTTAATTGAGTATCTAACTTTTTGATCGCTCCAGTCCACCTTCTGACGATTCCCATCAAACCACAATTAGCTTTTTTTCGTCTTTTCGCCAGGGTTGTGGCCCTGCTCTGAATAGCTTGCGTCATGTCGTTGATTTGTTGGAAATCTACTCCGTTTGTTCTCGCATAGGCTTGTACTTTATCGCTCACTGTACTCAGTTTTGTATCAATAGGTTTTGTGTTTTTTTTGTCTGTGATAATTAAAAATTTTTTTGATGATCTATCATAACCAATACGATGATGTTCTTGAAAACCACTAATGATTGCTTGTGAGATTTGATTATAATTAGAAGGATCTTGTTGGATTGACATATTAATAACTCTTTAATAACTCTTATTTTTTGTATGACACAAACTTGATTATAATAAAAATCAGAAATAAATTCAAAGATTATCTCATAATATGAATTAAATGTTAACTAAGCATACAGCATTTATTCTCAGTGAGATAATCTGTTTTTTTTCAATCCCTTTTACCGATTTTTCTCATTGTGATATGGTTCTAAGTAAAGAATTGGTAAGGGTTTAATTTATGAAAATCTTTGAAGATAAATATATTGTCATTACGGGGGGAGCGGGCTTTATAGGTTCATGTATGATTCGTCATCTCAATGATTTAGGGTTTAAGAATCTCATTATCGTCGATGAACTTGGGAGTAATGAAAAGTGGAAAAATCTAGTAGGGAAATCGTTCATCGAGTTTGTCCCTAAAAGGGAACTTTTTTCTTGGCTTGTAGGGAAAGAAAAGGATATTGAGGCTTTTATCCATCTGGGGGCATGTTCCTCCACCATCGAAAGAAACGCCGATTATCTGATCGAAAATAACACACGTTTTTCGATCCGGCTTGCTGAGTATGCCCTCACGTGTGGACATCGATTTATCTATGCTTCTTCAGCTGCTACCTACGGAGATGGAACTTTGGGTTTTTCCGATGACCATGCTTTATTGGATCGGTACCGTCCTCTCAATATGTATGGGTTTTCCAAGCAACTTTTTGATCTGTGGGTGAAAGAGAATGGTCTTTTGGATAAAGTAGTGGGACTAAAATACTTTAATATCTTTGGTCCCAATGAATTGCATAAAGGAAACATGGCCTCGGCTCTTGTGAAGATGGTGCCAGATGCTCAGTTAAGGGGGGTGATTCATCTTTTTAGATCGAACGATCCGGGTAATTACGCTGATGGTGAACAAAAGAGAGATTTTCTCTATGTGAAGGATGCAGTGAAAATGACGGCGGCTTTTCTCTCAAATGACCAAATGGGGATCTTCAATATCGGACGGGGGATATCCCATAGCTGGAATGAACTTGCCCATGCTGTTTTTAAAGCTTTGGAAAAGCCTCCATTTATTGAATATGTTGAGATGCCCGATGAACTTGCAGGGAAATATCAAAACTACACTTGTGCTTTAATGAAAAAATCTAAAGAAGCTAAGGGGTGCGTTCTTGCCGAAACTTCCCTTGAAGATGCCGTGTTCGATTATGTGCGTCATTATCTCATCCCTGGAAAACGCTGGTAATGGAAGTTTCTTCTAAAAAAGCTCTTCTTGTGGGCGATCTGATGCTTGATCACTATACCTTTGGAGAGGTGAAACGAATTTCTCCTGAGGCTCCAGTCCCCATTGTAACGGTTAAGCAAGAAGAAGTGAGGCCTGGCGGAGCGGGTAATGTCCTTCTGGGGCTCAAAGCTTTAGGTATTGGAGTTGTAGCTCTTAGCCGTGTGGGATCTGATCAAGCGGGAGAGGCTCTTGTGGAGGCTCTCCGAGATCAAGGAATCGAATCCAGCGCAATTGTGATTGATCAGTCCTATAAGACCCCGCGAAAAAATCGATTGATTGTGCAACAGCAGCAACTGCTTCGTGTCGACTATGAGCAGGTCACCCCTCTTGGGAAAAAAGTTCAAAATGAGATCATTGATCGATTGCCTATGCTTTTATCGCAGGCGGATGTGGTGGCGATCTCAGACTATGCTAAAGGGTTTTTAACTCTCCCTCTTCTTAGGTCGTTAATTACTTTGGCGAATGAAAGAGAAATTCCAGTGATTGTCGATCCGAAGGGAAGAGATTTTGGAAAATACAAAGGGGTGACTCTATTAAAACCCAATTTTGCGGAGGCGATCGATGCAGCCGGACTATCGATGAAGGCGACATTGGATGAAATTGCCACGAAAATTCGAAAGTTATCTGGATGTGAGAATTTGTTGATTACTCGCTCTGAAAAAGGAGTTTCGTTATTTACAGGAGAGGTAAGGCAAGATTTTCCTGCGTCAGTGCGTGAAGTGAAAGATGTAACGGGTGCGGGCGATACAGTGCTGGCGGTAATGACTGCAGCATTGGGAGCTGGGTTATCTTTCGCGGAGGGGGCGCGACTTGCAAATATTGCGGGTGGATTGGCTGTGGAGCATGTGGGTTGTGTTCCCATCACGATGAAAGAAATTCTTCAAGCTAGCCTGCACGCAGTATTGAATGAGCGCGACCTTCATTAGACCTCTTTCGAAACTATACCCATTCCACTTCAAGAATTGATTTTCGACAACAAAAAACTTGATCATCGAGTGTCCAGAGAGTTATGAAGGGGAAACTCTTTCTAATTCTTTTTCCAACGTGTTTAATGTTTTGGATTTGTGATTGCGCGATTGTGTGATCGCTTTCGCTTTATCTAAATGTTTCCAGGCAGATCGATAATCTTTTCTCTCCGCGTAAAGAGCAGCTAGATAGTATTCGACCGTAGGATTAGTTTGATCAAAAGCATGATACCGTTTTAATGTTTGCAGTCCCTCTTTGGTGCGATTGAGTTGAAGGTGTGTGACTGCAAGTTGAATTAACCCCTCTCGAAAGTAGGGATTGCTTTCAAGAGCTTTTTCAAGAGCTTGTTTTTTTTCCAGAATGGAACTCCTTTGATCATTCACTTCCATTAAGATAGCTTCAATCGCTCCAGTATCGGCATTCCCCTCCAAGATATCAATTGCACGTGTTTCGGCTACAACATTCTCATCAAGCACAATTCCCTTCACCTTGCTTAAATAGTCCCTTCCTTCCTTTTCTTGTCCAAGTAAGAAATAGGTCACTCCAATGAGTTCATCTACAAGGGGATCATGAGGGAGATAGCATTCGGCTTTTTTGTAACTTGAGAGAGCTTTTGAATAGTCTTTTCGATGAAGATAGATCGATGCTTGGTTGACATGCGTCATTCCCACCACTTCTTTGATGTTGCGAATTTTTGATGCGCGCGTTCCAACCGATAGATAAATTTCGGTAGGCATGTGGACACCCCTTGCTGTCGTCTCAATATTGATTTCCTTATCTCCCTCTCTATAACGACAATAAATGTGACCAGGGGGCGTCACCACCTCTAAAGGAAGGTCTAGCCGTTGAGCAAGGGCTAGATAAAGGGTTGTCACACCCAAACAAACCCCTAAATGATTATCCAGCACTGAAGGGAGGAAAGTATAAAGATCAATATCCTGAGCATATAAAGAGTGGGGAGGGAATCGAAAATGCATTTCATAAAAAATAAACCGATTGAGCCATTCGATTTTTTGTTCAGGTGTCGATTGAGGAGGAAGACGAGCCTTCACCTGCAGGGCCATCAAATCGAGCATCGCTTCATAAGTTTGGAGATCTTCCGGGTTATCTGCGAGCTGAGTCAGGAGAAGAGCTCTACCCAAATCATAATCAGAAGGGTCAAGAGCGAGCATTTCCTCTTCCGTCCTTGCATAGTAGCCCCTGAGTTTTCGATTCGAAAGCACTCTGCCAAGTTGTTTAATATAGGTAAGTTCACGATCTGTAAGGATCACTTTTTCGATGCAAGTGTCTCGATTCACAAGAGACATCACTCCCTTTAAAGCTTTTCCTAAGTTTTCATTGACTCCTTCTAGGATCAGATCACCACCCAGAAGTTCATGCACTCTCTGGAGAGCTAAAGTACCCTCCTTGGTTTCTGGATAAAGCTCATAAAAAGCAAGAGCTTGCGCTATGGAAGAGGGATCAAGACTGTGATAAAGACTATTGATTTTTGCCGAAGGTGTCAGCAGAGAGCTTATTCCTAAAATAATTGGAATCATCTTATGAGTGAGTCAATTTATTTAACCCATTGAGAGCGGCAATACGATAACCCTCCGCAAAGGTAGGGTAATTAAATACCTGACCGATAAAATAGTCAACCGGAGCCCCAAGACTCATCGCTACCTGTCCAATATGAATCACTTCGGTGGCGCTTCGTCCGACAATATGAATTCCTAGGATGGCTAGTGTTTTTTTATGAAATAGAATTTTAAAAAGTCCAAGTTGGCTCGCTCCTGAAATATGACTCCTGGCAATCTCATAATAATAAGCCCGTCCTACTTCATAGGAAATCCCTTCTTTTTGTAGTTCTTCTTCTCCTTTTCCGCAGATAGAAATTTCTGGAATAGTATAAATTCCTACAGGAAAATGTTTTGGAAATTTTGAAGCCTTGTGTCCAAAAGCATGACGGGCAGCAAGTCTTCCCTGTTCCATACTTGTGGAAGCAAGAGCGGGATATCCGATGACATCTCCCGCAGCAAAGATATGGGGATCACTTGTTTGGAATTTCTCATTTACCTCAATGTATCCACGATCTGTGAGTTTGAGATGCGCATTTTCAAGATGAAGGCCGCTTACATTTGCTTCTCTTCCCAAAGCATACAAAACCACATCAGCTTCAAACTGTGAACCATCTTCACATTTAACAAGGCCTTTATTTCCACGTCGGGTGATTTGAGAAGGAATTTTTCGAGGGGAAAACGCAAGTCCAATCTCTCTTAATCCAACTTGAAAGTGACACCCGATTTCTTTATCTAAAAGAGGAAGCAAACGTTCTTTTTTATCTAAGATTGTCACACGAGTTCCAAGAGCGGCAAAATAACTGGCATATTCCGTTCCTACAATTCCTCCTCCGAGCACTAACATTGTTTTAGGAACTTTGTCCATATGGAGCAGACGTGTTGAATCTAGAATTACTTCCTCATCAAAAGGGATATGAAGTGGGTTTCTGGGAGTCGATCCAGCTGCAATTAAAATTTTTTTAGCTTTTACAAAGGCTTTAATTCTCAAATTTTCATCGATCACTGCAAGCTCATTAGGAGATTCAAATCGAGCTTTTCCTTGTAAAAAGGAAATATGATTCTTTTTAAATTGTCGATAAAGGATCTCACGCTCTCCTTCTAAAACTGTATTTAACCGATAATTGAGATCATTGATGGTGATGTCACGGATGCAACTTTGTCCATAAAAACTTCTTTCATTATACCTGGTGAGATCAACAATAGCTTCTCGGAGGGATTTTGAGGGGATAGTTCCCGAATTGAGACAAGCGCCTCCCGGAACAAAATCCTGTTCAATTATTACAACTTTTTTTCCTAATTTAGCTGCTTGGATCGCCCCTTTTTGTCCTGCGGGGCCGGATCCAATGACAGCGAAGTCTACATCCCACTTTTCCATGCAAAACGTACGCAATCTTCATGCCAGTAATTCCCGGTAAAAAAATCCTCCTCTATATAAAACCAGAGTTTGACAGCTAATCGTGTTTTTTGGGCCTTTTCCCCTCTATAACATGAGACAAAACCCAGAAAGTGTAGTG
>JAGRNW010000082.1 GCA_020440555.1 Chlamydiia bacterium
GAGCCCGTTGCCTTAATTGGGCACGGCGGGTTCTAACGAGGGGGGAGTCCGAGTGATCGGCTCCTCTACTCTATAAGGAAAGTGGAACTCGCAGGGAGCATAGGTTGTTTCATACAAGAGGTCAAACTTAATGGTTTAATTTATCACATTAATTGATTATGAATAAAAAAAAATCATGGAGGGAAAGTGGTTTCGGATGGATGGAGCTATGCGAATCTCGCTAATGTAGGAATGATCGAAGAGATCTATTCCCAATATCTAAAAGATCCGTCGAAGGTAGATGCCTCTTGGTGTCGTTTTTTTGAAGGGATGGAGATGGCGAGCACGTTGCAATTAGGAGAAGTCTCTCTCGAAGGTTCTCGCGACGTTCGCATCTATCATTTGATTGAATCGTATCGAACATTTGGTCATTTGATGGCAAAAATTAATCCTGTGGCAACGCGAGATCCCGTTTTGCCTCGTGAGCTAACCCTTGAGACTCTCGGTTTTTTAAAGTCAGAACTAGACGATCATTTTCCCACGTATGGACTTCTTGAGACCAAAAAAGCTCCTCTTAAAGAAATTATCGAAACACTTCAAAAAATTTATTGTCATCTCATTGGAGTGGAATATATGGGATATCAATCCCCCGAACTTGAAAAATGGTTGCAACAAAAAATTGAGAAATGTCGATTTCGTCCTAGTTTTTCCATTGAAAAAAAACATAAAATTTTTCGTGAACTCAACAAAGCTGAGCTTTTTGAAGTTTTTCTCCATACAAAATACGTTGGACAAAAACGATTCTCTCTTGAAGGAGCGGAAACATTGATCCCTGTGTTGATTGAGGTCATTGAAACAGGAGCCTCTCTTGGAATGGATGAGTTTGTCATTGGGATGGCTCATCGGGGTCGCCTCAACGTACTTGCCAATGTGATGCATAAATCTTATCAGATGATTTTTAGCGAATTTGAAGATTACTACGATCCCGATCTTACAGAGGGAACCGGAGATGTAAAGTACCATCGGGGATTTTCTTCCGATATTGTGACTCAACTTGGCCATCCTGTCCATATCGGCCTTACTTCCAATCCTTCTCATCTTGAATCGGTAGATGCCGTTGCCCTGGGAAAGGTGAGAGCTAAACAAGTCTATCGAGCTGATGAAGAAAAAAAACGAATCTGTCCTATCCTGATTCATGGAGATGCGGCTCTAAGTGGGCAAGGCATTGTATACGAAACCATGCAATTTTATGGTCTTCCAGGTTATTCCGTAGGAGGGACCCTTCATATTGTTGTAAACAATCAAATTGGCTTTACAACACTCCCTAAAGATTCGAGATCGACCCCTTATCCCAGCGATATTGCCAAAGCCTTTTCAGCTCCTGTTTTTCATGTAAATGCAGAGGATCCAGAAGGATGTATCTATGCCACAGAACTTGCGATAAACTTAAGGCAACGGTTTGCTTGCGATGTTTTTATCGATCTCAACTGTTACAGAAAATATGGGCACAATGAGAGCGATGAACCAGCATTCACCCAACCTCTTGAATATAAGTTAATTAGGAAAAAAAAGACGATCAGACAAATGTATCGAGATCAATTGATATCTGAAAGTGATCTTGAGAAAAAGATGGCTGAAGAGTGTGAAAAAGAATTTACAGTTGAATTGCGAGAAGAGCTTGAACAATTGAAGATCAAAAAAGAGCAATCGATTCCGGAAGCGTTCGGAGGAGTTTGGAAAGCTTATAGACGAGCAGACAAAAATGATCTTTTCATTCCAGTGAACACGAGTGTGGAGGCTGCTGTACTAAGAGAAATTGCTCAAAAATTTTGCACTCTGCCCGCATCATTTCATCCCAACCTTAAGATTAAACGGTTGTTTGATCAAAGAAAACAAATGGTTGAGGGGGACGAAAATGTCAAAACAATCGACTGGGGTATGGGAGAACATCTCGCTTTTGGATCATTGCTTTGGGAAGGGACTCATGTGCGTCTTTCTGGACAAGACAGCAGGCGTGGAACTTTTTCCCAAAGGCATGCCATGGTTTGCGATCAGGAAGATAGTGCCAAATATTTCCCTCTAAATCATCTCAAAGAGAGTCAAGGAAGATTTGATGTCTTCAATTCACCTTTGTCTGAGTATGCAGTCTTAGGATTTGAGTTTGGATATTCCCTTTCTTATCCATCGGCCCTAGTTCTCTGGGAGGCTCAATTCGGAGATTTTGTCAACGGAGCGCAGGTGGTGATCGACCAGTACATTTCTAGTACCGAACAAAAATGGTATCGATTCTCGGGTCTTGTCATGTTGCTTCCGCATGGTTTTGAAGGTCAAGGACCTGAACATTCATCCGCTCGCCTTGAACGTTTTTTGCAACTTTCTGGAAATGCCAATTGGCAGATTGTGAATCCAACGACTCCGGCTCAGTATTTTCATCTCTTGCGTAGACAGGTTTTACGGATGGTAAGAAAACCCCTCATTGTATTTACCCCTAAAGGTCTTCTTCGGCATCCTCAAGCTCTGAGTGCTCTATCTAAATTGGAAAGAGGAACTTTTCAAGAGATGATCGATGATTCGCAGATTATTGAAAAAGGAAAAGTGAACAGAATTTTATTTTGCTCAGGAAAAGTCTACTATGACCTTCTAAAAGAAAGGGAAAATCGTGGCATTCATCATATTGCTATTGTGAGGGTTGAACAACTTTATCCATTTCATACTGACAGGTTTACATCTATTTTGTCAGCATACTCCAGTTGTAAAGAATTTTACTGGGTGCAAGAGGAACCACGCAATATGGGAGGGTGGGATTATATTCGCCCTATTTTAAATGGTTTGATTCCAAAACAAGGGGAATTTCATTATGTAGGGCGTGCAAGAGCTGCCTCTCCGGCAATTGGTTCTCATAGGATGCACGTGAAGGAGCAAACACAAATTTTACAGATGGCATTTGAGTGAGGAAGGGATGAAAGTCGAAATTAAAGTACCAAGTATGGGAGAATCAGTCGTTGAAGCAAGCATTGGAGCAATCTTAAAGCCCGAAGGGGGCTTGGTAGACGAGAATGATGAAATCATCGAGCTTGAGACCGAAAAGTTGAATCAGGTGCTCTATGCTCCTAAGGGAGGGGAGATCAGTTGGAAGGTGAATGTGGGAGATACAGTCACCGTAGGAGAAGTGATTGGTACCGTTGATACTGAAAAGAAGGGAACTTTTATCCAAGAAAGGGAAAAAAAAGAGAAACCTTCCAAGGAGTTTGTTGAGTATCCCTCTCCTCATTTAACTCCCTCTGGCGATGGAGCCAGAAAGATGGAAAAGCAATTTTTAGAAGAGCTTAAAAAATCCAAAGAACCAGAAACGACGCCTCCTCAAAAAGAAGAACAAAAAGTAAGTTTGAAAGAAGAGCGCGTAGAAACGCGTCGTCCGATGAGTAAAATTCGGAAAGTGATTGCAAAACGACTTGTCGATTCTTTGCATGGAAGCGCGATGCTCACCACGTTTAATGAGGTCGACATGAGCGCAGTGATCGATCTCAGAAAAAAATACAAAGAGATCTACCTTGAGAAATATGGAGTGAAGCTTGGTTTTATGTCCTTTTTCGTCAAGGCGTGTGTATCGGCCCTCAAGGCGATTCCCGATTTAAATTCTTACATTGAAGGGGAGGAGATGGTTCATCGCGAATACTATGATATTGGAATTGCGGTAGGGACTGACAGAGGTCTCGTCGTTCCAGTTGTACGAGGGTGTGATGAACTCTCTTTTGCTCAGATCGAGCAAGAAATCCTCAATTATGCCAAAAAAGCTCGAGGCGGTGGATTGGCGATTTCCGATCTTGAAGGGGGAGGGTTTACCATCACTAATGGTGGAGTGTATGGTTCTATGCTATCCACTCCCATTTTAAATCCCCCTCAAAGTGGAATTTTAGGAATGCATAATATTATAGAAAGACCGGTGGTTGTAAACGGAGAAATTGTGATTCGACCTATAATGTATCTTGCTCTATCCTATGATCACAGAATTGTTGATGGGAGAGAGGCTGTGACCTTCCTTGTTCACCTCAAAGAGGTTTTGGAAGATCCCTCTCGATTCACCTTTATTGAAAAAGAGGTGTGAGATGGAAAAATACGATATTGCGATTCTAGGTTCGGGGCCGGGTGGCTATGTAGCTGCGATTAGGGCGGCTCAGCTAGGATTTAAAACAGCGTGTATTGAAAAAGATGTTACATTTGGAGGAACTTGTTTAAATGTGGGATGTATTCCTTCTAAGGCTCTTCTTTACTCCTCAGAAATGTATGAAAAAATGCTCCATGAAGGAGACGCTCATGGTGTAATTATAGACAATCTGCGGGTTGATCTCGATAAGATGATGGCCCGTAAACAGAAAGTGGTCAAGGGGCTTGTTGACGGAGTGGCTTTCTTACTTAAAAAAAATAAAGTCAGCACTTACCAAGGTTGGGGAACGCTCATCTCTCCTCATACAATAGCTGTTGGGAACGAGCAAATTGAAGCCACTCATATTATTTTAGCTTCTGGCTCAGAGCCGATTTCTCTCCCTTTTCTTCCTTTTGATGAAAAACATATTGTCTCTTCGACAGGAGCTCTTTCTTTGCAAAAAATTCCTCAAAAAATGGTTTTGGTTGGAGCTGGGGTGATTGGATTGGAATTGGGATCTGTGTATCGCCGTCTGGGAAGTGAAGTGGAAGTGATTGAGGTTCTAGATCGCCCCTGTCCTGCACTCGACAAAGAAATTTCGTCACAAATACTAAAAATCTTTAAAAAGCAAGGAATTACCTTTCATTTTTCAACAAAATTGATTGCAGGTGAAATGAAAGGGGAAAAGGTTTTTCTTAAAAGTGAGAATCGGGATGGAAAACACATAGATCACGAAGCTGATGTGGTTTTGCTTGCTATTGGTCGACGCCCTTTTATCAAAAATCTGGGGCTTGATGCGGTAGGAGTTAAGTTGAACGGCGGGGGAAAGATCGCAGTGGATGGAAATTTTCGAACGAATGTTCCCTCTATTTATGCAATTGGAGATCTTATTGATGGTCCGATGTTGGCTCATAAAGCTTCTGAGGAGGGGATAGCGGCCGTAGAAATCATCGCTGGAAGAAAGGCAAAAATCGAATATTTGGCTATTCCTAATGTTATGTACACTTGGCCCGAGGTGGCGTGTGTAGGGATGACCGAGGAAGAGGCTAGGGGGGCCGACCTCGAGATTTTAGTGGGTAAGTTTCCTTTTTTAGCAGTTGCTCGCGCCAGGTGCAGCGGCGATACTGACGGAATGGTAAAAATTATAGCGGAAAAAAATACTGACAGAGTCATTGGGGTGCATATGATAGGTCCTCATGCATCTGAAATGATTGGTGAGGGAGTGATTGCTATTGAAGAGAGGATGCGGGTGACCGATCTTGCTTATGCCTCCCATGCTCATCCAACGTGTGCTGAAGCAATTAAAGAGGCGGCTTTAGCTTGTCATGGTCAGATGATGCATCTGTAGCTCACTTTAAGCAAACAATTTTCCTATGAAAGAAAATTTGAGCTGATCTGTTACTGAGTTAGGTAGAAAAATCGTCTTCTATTTGTTCCTGTAAGCTTACCTCACCTCGATAGAAATGAATTTCTCCATCTGTCAATCCTTGATCACACAAGATTGTAGTGAATATATACTCAGGTAATTTTAGTTTGAGAATTTATGATATAAAATTTTTGAACCAATAAGCTTTTTAACTCCCCGTAAAA
>JAGRNW010000083.1 GCA_020440555.1 Chlamydiia bacterium
AGACCAAAGCTAAGTGATAGAAACAACGAAATAAAAAGAGCTTTTGTTACCTCTTTTTTCCCAAAAATCTCTTGAAACCTGAGTTTTGGGTTTTTCTCCCTCGGATTCAGAGGAAGACAACCCAAAACTCAGGTTATCAGAAAAGTGGGGCGAGTTACCTGCGTAAATCAACCTTTATCTCAAAAGTCTTACCCTCAAAAAGAGGAGCGAGTTTCTCTGCCAGTTTTTCTTTCTCTTCATTCAATAGCTTGAGTGTATAGTAAAGAATATGAAATCTTTCCTGGTTTATCCCCCTCTCCCTGGCGATCAATGTTTTGGCAAAAAGAATTCTTTCGAGTTCCTCCTTTTCTTTGTCACTCCAATCCCTACCCTCAATATATCCTAGTAGGGCAAAAAGCGAAACTTCACAGGTTGCCCCAATATCCAATCCATCCTTCGAAGTAAGAGTGAGATAGTCAGGCTGAACAAGCTCGATGATCTTCAGTTCGAGCAAGAGATAAGTCATCTCTATGAAAACCTGTCTGTCTGTCACAGATAGATTTGTTTTGTCTTTAAAAAAAGTGAATTGGACCATTTTTACGACCTCCTCTAGAAACTGAGGAGTCATCTTCTTCCTCAACTGATGCGAAAGATAAAATCCCGCCGTCTCATCCCCCAAATGAAGGAGAAATTGTCTTCCAAATTCTTTAGAATCATGAAGATCTACATAAGCATCTCTCTGATAATAAAAATCCGTATCCCGAGGAATCGTAACCACTGTCAAACTATCTGCGAATTCAGCATGAGATGAAAGTTCCTCCAGAGCTAGGCATCTGGCATGTTCTTTCCAGGAGGTTCTATTTTGGGAGTTAAAAAGAAGATGTTTTTTCCCCTGATGATGCAAGGCTCGCAAAAATTCCTGATATTCACTGGCGATCTCAACACGGTTGATTACTGCTTGAATGACTGGGGCTGGCATATGAATAAGAATCATTTCTTTTTTCCCTAGATTGAATTGCCCGTGAGGTTCAGGATAGTTATCTTGAATAAGAGGATCAAACACCCTTTCCTCTTCATCTCGAACAAGGTCAACCGCTTTAAAAATTGGACCACTTGGGTGAAGTTTCAAAATATCTGAGATCGTGCTCATCCGTTTTTGAAAAAATTCATGAAGCTCTTTCTCTTTTGATTGATCTCCCTTAACCTTTCGATGATTGATCTTCTGAAGCACTGCTGTGATTTCATCGATTTTCGCTCCTGCTGTAAAAAGCGCCACTGAAAGGGAATCAACAAGAGCTACTAGATTCATGAAAAAAGGCTGTGATTGAGAGGATGAATAGATTAAAAATTTCTGAAATTCTCGGGAGTTGATGGTCTCTCGTAAAAAACGTTGAAAATCGACAAAGTAGAGATAACACCCCTTTAATGAGAATTGGCGAATCAAATTTTTTGAATAGGAAGTAAGATAGAGGGCCATCAAAGTTTTAGTCAATTTCTCGACAAGCTCCATCTCTCGATATCGGTAGGCTTCTTTGAAGAACTTATGAATTTCTTTTTTACAAACAAATATCATATTCTGAGCTAGGATCTGTAAAGCTTTGTCCTGAAGATTCTTAATCTGAAGAAGAGGATCTTCACCAAAATACTCGTCTGTAAATTTTCCAAAATCACATGCCAATTTAATGGTCCGAGCAAGTTCAAACGTATAAAAATTACGACCATCCTCATTTTTGATATAGAAGAGTTCATAATCTGTATCATTGATCACTGTTTCAAGATCGTTAAGAGGATAAACTCCAGTCTCCTTAGCTGGAAGAAGCGCTGCTAGTTCCTCTTCAAGCGTGATGTTTTCATCAAAAACAACTCCCTGATCAGACACTTCTCCTTTTGTAAAAGCCTTAAAGGACTCTCTAATGACTCTATCCCTATAAAAACTCTG
This sequence comes from Chlamydiia bacterium, assembly GCA_020440555.1. Classification (GTDB taxonomy): domain Bacteria; phylum Chlamydiota; class Chlamydiia; order Chlamydiales; family JAAKFR01; genus JAGRNW01. The sequence continues at coordinate 1,919 of JAGRNW010000083.1, forward strand.
TAACTGTTTATATTCTTTGAGATCGGTGACCCTTCTGAAAATTTTCGAAAGCGACTCGAGTTTTTTTGCTGCCTCTCCCACAAGAACCATGATCGTGTTAATCCCTTCAATGATTCTTTTAGTATCACTCGATTCTTGCATCTTTTCATAAGAATGCTGCAGATAACGATGAACAGCGCGAAATGTTTCCTTGACCACATTCAGTGTTTGGTTGTCAGCCCCTGCATGAATCCAATAAAACTCGCGTCCTTCTTCAGTTCCCTCTTTTTGAGCTGCGTGAGACAAAAAATGTAGTTCATTGGTGACTTCAATTTCATCCAATGAATCCACTTCAGCCAAGGCATTTAAATTATCTAAAGCTTCAACTATTGTTAGTTCTACTTGTGAACTCATAGTTTCCTCCCCGCCAACTTAATGTCAGCGCTTTATAAATTTAAAAAAGCACCTAACTTAATTATCCTATCAGTTTTATTAATCGGTCAAATAAAAACTAACCAATTTAAAAATAAGGGTTTGCGTTTTTAAAAAGAAAAAAAAGGGGGAAATAGAAGATTCTTAATGTCTACTTAATGCTTCCGCAGAGGACAGCTGATCTCTGTAGCAATAATAACAAGCAGGGTAATAGGTCTCTTCACACCCAAGTTGAACACTTGGCCCCTCCACACTTGCTACCCCATTCACGTGCTTGAGATTCATGATCGCCTTCCGATTGCAGAAATAGCAGGTCGACTTAACCTCTTCAATCGAGTCGGCTATTTCCATCAAACGGGCGGATCCCTCAAAAAACTTTGTTCGAAAATCAGCACGAAGGCCATAACAGATCACTGGAATACCCTTCGTGAGAGTGATTTCGCGAAGTTGATTAATGATTTTGCTCTTAAGAAACTGAGCTTCATCGACTAGTATGCAATCCACTCTCTCTAAATCGTAGTCAAGAAGATTGGTCTCATCATCAACTAAGATATCAGCATTTTTTTTTAGACCAGCACGGGAACGGATATTTTCTTGTCCAAAACGGTCATCAAGAGCAGGCTTGACTAGAAGAACAGTTTTATTTTGTTGCTGATAGTTATGGGCAACAGCCAAAAGGTTAAGGGTTTTGGCACTTCCAACAGCGCCGTAGCGGAAATAAAGCTTAGCCACAGTGAACCCTTATCTCATCTTATGTAAAAAATCTGCTTGTGAAGAGTATACTCATTCCACTTCAAGAATTGGTATACATTATGTCGAAACGAGAGATTTCTTTTCCAGCCGAATTTGAGGTAAAGCGTGGGGATAATTGGCCTGAAGGAAATCGAGTAATTTTTCTCGAACAATCGCTCTTAAGGCAAAGGCGTCCGATCCATCTTTTGCACTCATAACAGCACGTAACTGAACGGCTCTATCTGTAATATCTGTCACCTGAAGCTTCCATATTTTTTGGTCCCACTCGGGTGTTTGCTGCAAAATGTCATAAAATTTTTCTCTAATCTTATCGACAGGGACGGTGTAATCAACATAAAAAAAGGCGACACCGATGAGATCAGTTGAACGCGTCGTCCAATTTTGAAAAGCATTGTCAACAAAATACGAAATGGGAATGACCAATCGTCTGAGATCCCAAATTTGGAGCACAACATGGGTGAGATAAATATGTTCAACTCGTCCCCACTCCCCCTCAACAACTAAGGAATCTCCAATCTTAATGACTTTGGTGACAGCAATTTGAAATCCCGCCATGAAATTGAGAAGAATGGGTCGCGCAGCGATACCCAAAGCAATTCCAGCAATTCCAGCAGATCCCAGGATTCCCACTCCCACACTTTTGATCGAAGGAAAAGTGATTAATATACTAGCAAGAGACAGAAGAATAATGAGAAACGTAGAGCCCCTATAAAGAAATTGCAATTGAGTGATGATCGAACGCTTAGAAAGATCCACCTTGGATAAATCTTCATACTCTAACATTAAATGACGATAAGTGATTGCAACCAAGGAATAGAGGAGCCATCCAACCGTGCCTATGCACAGAATTAAAATCATCTGGGACACCGTCTCATCAATGAGCGTGGGAAAATCAAATAAATTGATTGAAAGAAAAGCAGCCAATTCAATGAACAGAAAAAAAGTGGGAAGCCTAAGCGAACGAATAAGCTTACGCGTAATCCCTCCTTCCTTAAATATTTTTTGGAAGAAATAAAAAAGAACACCGTAAACAATAAAAGCGCCCAAAAAGATCAACAGGACAAACCCAAGCAGAGAACAGTAATAAAGACATCTATTTTCTGGCATGCTTACCTTATACCAGTGAAACGTAGAAAAATCAATTCTAGAACTCCAAAACAAAAAGGCTGATGTCATCAACAGCATTTTTTTTTGATGGGTCAAAATAGCGTTTTGGATTTCCACCTAATGCTATGGGGAGTGGTGAATCATCTTGAGGTGCTTCATCTCCTTGGATCGATTGTTTAAAATAGGAGAGGAGAGTGTTAATTTTATTTTTTTTAATGATGTCTTTAAATTCCTCTTGCGTCACAAAATCATGAATTCCATCGGAAAATCCAATCACTCGTTTTGCATCTGTTATATCAAATGTTTCGATGTTTACCTGACCAAGAACACTCCCAAGACCAAAATGAGGAATCATCCCTTGTGTAGGCATCAAGGTTCCATTGTTTTTTTCTACGTAAACTAACGTGTCTCCAACTTGAGCGGTGAGAAGAAGCGTTTTTTCTTCTAAACGCACCACTTGCACAAAGCTCATTGCAGGTTTAAAAGTTTCATCAAGAAAAGTGCCCATTTTAACGTCGTTTTCGTAAGCATTGTTTTGACCTGGATAGACCTTTCTTCGATTTTTCTTCGTGTTACTCTTAAAACTTGTTTCCAAATTTCGAATTTTTTCTTTGAAATAACTCTCTATCTTCTCAAAAGTGACATTGTCTTGTGTCACTAACTCGCTCAAACCTTGAATATATGTAGCTATAAAATGATCAAAACGGTCTTGAAGAGGTTCTCTCATTTTAGAATTGTTGTGCCCCGTTCCATCAACAACACATCCCATTCCATAGTCACAATCAACGTAAGCTAGGTCTATAATCACATTCTGATCATCATAATCATAAGTTGCATCAACTTGCGCAATTCCTTGCTTCAGCTCCCACTGATGAAGAAGTTTGTCAATTTTCGCAATTGGTTTTTTCTTAACGAATGACCTGTCAATTGTTTTGCATTGCATCAGAATAAGGCCAATTCCTCCTGCTCCCCCCAAAGTCAGACCTCCCCCAGAAGCAAAGAAAGCAATTGATCCCCCTTTTCCAATAGTTCCAATCACGCTCCCAAGACCATGGGGAAGGGAAGCATGAGGAACAAACAGAGCGGTTCCACCAAAACTCATTAAAAGAATTCCGACAATCCCCCCAGCCACAAGAGCAATGCCTACCCATTGGCCTGGAGATATAGAACTTAGGCGACCTAAATAGGAAATTCTTTTTTTGTTCAAAAAACCTGTATTTTTTTTTAATCTAGGAGAATCTTTTTGGTTTTCTCCTTCTTCAATTGGCACCATAATAAAAAAAACCCAACTTGCTATAACCTACAGACTAATTCACATTTTAACTTTTTTATTATTTTTTTCAAAAATTAAAATAATAACATATCCATCTTTTCCCGGGATAATCAGGAAGACTTGAACCCCCATCATTATACTCACTTACAGTCATTCTGTCCAGATCTATGGCT
>JAGRNW010000084.1 GCA_020440555.1 Chlamydiia bacterium
GAGAAACGGGTCCCTGTGGCCCTTGCTCAGAGCTCTATTATGACAAAGGACCCAACTTTGGAGAGGCCCCCTCTCCTGCCAACGACCCTGGTGGAAAGCGATATCTCGAGTTTTGGAATCTAGTTTTTATTGAATTTAATCGAGATACAACAGGGGAATTTTCTCCTCTAATGAAAAAATGCGTTGATACTGGAGCTGGCCTCGAACGAATTGTGGAAATTAAAATGAACACTTCTAGTGTTTTCGAAACCGACATCCTGCGCTCTCTTATCTCCTCTATTGAGCACATTTCTAATCTGAAGTATGAAGCTGATCCTAACCTGAAACCCGCTTTCCATGTAGTGGCTGACCATCTCAGATGTTTGGGATTTGCCATTGCAGACGGGGTGATTCCTAGCAATGTCGAACGAGGATATGTATTACGTAAAGTTTTGAGACGAGCTATTCGCTATGGTCGAATGCTTGGAATCGACCGTCCCTTTCTAGGAGAGCTTCTCCCCGCCTTAAACGTTCAGATGGGAACCGATTTTCCCGAGTTGACAAAATCCCTTGCTCAGGCTCAAGAAATTATCACTAGTGAAGAAGAAAACTTCTTGCGCACCCTCAAAAGGGGAGGCAACCTCTTGGCAACAATCATCGACTACTCCAAAAAAACAGGAGAAATTTCAGGCGATGATGCCTTCAAACTTAAAGATACCTATGGCCTTCCAATCGATGAAATTCTGCTCCTGGCCTCTGACGCAGATCTTAAAGTCGATCTCCATGGGTATGAAAAGCTAGAAATAGAGGCCAAAGCTCGCTCCCGAGGGGCAAGAAAAATAGAAGCAGATAAGGTTTCTCATTCTTTTGCTGCAACTTATCTTGATGCTTTTGACCCTGTTTCCTTTGTTGGTTATTCAGCCCTTGATCTTGATCAAACGCAAGTCAACGTCCTCTTTGCAGAAAAAGAGAAAGTTTCAAGTTTAAAAAAAGGAGAGAAAGGGGCTTTGGTTCTCAACACTACCCCTTTTTATGCCGAGCAAGGTGGCCAAGTAGGAGATAAAGGGATCATTGAAAAAGAGGGATTTATCTTTCAAGTCGAAGATACTCAATCTCCTTATCCTGGAGTTGTTCTTCACTATGGAAAGGTGATCCAGGGGGAGATTAGAGGAGGGGATCTTGTATCTGCTCATGTAGATGTGAGAACGCGGGAAAAAACGTCAAACAACCACACTGCCACTCATCTCCTCCATTACGCCTTGCGTCATATTTTGGGAGAACATGTTAAGCAGGCGGGTTCGATTGTTGAACCGGAACGGCTACGTTTCGATTTTTCCCACCATAAACCTGTGACGGACGATGAAATGGCCCAAATTGAAGATTTGGTCAATGGAATGATCCGCCGGAATCAACCGGTTACAATAAACGAAATGAGTTACAATGAAGCTTCAAAAAATGGTGACATTCTTCAATTTTTTGGAGAAAAATATGGAGCAAAAGTACGTGTTGTTTCTGCAATCGAATCAAAGGAATTATGCGGTGGAACACATACCTCTTCAACGGGAAGCATCGGATACTTTAGGATGATCCGGGAAGGAAGCGTAGCTGCGGGAATCCGGCGAATCGAAGCGGTCAGCGGTCATGAAGCGGAACTTTATGCAAGAGAGAGAGAGAGACTTCTCCATCAGCTTGGAAATATTCTAGGAGCCAAACCTGCCCACCTTCTCACTCGCGGAGAAAAATTACTTCAGGAACAAAAAGAGCTGCAAAAAGAAGTCGTTCGACTCCACAAAGAGGTGTTGGTGATCGAATTGGAAAGTTTAAAGGAGCAGATCAAGACGATTGCTGGCATTCCCACTCTCGCCCATATTGTGAGTGTCCCTCCCAAAGAAATGAAAGAAATTGCCGATTGTTTAATGGAAAGGGAGTCTTCCCTTCTTTTACTGTTAGCAAGCGTCGATCAAAATAAATGTTCTATTTTAGTTCGAGTCTCTCCGGATTTAATTTCTAAAGGACTCAAAGCAAATGAATTGATCTTTCAAATAACTTCCGTCGTCGAGGGAAGAGGGGGAGGAAAGTCTGACCAAGCCCAAGGAGGAGGAATACGCCCGGATAAACTGTCTGAGGCAATCTTAAAGGTGGAACCATGGATCCAAAGCTTAATCAATCCCTCTTAGCTCATCTGAAGATTAAAGAATTCATTGAATCGATCAAAAAGGGATACTCTCTTGTCACAGATGAGGTATGGGAGGGGCCGAAGGCGTTGTTGGCTTCTCTTGTGTGCACCATTTCTCAAAAACACACGCTCATTCTTACAAGCGGGGAAAATCGTTTTTTGATGGATCTTCCCTTTTTTTTTGATGGATCTGTTGTAGAATTTCCCGCCTGGGAGTGTCTGCCTGAGGAAGAAATCCCTCCAAGCCCCGATGTAGTGGGGCAAAGATACAATGCTTTGAGGCAAATTCAGCACAGTCAATCCCCCCTCATCATTCTCACTTCACTTCCAGCAATTTTACAAAAATTAATTCCAAAAAATGAGCTCAACTCTCTTCATCTGATTTTAAAAAAGGGAGAAACTTTTTCTTTTGACACTCTGCCAGTTCGCCTTTCCGAAATGGGATATCATCGACGTCTTTTAGTCTCTGATAAAGGAGAATACGCTGTGCGTGGAGGCATTATGGATATCTTTCCCGTTGGACTTCCTGATCCATATCGAATCGAGTTTTTTGAGGATAAAATCGAGTCGATCAGACGGTTTGATCCTACCTCTCAAACGTCCATCGAAAAAGTGGAGGAGCTTATGCTCACTCCAGGCCAGGAACTAGAATTGTTGGCAAGGAGTACGCAATTAACCACTATTTTTGATTATTTAGGTGATTTTGCTGCTGTCATCATCGATGACCTGCTTACCCTTGAAGATAAAGCGACCTCCCTTGGCGCATTAACAGCTTCAAAATTTCGAGCAATCGCTTCACTGACAGAAATTCTCAAACAAATTGAGCCCCTCCAAACAGTCTACTTTTCGAATCATCCTCTCGAAGAATTAGGAGAAATCCTGCCGAAAGAAGACAACATTATCCAGTTTGAAATTTTGGAAAAAAGCATGGAGGCAAAAAGATGGCGCTCCCCTTTTCTCCCTCTCTTTCCTACATTTTGTCCCCCTGAGCAGAAACTCGAAGCATTCCATGGGGACGATCTTCTTCAAGCTCTTTCCCCCTTTTCAAGCAGTGAAATGGAAATTTTCTTTGCAAGTCCCTCTCAATCGGAAGAGACAGAAATTCAACGAAAGATCGAAAAAATGAAAATAAGACTTCCCCCCAAACACAACTATATTCAAGGTTATCTCTCCAGTGGATTCTATCTCGAAGAAAACCAAGTGGCCCTGATTCCCTCTCCTGAACTCACTCATAGATATCGAATTCATAGGCAAAAGCAGCGCTCTTACTACCATGCCCTTCCAGTCCATATGTTCACATTGACTCCTGGGGAAGCTGTGGTTCATCAAAGCCAAGGAATTGGCAAATATTTGGGGGTTGAAACAAGACCTAATCATATGGGGATCGAAACGGAATTCCTCCTTCTCGAATACGCTCAAGGAGGAAAACTCTTTGTTCCTATGGATCAGTCAAGTGATGTAAGTAAATACATTGGAGCAACGGATGAGCTGCCTGAATTACACACCCTCGGAAGCAGCCGATGGCAAAAAGCCAAGCAAAGGACAGAAAAAGCAATCTTAAGCTATGCCCAGGACCTCATCAAACTCGAGGCACAAAGAGAGCTTAAAGGAGGATTTGTGTATCCTCAAAATAGTGATCTTGTTACTCAATTTGCCGAAGAGTTTCCCTATATTGAAACAGAAGACCAGCTAGCCGCTCTCAATCATATCTCAAACGATATGACTTCCAAAAAAGCAATGAATCGATTGGTCTGTGGAGACGTTGGCTATGGAAAAACAGAAGTAGCCATGCGGGCTGCCTTTAAGGCTGTGGTTGATGGAAACAAACAAGTGGCTGTCCTTGTTCCCACCACTGTGCTGGCCATGCAACATTTTGAAACTTTTTCTGAGAGAATGGCTGGCTATCCAGTTCATGTGGGAATTCTTTCCCGTTTCCGCACACCTAAACAACAAAAAGAAACTCTAGAAAAATTGGCCTCTGGACAGATCGATATTGTGATTGGAACCCACCGGTTGGTGAGTCCCGATGTTATCTTTAAAGATTTGGGTTTGATCATCATCGATGAAGAGCAGCGGTTTGGAGTAAAAGCCAAAGAGCACCTTAAAAAAGCCCAACAAGAGGTTGATTGTCTCACTCTCTCAGCAACTCCTATCCCCCGCACTCTCTATCTTTCCCTCGTGGGTGCCAGAGAAATGTCTCTCATCAACACCCCTCCTGAAGATCGCCTTCCCATCCAAACCATCATTGCCAGCAAATCAGATCAGGTGGTTAAAACAGCCATCCTTCGAGAGCTCGCGCGTGATGGTCAAGTCTTTTATATCCATAATCGGGTCGAGACAATTTTTGATGTTTCTGGAACCATCAGAAAACTTGTGCCAGAAGCTCGCATTGTTGTTGGTCATGGCCAGATGTCTTCTAAAGAGCTCGATGAGATTTTCCATGCCTTCAAAACAGGCAAAGCCAATATCCTTATTGCCACTACCATTATTGAAAATGGAATTGATATCCCTAACGCAAATACTATTTTAATCGATCGAGCCGATCAGTTTGGACTCGCCGATCTCTATCAGATCCGCGGACGAGTAGGACGATGGAATAAAAAAGCGTACTGTTATTTTTTAGTGAATAACTTAAGTACTCTTTCAGAAATTTCTCGCAAACGCCTCTCAGCCCTTGCTTCCGCCTCGGGCCACGGAGGCGGAATGAAAGTGGCCATGCACGACCTTGAAATTCGAGGTGCAGGCAATATCCTTGGAACTGAACAGTCAGGACACATTTCAACTATTGGATTTTCCTTATATTGTAAAATGCTCAAGAAAACAATCCGGGCGCTGAAAAACAAACAAACAGAAGTTTTTTCAACCGATGTAAAAATTGAATTTCCCTATGATGCACGCCTTCCTACTCACTATGTGAATGAAATTGAGTTGCGACTTGAGCTCTATGGTCGATTGGGGGAAATTGAAACTCACGATGAAATCACTGCTTTGTTTCAGGAAATTGAAGATCGGTTTGGCCTAAAACCACCTGAGGTGAGATGGCTTGAGGCAATTGCCCATCTTAAGCTTTTTGCAGCCTCGAATCAATTCACTCACCTAACTATAAAAAAAAGACTATTAGAGGCGCGTCAAGAACATGGAAAAAAACGAGTCCTTCATAAAAGAATTGAAATTTCTTCACAAATAAGCCCTGAAACACTCTTCATAATAATCACAAATACTTTAAAAACCCATTTTCCAGTTAAGCATCATTTCACATAGAGTAGAGGAGCCGATCACTCGGACTCCCCCCTCGTTAGAGCCTGTTTAAAATCTTTTTAAGAGCAAGGCTATAAAAGCAAGAGCCACCATATTCAAGCTTGTATTAAGCTT
>JAGRNW010000085.1 GCA_020440555.1 Chlamydiia bacterium
CTGGTTGAATAAGCGCAAAAATCAAAGGGGGTAAAAAAGCGAGCATAACAATATAAAATCTTTTCTTTCCTATTCGCTCAGAAGGGGGTATGGAAAATCCATCAGATAAAACATCGGTGTAGCCAATAGAATTGCCCAAAATGGAAGTGGTTACTGAAAAAAAGATAAAAAATTGAATAGGAAGACGCAGCCAAGAGATTTTTCCAAAGATTTTCAAACTTGTTGCGATTTGATTATCGCTTTCATAGGCTTCCCAAAGTGTTCCTTCAGAGAGAGAGCCTATCATGAGAGCTTGCCACAGACAAGAGAGAAGGATGGGAATGGTGACTCCAATGATAATTGCCCAAACAATTTTTTGAGGATCTCTTTTGACAAAGGTGACACAGGAAGGAACAATGATAGCAAAAGAGTAAGTAAGAAAGAGTGTAGGAGCGGCAAAGAGAATAAGAAGCCAATTGAGTCTAAAAAGATGCTGCTGCTCAACGGTTTGACTTCCTGCTACAAATAACCAAATGAAACTGAAAAGAAGTCCAAAAACAAGAATAAAATTGAGTTTGTTGCTGATCCACATTCCTAAGAAAAGAAAGACCCCAAAGAAACAGGCGATAAACAAAATTCCCAACCAATTAGAAAGTTGAAGGTTTAAATAGTCATTAAGTGTCGCCGAAAGGATCTTTCCTCCTTCATAAAAATAAGCGCTTAAGAGAGCATAAAAGAGAAAGATGATACAAAAACCGGAGATAGATCTGATCAAAGGGCCAATGAGAGTATCAACAGCAGAAATCAGATTAGTTCCCTCGGGTAGAGCGAGTATAACTTCGGCATAGAGAAGGGCTGTAGCCATCAGTATCAACCCAACAATGAGATTCATCATCAATGCAGGGATGAAACCCCCAATGCCCGAGGCAATCGGAATTGTGATGACGCCTACGCCGATGCAAGTGCCTAAGATGAAGAGGGAGGCCCCAAAAGCGCCACCGGTTCTCGCTTGAAACTGCATTTCATCCATTTGTAGATAAACAACCTGATTCTCTCTTTTTATACTAAAAGAATTTTTAAAATCTCGTTATTTGTGATGAGAGATCCCCCATGCTGCACTTCTTTATAACGTAAACCAACTTATACATTTTTATTTTGACGTTTGGCTTCATAAAGGGCAATAGCAACACTGTTTGAAAGGTTTAGGCAACGTACTCCTGCTTTCATCGGAATTGTCACACACCATTCTTCCCATTTTTCCATTAACCGGCGGGGGAGTCCCTTTGTTTCTGAACCAAAAATCAAGACAGCATCTTCTGTGTAAGAAATTTCAGTGTACTCCTTCTTGGCATGGCTTGAAAACAGATAAAAGGGTTTGTTGATCGTGTTTAGGTATGATTCAAGATCATCAATACATCCCCAATGAACCTCATTCCAGTAGTCAAGTCCTGCTCGTTTCATATGACGAGAAGTAAGAGCAAATCCTAGAGGTGGTACAAGCTTTAGAGAGGCTTCGCATGCAGCGCATGTCCGCGCAATATTTCCTGTATTTTGAGGAATATCAGGTTGGTAGAGGATCACTTCCACAAATTTTTAGGCTTCCTCTGATGCGATCGTTTTTTGTTCTTGAATTTTCATCAGTTCAATTTCGAAAATAAGCAAAGAATTAGGAGGTAAGTGGGAAGACATTCCATATCCAAGATCGGGATGAATATAAAGTATTCGAATTTCTCCCTCTTTCATCCCCGTAATCCCTTTAGAAAATCCAGCAATTGTCTGATCTAGTGAAATCTCAACGGGTTCTCCATCACGGGAGTTGGCAAATTCTGTTCCATCGACAAGGGTCCCACGATAATGGATTTTGGGAACAGAATCGACGCAAATTTCTTCACCCTGTCCCATTTGTATCACTTTGTATTGAAGCTTCTCTTCAAGAGAGACTACTCCTTTCTCGGTTTGGTTTTTTTTTAAAAAAGAGTTTGCTTTTTCAAGATTTTCCTCAGCCGTTTTTAAAAAAACCGTCTCTTGAATTGTTGCGAGCGCTTGTTCAATCTCTTGATCCGTCATAGGAGATGCTTTTCCTTCCCTTGCTTCTTGCATCCCTTCAATGACTTTATCAAAATTAAAAGAAAAACCAGGATAGACAAACTGTCGGGCGATCACATGACCCACAGCTTTCGAAACAGTATTAACATCTATTTCTTCAACTTCGTTTGCCTGAAGAGTGGCAAAAATGATTAAAAGGAGGAACGGAAAAGAAAACATTTTGTTCATAGAATAATCCTTATAAAGTTTCTTTTTTTTGAATATGGATCTTAAGTTCATGAAGTTGTTCCTGGAGAACAGGGGAAGGAGCCTCAAGCATCAAATCACTTGCTTTCTGTGTCTTGGGGAAGGCGATCACATCTTTGATACTTTCTGTGTTTACAAGAATCATGACTAATCTATCAAGTCCAAGGGCAATACCCCTATGAGGAGGAGTTCCAAAGCCAAGGGCTTCAATAAAAAAACCAAACCGGTTTTTGATTTCCTCGGGTGCAAGTTTGAGCATTTCGAAGATTTTATTTTGCAGGGCCCCGTCGTGGATGCGTTGTGATCCTGATCCACATTCATATCCATTAATCACAAGATCGTAGCTCGATGATCGAACAGCAAGAGGGTTGCTATCGAGGAGGGAAATATCCTCTGGGAGAGGAGAAGTGAACGGGTGGTGTTCACAGACATAATTTTCAGATTCAGGATCCCATTGAAAGAGGGGAAAATCAGTGATCCAAGCGACTTCGTAATGGTTGAGCTTGATCAGTTTTCTTTCTTTTCCTATTTTCCGTCTTAGATGGTCAAGCGATTGGTTAACAAGAGATTCACTAGAGGCAACCATTAAGATAAGGTCTCCTGTTTCAGCTTTCATCGTTTCGACAAGTTCATTTAAACAAGGTTTAGGAAAAAATTTCACAATACTTGACGAAGGACCTCCCTCTTGCATTTTGATCCAAGCTAGTCCATTAATTCCAAAGCTACCCACAAATTCTGCATAATCGTCGATCGTTCGACGCGAGATATCTCCTCCTCCTTTGACCACGATTCCCTTGATTACACCGCCTGATTTAAGGACATCTTTAAAGACAGCGAACTCCGATTTTTCAGCCACAGCATCGAGGCGGATAAGCTCCATCCCAAAGCGAAGATCGGGTTTATCCGTCCCATATCTTTCCATCGCCTCCTTGTAGGGAAGTCGCCTGAAAGGGCGGTGGAAATTGACCGCGATTCCACTTTTAAAAATATTGCAAACTAATTCTTCCACAATCGAAAAAAAGAGGTCACGGGAACAAAAACTTATTTCGATATCAATTTGTGTGAATTCGGGCTGTCTGTCCGCCCGTCTATCCTCGTCTCGGAAGCAGGTCGCAATCTGAAAATATCTGTCCATTCCACCAATCATCAGAAGTTGCTTGAATAATTGCGGAGATTGGGGAAGAGCATAGAAGGTTCCTGGATTGAGCCTTGAGGGGACAAGAAAATCACGGGCCCCTTCAGGAGTTGCTTTTCCCAGAACGGGGGTTGAAATTTCCAAAAAACCCCTAGCATCCAGTGTATTTCGCGTGGTCATCATGACCTTGTGACGCATAACGAGATGATTCGCTAATTTTCCTCGTCGGATATCAAGATAACGGTATTTAAGGCGAATTTCTTCGTAAGCGGAAATTTGCTCATCACAGATGGAAAAAGGAGGTGTTTTGGACTCAGATAAAATTGTAAGGGCCTCTACTTCAATCTCAATCGCTCCAGTTTTTAAATTTGAGTTAATCATTCCCTCCTCACGCGGGATCACTCTTCCCTTAATAGAAATCACCCATTCGGCTCTAAGGGTATAGGCTGCTGCATGGGCTTGTTTGTTGATTGTGGGTTTAAATACAAGTTGAGTGATTCCATATCTGTCGCGCAGGTCGATAAAAATTAGACCCCCATGGTCTCTTCTACGATGGACCCAGCCTGAGAGAGTGACAGTATCTCCAATTTTCTCTTTTGTAAGTTCGCCACAGTTATGCGTGCGCGTGTCATCAAACATGTTTCATTGTCTCCACTAATTGGTCGATCGAGACCTCTTTGTTTTCCCCTGTTTTCATATTTTTCAAAGAGATCTTTCCGGTTTTTAATTCTTCTTCACCGATTACCACAACATACTGAGCTTTAATCTGATTAGCAAATTTCATCGCACTTTTTAGTTTTTTTTCCGAAAAATCCATTTGAGCTACGATATGTTGGTTTCGTAGTTGATTTAAAAGATGAAAGCTGGGAGCAAAGGCTTTTTCCCCAAGAGGGATCATGTAAAGTTGTAAGATTCCTTCCTCAGGGAGGTAAGCCCCCTGGGCGAGCATGGCCTGGATGATTCTCTCAAGTCCTGCCCCAAAACCAAAAGCAGGGGTGTCTGGTCCTCCTAAATCTTTGATCAAGCCATCATAGCGACCTCCTCCTCCCAAAGCATTTTGAGCTCCAAGATGTTCGGAAGTAATTTCGAAAACTGTGCGATTATAGTAATCGAGTCCGCGGACCAACTTTGGGTTGACATTGAAATAGACCCCTTCATTTTTCAATAAAGCACAAACAGTTTCAAAGTGAGATTTTGTTTCATCTCTCAAAAATTCAAGGATGAAGGGGGCATTTTGGGTGATCTCTATATCCCGAGAATCTTTCGAATCGAGAATACGCAATGGATTAGTTTCAAAACGGGCTTGGCTTTCTACAGAGAGGCATTTAAAGTAGGGCTTTAAAAAGTTTTGAAGGGCTGTTCGATAGGCATTCCGATCGATGGAATCCCCAATTGAATTGAGATGGAGGGTAAGATTTTTGAGTCCTAGGCGGGTGAGAAGAGTATACAAAAGAATAATTCCCTCGGCATCTTGATAAGGAGATGCATTTCCGACAGCCTCAATTCCAAACTGATGATGCTGGCGGTAACGTCCTGCTTGCTGTCTTTCATACCGAAACATGGAATAGAGATAATAGACTTTTTGTTGTGTGCAGAGCTTTTTTTCAATCAAAGAACGCATCACAGGAGCCGTTCCTTCGGGGCGTAGGGTTAATGATCGGTTGGCTTTATCAAAAAAAGTATACATCTCTTTGGTGACAATATCCGAAGTGGCTCCGATGCTTCGGGTGAAGAGCTCAGTCGACTCAAAAAGGGGGGTGCGAATCTCAGAAAATCCAAATTCGCGGGCGATTTCATGAATCTGTTTTTCAACATAGTGCCAATAAGCCGAGGATCTCCATCTTCCCTTGGTATCAGGATCATGGGGGAGAATATCAAATACTCCTTTAGCGATGCGATATTCCACAATAAACTCACATTAAAAGAAAGTAAGATACGAGATACGCGTTTAAGAGTAAAGAACGACAAAAATTTATCAGCTGCTCTCGCAATTAATTTTTTGAACTCCAAGAAGAGACACGGATAATAAAAAACAAAAACAAACCCATTGACTCCTCGATCGG
>JAGRNW010000086.1 GCA_020440555.1 Chlamydiia bacterium
CATCATGTTTACGTCTCTTTTTCATGCCTAAACCTCTAAAATTAAGTATATTTTATCAGGTTGGCCTTACTTAATCATCTGTCCAGTTTTTGGGGACCACTATAAATCTAAAGATTTAGAGGCTCTTTTTCAATTATTTTATCGCTTTAACGTTCTTGCTTTCAAAGAATTCAAAATCGAACTGAGGTTTTAAAGAAATAAAATTTTTAACGGATTAATGAGCAGGTGTCAAAGGTTTTCCTTCAAGAATTTGTTTCCACCTATCTGTGGGGGGAATTTTTTTGAGATCCTGAGCATATATTTGGTGTGATAGAGATTCTTCTTTATAGTGTTGAAGATAATTTTCAAGTTCTTCTTTTTGGATATCAGCGCTAGCTTGACGCATTTCAATAAGTTTTAGCGCTATTTTTATTCTATGTTTTTTTATTAATTCTTTTGCTTCAATCCTATCTAATTGATTAAAATCAACTTCAGAATTAATGAGTCTGTTCTCTAAAAAATATAATACCCATGGACCACATTGGTAACCATCAGATTGCAGTACTTTGTTCATTTTAAGAACAACTGTATAATGAGGCCGGTGGGGTTCTTCTTCAGAGAGTTGCTCGGCAATTACCCCTAATGTTCGTACAATTTCTTGGTGATTTCCATAATTCTTAAAACTGTCATAATATTCAACAGTGCGTTTCTCGCGATCAATATAAATGAGTGTCCAGTGGTTATTCGATACATGTAGGTAGATGGGAAGGTTAAGCTTGTTTAAATTACTAATTTTTGATGGCAAGTATTCAAAAATATAAGTATACAACCGAGCATTGTCAAACCCAATGTTTGCTCGATACCCTAATTGAATATCATTGGGAACGAATATACCAGAATATTTTGTAGACAAATAGGCTATATAAGTATTGAGCTCTGTGGCCGTTAGAAATTTTTTTTTGAAAATATCCTGTTTAGAGGGGATCTGTTTAGGTAAAGTTTCGGGTAACTCGATATGAGTAGCTCGTATTGAGGGTATTTCCAAACAACTTGAAAAATCTGATGTGGGCTGACGCAAAAGTTTTTGCGATTTATCGATGATAGGCGATCCAAGACTCAGATTACTATTAGGTTGTTTGCGATCGTTAAAATTCGAAACTTTGGCACGGTCGAAATTTGAATGCCTCAAGTTTTTTGAGTCTCTGCCATTTGGTGGATCTGAATATTTCGAAACAGGAGGATCCCGCTCGCCTTGCTCAAATTGTTGAGATGAGATTTTGTAAGTATAACAAAGTCCAATGGCTGTCAATGTCAACGCGACAATTAGACCTCCACTGCCCATGACTAGGGACCAATTTCCTATTTGCCCATATAAGCAACCGGCCGCTGTTAGACTGCCTACGACGAAAAGAACACTAAGGATCAAAGGGAGGCACCGGATTAACTTCATTGATTTGGTGCAGGGTGCGGAGCTATCTCTTGAGGCGTGCGCGGCGTTGATGTAATAAGAAGACGTTTCCATTTGAATTAAAATAGTTTTGTATCATTTCATTTTACACTGTTAAAGATTAAGAGTAAATCAATTTTAGGATTTTTATTGTAAGAAAAAGTATTTTCTTTACTTGCATTTCTCATCTTCATACAATGAGTTTTGAATATAAAAATTTTGAAATAATGACCCTCTATAAAAAAGCCGGTTTGGGAGATGAGATCTCCAGCGTTCGAAAAGAGCACCAAGAAGAGTTGGAAAAACTTGAGATTTATTTTAGGGCAGCCAATTATTTGGCAGCGACTCAGATTTATTTAAAAGATAATTTTCTGCTCAAAGAACCTCTTCAACCGTCCCATATTAAGGATCGTTTACTTGGTCATTGGGGAACCTCACCCGGAATTAATTTAATCTACACGCATCTCAATCGTTTGATCCGTCTTTACGATCTTAATATGTTTTTAATCACCGGTCCTGGACATGGAGCGCCGGCCAATCTTGCGAATCTTTATTTGGAAGGGTCTTTACATCCTTATTATCCTGAACTCAGGCATGATACGGAAGGTTTAGGCGCTTTTATCAAGCGATTTTCTTGGCCAGGTGGTTTTCCTAGTCATCTCTACCCAGGCATTCCGGGGACCATTCATGAAGGGGGGGAACTTGGGTATGCTTTGGCAACAGCTTTTGGTGCTGTCATGGATAATCCTAATCTGATTGTTGCTTGTATTGTGGGAGATGGAGAAGCTGAAACAGGACCAACTGCCACAGCTTGGCATTCGACCAAATTTTTAGATCCCTCTGAATCAGGGGCCGTTTTGCCAATTATTCATCTCAATGGATACAAAATCTCTAATCCAACTATTTATGGAACGATGGATGATAGAGAACTTTTTCACCTTTTTAAAGGATATGGGTATTCTCCACTCATCGTGGAAGGAGAGGATCTCCATGCCGCTTTATTCGCCGCTTTTGAATGGGCATATCAAGAAATAACCAGGATTCAACAGGCTGCAAGAAGAGGGGAACCCATTGTTAAACCAAAATGGCCTGCCATCCTTCTCCGTTCTCCCAAAGGATGGACGGGGATTAAAACCATCGATGGGCTTCCTATTGAAGGGTCTTTCCGCTCTCATCAGGTTCCTGCTTCCGATGTGAAGTCAAATCCAAAATCTTTAAATCTTGTGGAGGCGTGGTTACGTTCTTACAAGCCAGACGAGCTTTTTGATCATCATGGAGCCCCCGTCAAAGAGGTGTTAGAAAATTGTCCCAAAGGCAATAAAAGAATGGGTTCCAACCCTCATACATTTGGAGGGGAGCTCTATAAACCCCTTATCCTTCCTGATATTAAAAAATTTTCTATCAACCCTAAGCGCGGGTGTCATGTGGAGAGAAGTGTTGAACAGTTCTCTTTCTACATCAAAGAGCTTATTGAAAAAAATCCTCATATTTTTCGTATTTTTTCCCCTGATGAGTTGATGTCAAACAAGTTAGGATCAATTTTAGATGTGACACATCGTGATTATCAATGGCCAATCGGTCCTTTTGATTCCCATATTTCGCGAACAAATGGGCGCGTGTTGGAAATTTTAAGCGAGCATACCTGTCAAGGATGGCTTCAGGGTTACTTAATGACAGGAAGACACGGACTTTTTCCCTCTTATGAGGCTTTCTTAGGGATTGTGAGTACGATGATGCGGCAATTTGCTAAATTTCTTAAATTCTCTCGAGAAACCCCTTGGAGAAAGCCGTTTGCTTCCCTCAATTATCTTGAAACATCTACCTTGTGGCGACAAGATCACAATGGATTTTCTCATCAGAGTCCGGGATTTATCAACACTTTGCTCAACATGAAGGCCAATATTGTGAGAATCTATCTTCCCCCCGATGCGAATTGTTTGATTTCCACAATGGATCATTGTTTCGAAAGTCGAGGCTATGTCAACCTTGTTGTTGCCAGCAAGCAGCCGAAACCTCAATGGCTTTCCATGGAAGAGGCAATCGCTCACTGTCGCGCCGGAGCTTCTGTGTGGAAATGGGCCAGTACAGATGAGGGAGTTAATCCCGACGTAGTTTTGTGTGGAATTGGAAGCAATCCTCACCAAGAGGTGATGGCTGCAGCCCATATTCTTCACAAAGAGTTGCCAACACTGCGTCTTCGTGTCGTCAATGTGACCGATCTTTTGATCTTACAAAAAGAAACTCTTCACCCCCATGGGCTGGATGACGAGATGTTTGAGGCCCTTTTCACGGCAGATCGCCCCGTGATCATCAACTTTCATGGATATCCCTCTGCTGTCAAGGCTCTTTTATATCAAAGAAGCAATACTCATCGATTTATTATTAAAGGGTATGAGGAAGAAGGAACTACTACCACACCTTTTGATATGCTCGTTCGAAATAAGACAAGTCGCTTTCATTTGATCATGCAGGCGATCCGTCTTGCTACTCCCAATAATCCATCCGTGGCAGCCCACGCTTCAGCGCTTGTTTCTCACTATGAATATAGTCTTCAAGAGCATCGCGATTATATCAATACTTATGGAAAAGATCCTGAAGAAATCACCGATTGGAAATGGAGTTGATCATGCACCTTTTGGTGATCAACACTGGAAGCTCAAGTCTTAAATCGGCTTTGTTTAGCCTCACAGGAGGCATAGAATCTTTTCGTCCTCCCCTTTGGAGAAAACATATTGAATGGAAAGGAGATATTAAAAAATTTGTTCCTAAATCTTTTAAAGAAATGTTTCGTTCGCTGTGGAAGATTGTTGCCTCCAAAGAAATCGATTACATTGGACATCGGGTGGTTCATGGAGGACAATCGTTTGTTGAACCGACTTTAATTACTTCTGAAATTAAAAACGAAATTGAACATTTAATTTCTCTTGCACCCCTCCATAACTCAACTAATCTTGAAGGAATTTTGGCAGCGGAACATTTTTTTCCTGAAAGCCAGCAGTTCGCTGTTTTTGACACAGCCTTCCATTCGACCCTAGGCAAGGAGACAAAAATCTATCCAGGTCCTTATGAGTGGGAATCTCAGGGGATCATAAGGTATGGGTTTCACGGAATTAGCCATCAATACACCTCTTCACGAGCTGTCACAATTTTGGGAAAACCCATTGAAAAATTATGTGTTTGCCATCTAGGAGCTGGAGCCTCCCTGTGTGCTATCAAAAATGGAAAAAGTGTCGATACCACCATGGGATTTACGCCGATGGAAGGGGTGATGATGGGCTCAAGATCTGGCACCATTGATCCGGGTATCATTATTTACCTTGGACAAAAGGGATACTCCTTACCACGGATCAACGAAATTCTCAATAACGAATCAGGTCTTCTGGGACTATCTGGTATTTCGGAAGATATGCGCGAAATTATTGTTGAGGCTGCAAAAAATCATCCAAGAGCTCTTTTAGCTTTGAACATTTATCTTCATCGTCTCTGTCAAGGGATTCTACAAATGATGGTTTCTCTAGAAGGACTGAATGCCCTTGTCTTTACAGGAGGAATTGGGGAAAATTGTTCTTACATTCGTGAAAAAGTAGCAGAAAAGTTGAAATTTTTGGGAGTAGAGCTCGATCAAAAGCTTCACGAAAAAAATCAAGATAAAGACCGAGTGATTACTTCATCTCAATCATCCATCGACTTCTTAGTGATCCACACTCAAGAAGAATGGCAAATTGCCAAAGAATGTTGCAAAATAATACAACCTCAGAAGGATGACATTTTTTAATTCATACACGGAGTTCTTTCTCTTATACCCATTCCACTTCAAGAATTGGGATTTTGGCTGTGCCAAAGCCCCGAGCTTGAACGATCATAAATGACCCCATATTTCTAATATTGAGTTCTCTAATCGCGCACTTTTTGGCAATTCTTT
>JAGRNW010000087.1 GCA_020440555.1 Chlamydiia bacterium
TTTACGGGGAGTTAAAAAGCTTATTGGTTCAAAAATTTTATATCATAAATTCTCAAACTAAAATTACCTGAGTATATCATCAGAAATCTAAGATTGCTTTAAACGCCTATTTTATTTAAAACTTCTGTTATGGCTTTTTTACAACAAATTGCAAATAAGTTTCGTCCAAGGCTACCCAATCAAGAGACACACGCTCCCCCTGAAAGTGTAGGATATGGGACGTTTTTTGGAGTTTATCTCCCTAGTATTTTATCAATATTTGGGGTCATCATGTATCTTCGATTGGGAGTGATCCTTGGTAAGCTGGGATTGGTTCCCACGCTTTCGATCGTCATTCTTTCATCGCTGATCACCTTTTTAACTTCTCTTTCAATCTCTTCGATTTCAACCAATATGAAAGTAGAAAAAGGGGGGGCCTATTACATGATTTCCCGTTGTCTGGGAATCGACTTCGGAACGGCTCTAGGAATTCCTATTTACCTTGCTCAGGCAATTGGAATCGCTTTCTATTTATTAGGTTTCTCAGAAACGCTCTGCGCCTCTTTCCCAGAGCTAAATTCTGTCTACGTTTCTATCGTGACTCTTCTTGTGTTAGGAATTTTAGGTTTCTTTTCCACAACCATTGTGCTTAAGACACAACTGTTGATTTTTTTGGTTATTATAGCTTCCCTCTGTTCCGTTTTTTTCGGAAATCCTATTCCTTATTCTACAATGGAACCTGTGGGACGAATGGGATATTGGACTGGTTTTGCTATTTTTTTCCCTGCAGTTACTGGAATACTCTCCGGAGTTTCTATGTCTGGTGATCTTAAAGATCCAAGAAAATCCCTGCCGCTTGGAACAATTGGGGCTGTTTTAACCGGTTTTGTTGTATACGTTTTGCTTGTATTATTTTTGTGGTCGAGCGTTCCTAGACAACTTTTGGTTAAGGATACCATGATTTGTGAACACATTGCTCGATATGGAAGTTTAGTGATCTTGGGAATTTGGGGAGCCACTTTATCATCTGCCCTTGGCTCCATTCTTGGAGCTCCCCGTACTCTTCAAGCTCTCGCTGAAGATGGAATTGTTTTTAAATTTCTAGGAAAATCTATAGGAAAAAATAAGGAACCCAAAATCGCCTCTTTATTTACGATTGTCCTCACCGCCTGTTTTCTATTTTTTGGTAAAATCGATTCAGTTGCTCCCATTCTGACCATGTTTTTTCTCATTTCCTATTGTATTTTAAATTTGGTGGCTGGAATCGAAACGCTGATGCATAACCCGAGCTGGCGTCCCTCATTTACGATGAAACCCTGGGTTTATTTCACGGGAGCTATTCTTTGCCTAATCGGGATGTTTATGATCAATGCCGGAGCCACCTTTCTCTCATTGTTGATTGTTTTATCCATTTATTTTTTCCGTGGGAGGAAACTAAGTTCCAACTGGGAGGATATTTGTTTTGCTATCTTGATGCAGGTCACAAAATCGACAGCCTATCGACTGAAAACTTAGTCCTGTGCTGCGAGATGTTGGCGACCCCATCTTCTTGTTCTTTCTCCTTCTGTTACCTTACAGAAGTCTTTAGTTAAATTCGTAAGGGGAATAACCGGAGGCAATAGTTTTATTACTTTTGCCCATTTGATGGAGAGAGATACCCAATACCATGAGGAAACCATTACAAAAAGCATTGCAAATTCTCTTAAAAAACAAAAAATGCAAGCTTTTGTTAAGGTTGAAACGGTTGATGAGATTGAAGAAGGGTATAAAAGACTCATTGTTTCACATGGGATTGGCCCTCTAACCCACAATACAGTTTTGATTCCTCACCAAGGATCGATTCCTGAAATTGCTGAAATTGCCTACAGAGCGGGAAAAAACATCATTGTTCTCAGAGAAGAGTTGAGTGAAACTAAACAAGATTTCCGTATCGATATTTGGTGGGATTCGATTCATCGAAAAACAAGTGAATTGATGCTTGTTCTAGCTCATATGTTCCAAACAAATATGGGTGTGAAACATACCCAGATTACCTTAAAGTCGATTGTGAATAGCGAAACAGCTCGAGAACAACGGCTTGAATATTTTCGAGATTTTTTTGCGAATAGCCGCTTTCATGTTGATTTTAAGGTCTATGTGGCTTCTATAGAAGAAGAATTGAAAACCATAAATTTTTTCTCCTCTGAATCGGATCTTGCGTTTATTGGACTTCCTATACCGGGAGAGGGGATCCAATCGATGTATGCTACTTATATAAAACATTTAAAATCCATTAAAAATGTAGCTTTAGTTGTTGCTGCAGAACCCGTAGATTTTCAAGAAATTTTTAAATAGACGGAAATAATTCATGCGAGAGTTAAAAAAGCTTTTTGAAAATAATCAGATTTGGGCACGAGAAAAAATTAAAAAGGATCCTGATTTTTTTCGTAATCTCTCTGAAAAACAGACTCCAAAATATCTATGGATTGGATGTGCTGATAGCCGAATTCCGGCCAATGAAGTTTTGGGATTAGAACCCGGTGAAATTTTTGTTCATCGCAATGTGGCGAATTTAGTTCCTCACACGGATTTTAATTGTCTCTCTGTTCTCCAGTATGGCATTGAATATCTTAACGTTAGGCATGTGATTATCTGTGGTCACTATGGATGTGGAGGAGTCGCTGCCGCCATGAAAAATGCTCAGTTTGGGCTTGTTGACAATTGGTTACGCAACATTCGAGATGTCTACTCCAGAGAAAAAAAGGAATTGGACTCAATTGCCGGGACCATACAAAAATATCAGCGCCTGGTTGAGCTCAATGTTCTTCATCAAGTTATGAATGTCTGTCATACAACAATTGTTCAAAATGCGTGGGCTGAGCAAAAGAAACTGAGTATCCATGGTTGGGTTTATGACGTTGCAACGGGACTTTTAAAAGATCTAAATTGTTGTATTTCCTCACTTGATCAAGTCGAAGATACCTACCATACTCTCAAATTACACTAAAAAAACTGTTATATAATAACAGAATTTCTTTAACACCCAATCACGAAATTCAATAGACCTCTAATGGCGGGTTGAGAATCTTTTGCCGGCCGGAACAATTTTTCCAATAAAGCTCTTGCCATTTCTGCTCTCTTAAAGTACAACACTCTCTTAAGTGAAAATACCAGGAGTATTCTATGAGCAATAAATTCATACCTTTAGTCGTTTATTCGATTTTAACGTTTGCAAATCTTTTTGGTGAAGGGGACGGATCGGCAGCTGTTCAAACTACATCTGTCTCTTCTATGACCATCGCTAAAAAAAATCAGCCCAGTTTTGTCCCATTCACAGGACGGGTTATTGGAAACAAAGTACGCCTCCGAGTCTCCCCTTCATTAGAGTCTCCTGTCGTCCGAGAAATGCATGCAGGAGAACTTTTTGAGGTCATCGCCGAAAGAGATGATTTTTACATTGTTGTCCCCTCGCCTGAAGCAAAGGGATATGTTTTTCGCACCTTCATTCTTGATAATATTGTTGAAGCCGACAGGGTGAATGTCCGTCTTTATCCCGATATTGACTCTCCGGTCATTGGACAGCTGAATGCTGGACAAAAAGTTGAAGCAACTGTCAGCACCATCAACAATAAGTGGATGGAAATTCCTCTAGAAAAAACTGCTCAATTCTATGTCGCTAAAGAGTATCTCGAAAATGTTGGTCCCATTGAAATGTTGGCTCAAAGAGAAGCCCATCGATCTCAGGCCTGGCATCTGCTGAACTCTGCCTATCATTTAGGACAACGCGAAATTCAAAAACCTTTCGAAGAAATTGATCTTGAAATGGTTGAGAAATGTTTTCAAAAACTTATCGCTGAATTCTCCGAATTCGAAGACATTATCCATAAGGCCCAAGAAATTACAAGTCTTATTCAAGATGCCTACATTCAGAAAAAAATCTCTTTTCTCGAACTGAAAAGCGACCGAACTTTAAGCTCCGCTGAAGAGGAGGCCAAAATCTGTCTCAATAAACTCACTCAAATTGGCCAAGAGCTCCATTTAACGCAGTCCGCCCCTGCCATTGAATCACCTCTTATCTATGTAAAAGCTCCTCTCATCGAAACGTCCCAAGAAACTGTCGTTGAGGTAGTTTCAAAAATCACAGATAAAATGCTTAATTGGGTTCCTTTTGAAGAGTCTCTCTACCACATGTGGGTGGCCTCTGGCGGGGAAGGAACTCTCGACACGTTCTATCATGAAGAAATCTTAGGAGCAACGATAGTATCTGGAATCATCGAACCCTACAATCGTCCTGTGAAAAATCGTCCTGGTGATTACCTTTTAAGAACTGACCATCTTCCCGTGGCTTTTTTATATAGCACCAAGATTGATCTTCAAAATAAAGTTGGGAAAAAAGTAACAATCACCGTTTCCCCACGACCTAACAACAACTTTGCTTTTCCAGCTTATTTTGTTCATTCGATTGAATAAATAGATCAAACTCTTTATTTTAACCCCCTTCGCTAACGTGAAAGGGGTTTTTTTATGCTTGTAGGATGTGATTCGGCAGCATTGTTAGGTCTTGATGCTATTTTAGTTCAAATTGAAGTAGATGCAAAAGATTCTTTCAAAGGGTCTCTGGTAATCGTCGGACTTCCTGACGCTGCTATCAAAGAATCAAAAGATCGAATTTTATCTGCTATCAGCCATCTGGGAATTAAGTTTGAGGGGTTAAAGGGGACCATTAATCTGGCCCCTGCTGACCTCAAGAAAGTAGGAACTTTTTATGACCTCCCCATTGCCCTTAGCTGTCTTGCGAGCATGGGACAATTTCCCCCACGTTCTCTAGCAAGTTATCTGATTGCAGGAGAATTAGGACTAGGTGGTGAAGTTCGACCTATTACTGGAGCTCTTTCTATAGCCCTTTTAGCAAAAAAACTAGGAAAAAAAGGAGTGATACTTCCTGCTGCGAATGCAAAAGAGGCCGCTGTTATAAACGAGATAGAGGTTTATGGCCTTGCATCTCTGAAAGAAGGAGCTTTTTTTTTAGCTGGAAAAACCCCTCTCTCTAGAGCAAAAGTAAGTAAAGATTGGTCATTCTCACCTCCCAAAATTGATTTTGCTGATATCAAAGGTCAAGCTAATGTAACGGAAGTTCCCCCTTTTTTTTGCTCTTTATTTTCCAAGTATTTGAAAATGAAACATTAATTTTTTTTGACACAAAAATGTAGTCACCAAATTATTCAGACA
>JAGRNW010000088.1 GCA_020440555.1 Chlamydiia bacterium
AAACTCAGGTTATATGTGTGGCTGTTTAATTTAGTTAAGAGGGTTCCTTATGTTTGATAAATTCACTAACCGAGCAAAACAAGTGATTAAGCTTGCTAAAAAAGAAGCCCAACGACTTAATCACAATTATTTAGGAACAGAACACCTCTTACTTGGCCTCCTCAAATTGGGACAAGGGGTAGCCGTTAATGTTCTCCGAAACTTAAGTATTGACTTTGATATTGTTAGACAAGAAGTCGAGCGATTGGTTGGCTATGGTCCTGAAATCCAGGTCTATGGAGACCCAGCTCTCACAGGAAGAGTTAAGAAAGTTTTTGAGTTTTCTAATGAAGAAGCGGCCAATTTGGGGCATAATTACGTGGGAACTGAACACTTATTATTGGGACTTTTACGTCAAACTGATGGGGTTGCAACCCAAGTTTTAGAAAATCTTAATGTGAACCTTTCTGAGGTGCGTAAGGAAGTTTTAAAGGAGCTTGAAACTTTTAATCTTCAACTTCCTCCATCAACAAGCGGAGGCACCGGTAAGGGAGAAAAATCGGGAACAGAAAAACTTCCTGCACTGCGCGCCTATGGGTATGACCTAACTGAAATGTGCCGAGAAGGGAAGCTCGACCCTGTCATTGGGCGAAAAGCCGAAGTAGAGCGGCTCATTCTCATTTTATGTCGTCGCCGGAAAAACAATCCTGTCTTAATAGGGGAAGCGGGGGTAGGAAAAACCGCAATTGTTGAAGGACTTGCTCAGGCGATTGTCAAAGGAGAGGTGCCAGACAATCTGCGAAAAAAACGACTCATTACTCTAGATCTTGCTTTGATGATCGCAGGAACAAAATATCGAGGGCAGTTTGAGGAACGGATCAAGGCAGTTATGGATGAAATCAAAAAGAATGGAAACATCCTTCTTTTTATTGATGAGCTTCATACAATCGTAGGAGCAGGAGCTGCTGAGGGGGCTATCGATGCCTCTAATATCTTGAAACCAGCTCTTTCTCGAGGAGAACTTCAATGTATTGGAGCAACAACCATCGATGAATATCGAAAACATATCGAAAAAGATGCTGCACTCGAACGCCGATTTCAAAAGATTTTGGTTCAACCTCCTTCTGTTGAAGATACTATTGAAATTCTCAGAGGTTTAAGACGAAAGTATGAAGAGCATCACAATGTTGCAATGACCGATGGAGCATTAGAAGCTGCCGCTATACTTTCCGAACGGTATGTACATGGACGTTTTCTTCCCGATAAGGCCATCGATCTAATCGATGAAGCAGGGGCACGCATGCGTGTTGCGATGATGAACCAGCCCTCTGATATTGGACAATTAGAAACTGAGATCGAAGATACAAGACGCGCCAAAGAAAAAGCAATTGGTACGCAAGAATATGAAAAGGCGGCAAGACTGCGCGATGATGAGAAAAAATTAAGAGAAAAACTTCAATTGATTCGTGCCGAATGGGAAACAAACAAAGAAGAGCACCAAATCCCTGTAGATGAAGAGGCTGTTGCTCAAGTAGTGGCAACTCAAACGGGGATACCTGTGACCCAGCTCACGGAGGCTGAAACATCCAAACTGCTCAAAATGGAAGAGCATCTCGAAACAGAAATCATTGGACAAAAAGAAGCGGTTAACATTGTCTGTCGTGCAATCAGACGGGGACGTACAGGAATTAAAGACCCTAATCGACCAACAGGATCATTCTTGTTCTTGGGTCCCACAGGAGTGGGAAAAACGCTCTTAGCTCGTCTCCTTGCCACCCAAATGTTTGGAGGAGAAGACGCTTTAATTCAAGTGGATATGTCTGAGTATATGGAAAAGTTCGCTGTCAGTCGGATGACAGGATCTCCCCCAGGGTATGTGGGACACGAGGAAGGAGGACAGTTAACCGAACAGGTGAGACAACGCCCCTATTGTGTCGTTCTTTTCGATGAGATCGAAAAAGCCCATCCTGACGTGATGGATCTTCTTCTTCAGATCTTAGAAGAAGGGCGCTTGACCGATTCTTTTGGCAGAAAAGTTGACTTTCGTCATGCGATTGTCATTATGACATCCAATTTAGGGGCCGATCTGATCCGCCGTCAGACTGAGGTAGGCTTCCATACAAAGGCGGGAACAGCTTCCCTTGACTATAACGCCATCCGGGACAAGATTGAGGGAGCGATGAAAAAACATTTCAAACCAGAATTTCTCAATCGTTTGGATGGAACAGTCATCTTCAAACCTCTTGATGAAAAGGCTCTTGAAGAAGTTGTCCATCTTGAAATTGATAAGGTGACCAAGCGATTAGCAGTTCATAAGATCTACGTTGATCTTACAGAAGAAGCGATTCGACATTTAGTGAAACTGGGTAATTTGCCTGAAATGGGGGCTCGTCCTTTGCGTCGTGTTATTGAGCAATATATTGAGGATCCTCTTGCGGAAAGACTCTTGCATCATCCGGGTGGAGGAAAACGGTATTTAGTAAAGGTCGTAAATGATAAATTGGAGTTTGAGGAGCAACAGGCAATGGTGGAAGCCAACCATGCTGGATACTAATCACACCGCCACCCGATAGACCTCACCGTCGTATATATTCATCCCAATTCTTGAAGTGGAATGGGTTACCCAAGCAACTTGAATGCGTTAATTCAATTGACGAATTTATTTTTTGCGCATGGTGTAAGATGAATTTTCAACACATAAAAAATACAAACGCAACTTATTTAAAAAAAACATCTTTTTACTCTTTTTGTTTGGGAAAAATTGTTCGTATCGTTGACTTTCAGTGGGTTAAATGTCAATAACTCTATCAAATTTTTTTTCATGCATGAATGATTTAAAAACCAATTGGTTAAAAAAGGGAAAGAGAATTGTGCCCAAAAAATGGTTGCCTCCTTTGAAATCGAATGCTACAGTTTCTATCGTATTTGACTTATCAACTGTTGTGGAAAAGATTGTTCACAATCTATCCTGAAAGGTTTTTTGAAGTAAGGTTATGGTAGAGACTGAAGCAAACAAGAAGTGGGAACAATTTTTAGGCTACGTACAAAAGCGGTGTTCAAAAGCAGCTTTTGAGAATTGGCTTGTGCCAATCCAGGTGCGCGACTCTGTCAAGGAATCGATCTGTCTTGAGGTGCCTAATATTTTTGTGAAAGCCTATCTTCTCGATAATTACAAAGAAGATCTTTGCTCATTTGTTCCTGTTGGAAATGATGGAGAACCTCTTATTGAATTTATAATCCCAAAGGGAGCTCCCAAGCGAACTCCAACTGTGATCAAAAAACATGCCCCCCCCCCTCCGTCACTTGAATCTTCAAAATACACCTTAAAACTCAACTCGTTTTATAAATTTGATACCTTTATTGAAGGTCCTTCAAATCAATTTGTGAAATCTGCGGCGATGGGAATTGCCAATCGTCCAAGCAGGTCATACAATCCTCTTTTTGTCCACGGAGGGGTCGGATTAGGAAAGACTCATCTTCTCCATGCAATTGGCCACCACATCAAAGAGCACCACAAAAAACTTAAAGTGCAGTGTATCACCACTGAGGGATTCATCAATGACCTTGTAGATAGCTTGCGGAATAAGTCGGTCGATCAGATGAAACGGTTTTACCGTTCTTTAGATTTATTGCTTGTGGATGATATTCAGTTCCTCCAAAATCGCCTCAATTTTGAAGAGGAATTTTGCAATACTTTTGAGAGTTTAATCAATCAAAATAAACAAATTGTGATCACAAGCGACAAGCCTCCCGGAAGTCTTAAACTTTCAGAGAGAATTGTGGCTCGAATGGAATGGGGACTTGTAGCCCATGTAGGCATTCCTGATCTTGAGACGCGAGTAGCCATTTTGCAACATAAAGCTGAACAACGGGGACTGCATATCCCTCACTCTATTGCTTTTTACATTGCCGAAAATATCTTTAGCAATGTGAGGCAACTTGAGGGGGCAATCAATCGATTAACAGCTCATTGTCGCCTTCTCTCTCAGGAGATCACCGAAGATCTTGTTGAAAGCACACTATCAGAGCTTTTTCAACGAATTCCCAAACAAAAAGTGTCTGTAGAAAACATTCTTAAAACAGTAGGGACTCTCTTTCAGGTAAAAGCAAGTGATCTCAAGGGAACTTCTCGTACAAAAGAGATCGCCATCGCTCGTCAAGTAGCGATGTACTTAGCCAAGGAGATGATCAATGAATCTTTGATGATGATTGGGGCCTCTTTTGGAAAAACTCATTCCACTATTCTCCATGCATGCAAAACCGTTGAAAATAAAATCAAAAAAGACGAATCTTTGAGGAGAAAAATCGCCCTTGCCCGACGGCAAATCGAGGCTTGAATCTGTAATTTTGTTGGTGTTTTATGTTTCGTCGCCCTGGAAAAAATTCTAATGAAAAAGAGGGGGGGGCTCCCTTTTATAAAGAGGAGCAGTCATCTCCTTCTGCTTATCCCTACGGACACTCTTCCCAAGAATCGGGAGATGTTTCATCGCGTGTATTTGAGACTCCATTAGTAAATAGTCCTGCCTCACGCCCTTCCCATTTAGGGTCTGAAAGAAATTGGCAAACTGAAGAAAGTTGGATCTCCAAAAAAACGACCCCCCTCCCCCACCCTTTTCAGGGGATCAAAAAAGGAGAAGATCCTGAAACAACTTTAGGTGAGGGGGTTACCTTCAGGGGTGAGCTTCGCTTTGAGCGATTGCTTAGGATTGATGGTCTTTTTGAAGGAGAGCTTCTTTCAAAGGGAAAAGTCATTGTCGGACCGAAGGGGACGTTGAAGGCCAATATTAATCTTAAAGAGGCGATTATTGAAGGGAAAGTCATCGGTAATATCACAGTTGAGGGACGATTAGAACTCAGACAAGGGGCCTCCGTTGAAGGAGACATTAAGGCCGCTTCGTTGAGCGTCGATGATGGAGTGAAGATCA
Source organism: Chlamydiia bacterium (assembly GCA_020440555.1). Lineage (GTDB taxonomy): Bacteria > Chlamydiota > Chlamydiia > Chlamydiales > JAAKFR01 > JAGRNW01. The sequence goes on from JAGRNW010000088.1 coordinate 4,905, forward strand.
TGGGGCTTGTCGAAGTCGATGTGGCAAATGAAACTGTTCAGTGAACTTTAGCCTGCATTTTTTATTAGAACCTGTCTTCACAGTCAAAAATGTTTTTTTTCTTTCTTTTTTCGGGATGATCATTCAAGTACTTCTCAAATGCCCTAAAGGCCGAATCAATCTGAGTAGGTCTTAACCCTGAAAGCTCAATAGTTTTATTATTCCGAAGAACAAGAGCCAGTTTCTCGTTGAGCATAC
>JAGRNW010000089.1 GCA_020440555.1 Chlamydiia bacterium
CAGAAAATCAGCTATAAGACAATAATAGTTAAAATCTTAAGTTGGGTTTGCCTGCCCTAAAATTGGGGGAACTTCCGATCCAAACATTGCCATTGCCTCCTTATCAAAGGGAAAATTGGAATATTTAACTCTAGCAAATAATGAGGATGATTTTAAAAGTGTGCAGCTCACTCCTTTTAGCCCAACTTCAGAAACCTTACTCAGGGAAATCGAAAAACTTGTGCATATTTTGTACTACATCTTCACTGCATACGTAAGTTATCCATTCACCCAATGGCTAAAGAGTTTTTCGATTTTACGTTGAAAAAGAGAAGGGAGTTCGATTTCCTTTAATCCTTCAAATGCTCGATTACAAATGAGCAGTCGGATCAGATGTTCTTCCTCTTGTTCAAATAAAAGATTTGAGCTCTCTTGAACAATCTCTCCGCCCAAACGGTAAACGGTACTCGGCTTGTCGGGAAGATGAAAATTTCCTTCATGAATCATTGTTTTGAGCAAAAATGTGGTATAAAGAGTAGTGGGATCTTTGACTTTGTTTAATTGTTTGAGAAAATAAGTGAAAAGGGAATAAAGCTTTGGAGCGCCTTTTCCTTGCCATTGAGAATTCAAAATAGCTTCAACAAGCTTCAGGGCAGTGTCCAATTGAGCGTAATTTTGTCGAAGATGCACATATTGACAAAGAATTTCCCCACCGTAAAAGCGAGCTAGTTCTTGTTTTCCAGGTGCGCAGCTGAACTCTCCTTCGGTGAGTGTCGAAAGGAGAGCCCGCTCGGCTTGCGTTTGTTTGATTGACCCTTTGCAAAAAAGTTTGAAGAGACCATGACTGGGTGTGAAGAGTGTAACAATCTGATCTCTTTCTTTATAGGGCAGGGATTTTAAAACGATTCCTTGTAATATCTGTCTGTTCACATATTTAGAATAATCACAGAGACCTATTTCAGGCTTTTGAAAAATTTCTCTTTTCGTTACCATTATCCCTACTTTTGCACCGATAGCTCAATCGGATAGAGTACCTGGCTTCGAACCAGGTGGTTAGAGGTTCGAGTCCTCTTCGGTGCGTGTGATATTTCATAGGAGGCAGCTGTGGCAAAAAATAAAGCAGAACAAACAGGATATCCTATTCATGTGATTGGACGTCACCTAGAAGTGACTGATGCAATGAAAAATTATGCCCTGGAAAAGCTTTCTAAAATTGAAAAGTTTGGTGGTCGAGTTGTTGATGCAACGGTGATCATGGATATTCAAAAGCTTTTTCATATCGTCGAGTATTTTATCAATGTGAACAATACAAAGATTGTGGTCACAGGGAGGAGCAATGATATGTATGCCTCTATCGATCAAGCAATAGATCGCCTTGAAGGAAAATTGCGTCGTTACCTCAAGCGTTTGCATGAGCATCATGCCAAAGAGGTAATAGGTGAAGAGCTTGAGGTGAATGTTATCGAGAAACCCATGGATCTGCTCGATGACATTAACGATCAGATTGAGGAAGAGAACTATCAAGAAGTAGAAAAGATTGGAACGCATGGAGAAGTGGTCACAGATAAAACAATGACATTGAAAACCCTCACTCGAGATGAAGCGATCATGAAGATTGATCTTTCAAGCGACTCTTTTCTTCTTTTTCGGAGTGAGGAGACACAAAAAATCAATTTGATTTATCGACTCAAAGATGGAAATTATGGAGTTGTCGAAGTCAACGGCGAGTCGTCTTTATGATCCCGTTCGTCGCCTTTGGGTGAAGAGGACCCAAGAAGAGGAGGTGCGTAATGCTCTCGTTATCAAAATGGTTGAGGAACTCGGATATCCTCTTTCTGGGCTTTCAGTGGAAAAAGAGCTTGTCAAACTTCCCCATTTGCAATTAGTTCCTCGTAAATTGATTCCCAATAGACGGGCCGATATCATCTCCTTTGCAAAGGACATTCATCCTCATTTCCCTCTTTACCCTCTTTTGATGATCGAATGCAAGAAAGGAGAGGTCACGGTAGCACACCTTAGGCAAGTTGTTGGATATAACCAAAGTGTGAAAGCTCATTTTCTCTGTGTGGCTGGGGCTTATCAAATGGTGACAGGATCTTACAATCGGGAAAAGGAACTATTTGAGTTTGTACCGGGGCTTCCTTCTTTTATTCAGTTGCTGCAAGCTTTGAAGTCTTTTTCAATCCAAGCTTCTCCAAAATAAGCGAACGATTTCAATGGCATGCGCAGATGTACTCAGGTGATTTTATACCCATTCCATTTCTTGAAGTAGAATGGAGATGTCTGCACTCAAGCGACAATAATTAATCGTTGCGAATAATTTTTTAGTCCCTATCTTTAAAAAGATGAGTGAAAAAAAATTAATTGCCCTTCTTTCAAAAAAACGAGGCTTTTTTGAAGCAATCCTTGACCTCACCGAAAATGAAAGTTTTCTTGAAGCCAGGGACTGGGCTTCGAGTTTAGAGCAAAAAAATATTCTTCTTTCTTGCATTGAGGATATCGATAAAGAGCTTATTTCGTTTAAAGACAGAATGAGTGATCTTTCCAGTGAGGTTATCGAAGAACTTGACTTGATTAAACAGGTAGTTGCCAGAATTTTACATATCGATCAAATCAATCAGGTGGAAAGAAAAAAACAATTGTGTTTCGAACCCTTAAAGAAAAAATGAATAAAGAAGAGAGTCTAAAGATAGCCTTCGAGGGTTTTAGAGTTGAAACACGCCGCCTTGAAAAATCTTATCTTTCTTTGCGTCGAGAATTTCAGTCTCTTCAGGGGCAACTTCGAGAGAGCCTCGAAACGCTAGAAAGTATTGTGGCCCATATTCCTGAGGGGTTGATTTATATTGATGGAGAGGGAATCATCACCATTTACAATCAGGCGGTTTCAAGGCTTTTAGAAAAAACAAAAGATGAGGTGGTCTTCAAGCCATTTGTTACAGTGTTTTCGGACAATCTTTTCGGATTTTCAGTTAAAGAGGCGATAAAAGGTCAAACACCGCCCAGTCTTTCGCTTCTTACCCTTCAAAAGGGGGGAGAGGAATTTGAAGTTGAAGTTTCTCTTTCAAAAATACCTGGAGAAAAAGGAGGATTGATCCTGCTGTTGCGTGATCTGACGGAAATCAGAAGACTTGAACAGGCAGTCGCAAGAGGGGATCGTCTCAAAGAGCTGGGGGAAATGGCAGCAGGACTTGCTCACGAGATCAGAAATCCTCTAGCTGGGATTGAAGGGTTTGCAAGCCTCCTAGAAACAGACCTCAAAGAGAGGCCCGATTTAGCTAAAAAAAGTCGAGCGATCATCGAAGGGACAAGAAGTTTGAATCGGCTTGTAACAAATGTATTGCAGTATTCCCGTCCATTAAAACTTCATTTTGTTGATGCAGATTTAACTGGGCTTGTCAAGGAGGTGATGGGGCTTTTAAGAGCTGAAAATCAAGAGTATAAAAAACGACTGACACTCAAATGTCACCATGATCCGGTAATTTGCCGTATCGATCCTGACTTGGTGAAATTGGCTCTTTTTAATGTGATTTTAAACGGACTACAAGCTTCTCCTAAAACCTGTGTAACGGTCCTCATCAAAAGAGGGGGAGTGATCGAGATTATCGATAACGGCCCTGGCATTTCTCCTGAGCATCTTGAAACTATTTTTACTCCTTTTTTTACCACCAAAACAACAGGGAATGGACTGGGTCTTTCAGAGGTATATAAAGTCATTGAAGCTCACGGAGGGACAATTGAGGTGGACTCTAAAAGGGGGGAAGGGGCAAGATTTATTTTAACATTAAACGCAACAATTGCCACTGAATCATGATTATAGAGAAAATTTTAATCGCTGATGATGAGCTTTTGATTCGTAATTTTTTGGCAGAGGCTCTCGCTCGCAAGGGATATGAGGTGACCGTTACGGAAAATGGAAAAAAAGCTCTTTCTGCCTTCAAACAAAATCCATGTGAACTTGTGATCACTGACATGAAAATGCCTGAAATGGGAGGTTTAGAGCTTTTGACAAAAATCAAAGAAATCTCTCCACAGACTCTTGTGATTGTGATTACTGCTTTTGGGACCATTGAAAATGCTGTGGAAGCGATGAGCAAAGGGGCATTTCATTATCTTCTTAAACCTTTTACTCCTGAATGTTTAGAGGTAATGATAAAAAAAGCTTATGAACATTTGGCTCTTGTTCAAGAAAATGCTTTTTTAAAGGAAAAAGAGAAAGTCTCTCATAAGATTATTGCTACATCTCCCCAAATGCAAACCATTCTTGCTGAAGTGAAAAGAGTAGCTAAGAGTCATGCGACTATCTTAATCAACGGGGAATCGGGAACGGGAAAGGAGGTGATTGCCCAAGCGATACACGCGTTTTCCCAAAGGGCAACTAAACCCTTTATTAAAGTGAACTGTGCTGCCATTCCTGATACTTTGATCGAGTCGGAATTTTTTGGGCATGAAAAAGGTGCGTTTACTGGGGCTAGTCAAAAAAGAATAGGCCGGTTTGAACTGGCCGACCATGGTACCCTTCTTCTGGATGAGGTGACAGAAATTCCTATCAATCTCCAACCAAAACTTCTTCGTGTGATTCAAGAACAAGAGTTTGAACGAGTAGGAGGGACTCGTCCAATTAGTGTCGATACTCGTCTCGTGGCCACTTCCAACCGAGATCTTAAACAAGCAATTAAAGAAGGAGTTTTTCGCGAAGATCTTTTTTACCGTCTAAGTGTGGTCCCTATCATGCTTCCCCCTTTGCGATCCCGCAAAGAAGATATCTTGCCTTTAGCTGAGTATTTTTTACATCATTTTTGTGTGGAAAATCACAAAAGTTCTAAAGTTTTGACAGAAAAGGCAAAAGAACGTCTTCTAGACTATAACTGGCCGGGGAATATTCGAGAATTGGCAAATATTTTGGAGCGTGTGGTGGTTTTAGATTTTGACAAAAAGATTGAAGCGGATCATCTCAATCTCGACCCTCTTTCACATTGTTTTTTTAGTCACTGACCTTACGCAGCATGCCACAGCTTGTTTCTTAATCTTTGTTTAAAGAGAAAACTATAAAATTTAATAATATACTCAGGTGATTTTAGTTTGAGAATTTATGATATAAAATTTTTGAACCAATAAGCTTTTTAACTCCCCGTAA
>JAGRNW010000008.1 GCA_020440555.1 Chlamydiia bacterium
CGTTCAGCAGCGTCATTAAGGAAATTCTTTCTCTCGTCTTCGGCTTTACCTCTTTATAAAGCTCGCAGCGCATGGCATCTGCTATTCCTCTTGCGTCATTCCTATCCGTCTTATTGATCTTCACTGATAAAACTGCTGCAATATGCCTAGCATCAATACATTTTACTCTCAATCCCAAGCTTTGTAACTCCGTTGTTAGCCAGTGACTCATTGACCCACTTTCCAAACCTATTAATTCCATATCCAAATTGAGATTATTAAAAAATGCGACAATTGCTTTAGTATCCGTTGGAAGCCGCTTATCGCAAATTTTTTTCCCGGATTGATCTACAACACACACAAAAGTTTCTTTCATCGAAACGTCTAAACCTGCATAATATTTCATTGGTTGCTCCTTGTTTTGTGGCTCATATGAAGCCGTATTATATTGAAGGACTATAATGTCACTTCGCAAATCAGGAGCAACTTTTTTTTACCTACAGCCTTGTGAGGGCTGTGCGCGATTACCTAATGTCATTTATGATCGTTCAAGCCCGGGGCTTTGGCGTTGCCGAAATCCCAATTCTTGAAGTGGAATGGGTATAAGTTGGTAACTGTTACGTTGAAGTTTGATGAATTTGCAGATATTCTTCGAGAGAACCATCAAAAACTTTGATCCCATCTTCTTCAAACGCCACAATTTTTGTAGCAACATGATTAATAAGATCGCGATCATGACTAACAACAACTACTGTCCCTTTATAATCCTGAAGGCCCCAAGCCAAGGCTGAAACGGCTTCAAGATCAAGGTGGTTATTAGGTTCGTCAAGAATGACAAAATTATGCTCTTCAAGCATCATCCCTCCAAGAATAAGACGAGCTGTCTCTCCTCCTGAAAGAGTGGCTACTTTTTTGAAAGCATCGTCTCCTCCAAAGAGCATTTTTCCAAGCACCCCGCGGATATCTTGATCATAAATTCCACTTTTTCTCTCTCTCAGCCATTCAAAAACAGATTCATCCCCTACCTTATCTAAAAGGTCTGAATGATCCTGAGGAAAATAACTTTTTATCACTTGATGCCCATTTTCAATAGTTCCACCATCGGGAATGAGCTTTCCAGCAATCGTCTTAAGAAGGGTTGTTTTTCCACGTCCATTATTTCCTATCACACCTATTTTATCTCCACGATGAATCTCCAATGAAAAATTATCGATCACGGAAAGACTGTCATATCTCTTTGTTAAGGCATTGATTTTACACACAATTTTTCCTGGCTTTTTCTCAGGAACAGAAAATCGAATGTAGGGACGTTGAATATTTGATTTTTTAAGCTCTTGTGGTTGGAGTTTATCAATCTCCTTAATGCGCGATTGAACTTGTGAAGCTCGAGTTCCTGCACCAAATTTGGCCACAAACTCTTTGAGCTGAGCAATTTTTTTTTCCTTTGACTTCGCCTCAGCTTCACTTCTTTCTCGAACTGCGGTTTTGGTGATCACCATTTCATCATAATTGCCCGGGTAAAGAATCACTGTTTGATAGTCGATATCAGCGATATCAGTCGCCACTGCATTTAAAAAATGGCGATCATGAGAAATCACAATCATCGTACCAGAGTAACTATGCAAAAATTTCTCAAGCCAAGTAATTGAATGAAGATCGAGGTGGTTAGTTGGTTCATCCAAAAGAAGCGCTTCAGGACTCCCGAAAACCGCTTGAGCAAGGAGAGCTCTAAATTGCAAGTCCGTGGGAATCGCCCCCATTTTTTCTTGATGCAGCAAGGTTTCAATTCCCATTCCAACAAGTAATGCTTCCGCTGCAGCCTCAGCCATGTACCCATCTTCATCAGCAATGATTTCTTCAAGTTCACCAAGGCGCATCCCCACAGCGTCCGTCATTTCTCCTTCATAGAGACAATCTCTCTCTTGAAAGGCTCCCCAGAGACGCCCATTCCCCATGATCACCGTGTCAATCACCGAGTAGTCACGAAAAGCCTCAATATTTTGCCTTAACACACCAAGTCTACCAGGTCGACTCACCGTACCTGAAGTGGGAATGATCTCTCCTGTAATGATTTTTACAAAAGTGGACTTACCAGCTCCGTTAGGGCCGGTGAGGGCGTACCGATGACCAGGATTAAATGCAACGGTCACTTCCTCAAAAAGAGGAGTAGAAGAAAAAGACATCGTAACATTGTCAAGAACAACACTCATAAAAATACCTCAGAAACGGGCATTAGAGTAACAGACTACGCGATACCCATCAAGGGTTGACATAAATTAAAAATGTTGTTTACAATATGTCTAAAATTTACCTATGGAGGTTGATATGAATATAAGCGGAATTCGTGGCGAAACAACTTTTACAGGTCGAGTGGCTGCAAATGATACAACTCAAAAAAGAATTACCACTATAGGAGCATCTGCAGTTAACCCGTTCGTGAAACCAGATGTAAATCATCCTCTTTCACTTAAACACTCGGGACAATTAGCTCCCCCTCTCAGCAAGGGGATGGCTGCGCTCATAAACACTCTTTTTTAATTTCGTTGAAACCTGAGTATAAATCGTTGTCGTTGCGAGCGATGTGTGACCTAAAAGAGTTTGAATCGTTTTAAGATCCATTCCATTTTCTAGCCAGTGAGTCGCTATGGTATGTCTAATGGTATGGGGAGTGATTTTTCCCTCTAATCCAGATAAAAGCAGATATTTGTCAAATTTGCGGTCGACAGAGCGAGCGGTCAGGCGCGTGCCTAATCGATTGAGAAAAATGGCGTTTGAGTCTTGTTGACCCAAGTGTCCATCTGTATCAAGGTGACGTTCCCCATGATCTAGATAGGATGCGATCCAATCGGCAGCATTTTTAGTGATAGGAACAATCCGCTCTTTGTTCCCCTTCCCAAAAAGACGCATCAATAGATTCTCTTGATCAAAATCTTTCCGATCTAGGGCGACAAGCTCACTCACTCGAAGACCCGAGCTATAAAAAAGTTCCATAATCGCTCGATCTCGATAACCAAGATAGGTCGAGGTGTCAGGCTGATCGAACAATTTCTGAATCTGAGCATAGTCAAGAGAGTATGGAATTCTTTTATCGAGTTTAGGACTTTCAATTTCATCAAAAGGATTTTTATCAATCCAATTTTTTGATTTACAGAAATTAAAGAAGGTGCGCAAAGAAGACAGCCTGCGAACAACGCTTCTCTTTTTGATTTCTCTGTTTTTTAAATGGGCAATATAATTTCTGATTGTTAAACGATTGATTATTTTTAATTTCAAAGCACCCTCCTCTAAGAGAAGCTGTTTTTGATCATGATAAATCTTGGGAAGACGCTCTTCATCAGAAAGTTTCAGGACATCTACTTCAATAAAGTTTTTTAAATCATTAAGATCGATCGCATAATTGCGGATGGTATGTTTGGACGCGTTTTTAATTGCACGAAAATGATCAAGAAATTGGTAAGCTTCGAATATCACACCTGTGAGATGCCAAAAGATATCAATTTCGTCAACAAACAAATGCGATTATTTTAAGAGATATTTTAAATTGAGGATGAGCAAGGAAATAATTTCTTTATTCCTTGAAGAGCACCCACATTGATACCCATCCCAATTTTTGAAGTGGAATGGGTATCGAACAACTAAAACGGAAGCTCTTCATCTGTGTCTGTTATGTGTTGTTTTGCAGACTCCGGTTCAAACGGGGTCTGCATCTCTTGATGAAGCCGCGGTTCTTCTCTTTCTTCTTGTTCATCGAGTACAATTGAGTCTTTACTAGAAGTAGATAAAGCTGTCTTGGTATTTTCTCCTTGAAAAAAGGCCCCCGCATAAATAGGAGTTTCTTTATAGCGAGCAAGTGTTTCTGAAATCAGCGTTGTTGGTGGAGGAATTAAAGCCGAAGCAGGGCGTTCTTTCCCTATCGAAACCTCTGGCTCGGAAGAACCATTCTCTTGACCGCTAGAAAGTTTTCCTTTCTCATCATGGAGCGTCTCCCTTCTGCTTTCCCCTCTCTTTTTTCGAGTACGACGACGTTCTCGCTTTTTTTCGGAATATCCCTCTTCCTTTTCTTCCCCTTTCGGAGTTTTGATCACAGCTTCCTTTCCTCCAGCAATTTTAATCCCTTTTTCAATCCCCACACCTTTCAGCACCATACGAGCTTCTCGTGTTTCCAAAATTTCATAATCATTGATTGGAATCAAAAAAGGTTTAGGTTTCTCTTGAGATCGAAACAAACAAACTCCCCCAAAGGAAATGACCTCGACTGAGTCGATCACAAATTCCTCCTGGCTCCCTCTCTTACTGTTACGTAAAATAAGTTTATGTCCTTCTCTCGCTGAGATGATCGTTTCAATAATAGGTTCTCTTGTAAAATGCACTTTTACCTCACTTCTACATTCGAAGCATTCTCTTTAGTTGCCATATACCTCATCAAATCAACGATACGCGTTGCATACCCCATTTCGTTATCGTACCAGGCAATAATTTTAAAGAAATTCTCATTTAAACCAATGCCGGCTTGAGCATCGAAAATAGCCGAGTACGTTGAACCAATAAAATCGGCAGAGACGACTTGTTCATCGCAGTAGGCTAGAATCCCTTTTAATGGACCTAAAGAAGCTTCTTTCATTGTTTTACAAATTTGTTCATAAGACGTTGGTTTTTTCAGCCGCACTGTTAGATCGACAACTGAAACATCTGAAACGGGAACTCTAAAAGCCATTCCCGTGATTTTACCCTTCACTTCAGGGATGCACAAGCCCACAGCCTTTGCTGCTCCCGTTGATGCAGGAATAATATTTTGACTTGCAGCCCTTCCTCCCCTCCAGTCCTTCTTTGATGGACCATCCACCGAGGGTTGTGCAGCCGTTAAAGCATGCACAGTTGTCATCAGTCCTTCCTCAATTCCATAAGCTTCAAGAAGCACCTTTGTGATAGGAGCTAGACAATTAGTCGTACAAGATGCATTGGAAATAATCGTATCCGTTATAGGATTATATTTTTCTTCGTTGACCCCCATAACAAATGTGGGAATATCACCCTTAGCAGGAGCTGAAATAACGACCCTCTTAGCCCCTGCCTCAAGATGCCCCCTCGCAGTTTCAGGTGTTGTGAATAAACCTGTTGATTCCACCACATAGTCGATTTCAAGTTTTTTCCAAGGAAGGACCATCGGCTGCTTTTCAGAAAAAACAAGAATCTCTTTTCCATTAATAACTAAATTTTCATCCTGTGCTTCGACAGTTCCATTAAAACGACCGTGAATCGTATCATATTTGAGAAGATAAGAGAGATGATCAGCTTCCACTATGTCATTGACCGCAACAAGCTCAATTGATGAATTATTTTTTGAAAAAATTTGACGCAAAACCAAACGACCTATGCGCCCAAGGCCGTTAATCGCGATTTTAGTCCCCATTTGCCCTACTCATCGTGTAATTTAAAAACTCCATCTACAACAAGTAACAATAAAAGGGAACAAAGGTAAAAAACAAGAACGAAAACAGAACAATCGTCAAGTTTTTTACTAGCAAAACTCAATAATGCACATGGGTGCCTGATCACCGTGACGATCCCGACTTTTGATGATACGCGTATATCCACCCGATCTAGCTAAAAAACGAGGCCCTAATTCATCAAAAAGTTTAGAAACAACCACACGATCATTGTTAAAATAGCGTTGATTCATCTCTTTAGATTTTCGCGCTTCTTTGCTAGAGAGATGATTGTAGCGAATCATCAACTTTGCTATCGCATTCCGTCTGCTCGCAAGAGTGTTTTTTTTGGCTAATGTGATCATCCGATCGGCATGACGTCTCAGCTCCTTTGCCTTCGCTACCGATGTCTCGATTTTTTCATGTTCAATCAAAGACTTTAACAAATTAGCTATAAGACATCTTCTGTGCGAAGTGGTACGTCCCAATTTAAATGTGCTTTTTCTATGTCTCATTCTTCTATCCGCTTAATTTTTCTGCATGCTCTTTGTTATATTCATCAAGAATATCTTTAATATTTTCGTAGGTAATCCCAAAACGACTAAGATCCATACCAAGACCTAATCCCATCTCAAAAAGCTTTGCCTTAATTTCGTTGAGCGATTTCTTACCAAAATTACGGAACTGTAACAATTTTGGCTCTGGCATCACAACAAGTTCACCGATTGTTGCAATATTAGCTCCACTTAAACAATTTGTGGAACGGACTGAAAGTTCAATTTCATTAATCCCAAGAGCCAGTTTGGCAAGAAGTTCATCCCGATCATTATCCTCATGTGAAGTCGCTTCCTCGTAAAGGATATCGTAATCTTCCATTTTTTCGAACACAGACAAATGATCAGTAAGAATTTTAGCCGCAAAAGCCACCGCTTCCTTAGGTGTCACCCTTCCATCCGTTGTGACCTCTAAAATTAAGCGATCAAAATCTGTATCTTGACCAACTCTTGTATTTTCTACATAATAGTTGACTTGCCTCACAGGTGAAAAAATCGCATCAACTAAAATTTCATCAACAACACGATCTTCGATTTGAATTCTTTCCGTTGGTACATAACCTCGACCAATAGCCACTTTAAGACTGATGCGGCGTATCATCGGTTTGGTGACTGTAAATATAGGAAGATCGGGATTTACAACATTGAAGTCCCCCTCTGGAATAAGATCACCCAGGGTGATCACTCGATTGCCAGTTTCCGCTAAATCTTCTTGTCCTACCTCCAACATTTTATGAAAAACCTTTTGTTCTCGCAAATTTGGAACCCCTTTAACAGTGAGCTTACGCAAAACAGCCCCTTTCAAATTAAGTAAAATATTCGTCACATCTTCAACAATACCCTCAACCGCCATGTACTCATGATGAACACCTTCCATAAAAAATGAAATAATGGCGGGAGCTTCTATTGAAGTAAGAAGCAATCGACGTAATCCATTTCCAATCGTATGGCCAAAACCACGTTCGAACGGTTCTGCTATAAACTTTGCATAAGTCGAACTTGCCGTTTTTTCATCAATTTTAATTTTTTCCGGCATTTCAAATTTGTCATAAATAATCGATTGCATCTACTTTTGCCTCAATTAGTAAATTAAACTCTTCTTCTTTTACGCGACCGACAACCGTTGTGAGGAATAGGGGTTTTGTCACGAATAACCGTGACTAACAACCCGGAACTCATCAAGCCTCTTACAGCCGATTCTCTTCCTGCGCCTGGCCCTTTTAAATTAACTTCCACTTCTCTCACACCCATTGTCATCGCCTTTTTTGCAGCATCCTGAGCCGCTACAGTTGCCGCAAACGCTGACGATTTTCGCGATCCCGAAAAGTTAACCTTGCCCGCTGTTGCCCATGCTATCACATTACCAGCCGGATCAGTGAACGTCACCGTCGTATTGTTAAAAGTTGCTTTAACATGAACAATTCCAGCTGGCACATTTCTTAATGCTTTTTTCTTTGGTCGACCCGTCGGACGCTTTGTTTGAGATGAACCCTGTTTGGATTGCTTCGTCTGCTTTGCTTGCTTACTCAACTCTAATTCTCCTTCAACTCTTTATTTCTTTTTGCCCGCAACTGTTCGTTTTTTTCCTTTGCGGGTCCTCGCATTCTTTTGTGTTTTTTGACCTCTCACAGGCAAACCTAGCCGGTGACGCATTCCACGATAGGAATGAATGCTTATCAATCTCTTGATGTTATTCTGTACTTGACGACGCAAATCACCCTCAACAACGTATTCAGATTGAAGAAGGGCATTGATTCGACCCACATCCTCGCCAGAAAGATCCTTGGCGCGAAGATTGGGATCTAAACCCAATTTGATAATGATCTCGGAAGAAAGCACTTGTCCAATTCCGTAAATATATGTGAGACTGATAATCAATCTTTTGTTTCCCGGAATATCAATTCCTATTACCCTTGGCATGTCATGTCCTAATTTTTTAAATTTGATCGCGTAGTATAACAATTGAGTGATTTATGTTCAACCGGTTAGCGACCCCTTATTTTTCCCTTCCGCATAAATCCTTCATACCGTTTCATAAGAAGATGCGATTCAATCTGTTTCATGGTATCGAGAACCACACCAACCAAAATCAATAATGCTGTTCCTCCAAAAAAATAACTAATAGACTGGTCAATTTTAAGAAATTTTCCAATCAACGTTGGAAGAATAGCAATGATGGCAAGAAAGATGGCTCCGATCAACGTCACTCGATTCATTGTTGATTCAAGATAATCCTGCGTCGGTTTTCCTTGTCTAATTCCAGGTACAAATGCTCCGCTCCTTTTCATATCCGATGCAATTTGCTCGGGATGAAATTGAGTCGCCGTCCAAAAATACGTAAAAAAAAGAATGAGTGTGACGTAGGTTGCAGTATAAAACCAACTTCCTGGTGATAAAGAATTAGCAATTGATGAAACCCATCCTCCTGAACCCACAAACTGGCCAATTGTGGCAGGAAACATGAGGAGTGAAGAAGCAAAAATAACAGGAATCACTCCTGCATAATTTATCTTCAAGGGAATAAACGACCCCCCCCCCTGTACTTCTCGCCGACCCACCACGCGTCTTGCATGTTGCACAGGTATTTTTCGCTGTCCTTGAATAATCAAAATGGTTGCAAGAATCACCATCACAAACACGGCAAAAAGTACAATCAGGGAAGAAAAAGTGAGCTGTCCCGGTTCCTGTGAATCAAGATTGAGCTGTTTAATAATCGAACCGATTGTTGTGGGCAGAGAGGAAATAATTCCTAACATGATGATAAGACTAATTCCATTTCCAATCCCTTTTTCTGTAATTTGTTCTCCTACCCACATAAGAAACATTGTACCCGTCGTCATGGTAAGAACAAAAATCAGATAGTAGAGAAAGGGGAAACCGAGCAATTGAAATCTGAGAATTTCAGGGACAACAATGCCAGGATTTGCAAAATTCATCTGAATAGCAAACCGAGCAAAAAAAGAAGACTGTATAATCGCCAAAAAGACAGTCATCATACGTGTCCATTTATTCATTTTGCGCCGACCTGCATCAGGATTTTCTCGTACCTCTCGTTGCAGACCTGGCAAGAGAGCTGTCAAAAGTTGCATAATAATTGAAGCAGAGATATAGGGAACGACGCCAAGAGCGATCACCGTCATTTGAGCAAATGCCCCACCCGAAAAAATATCAACAAGTTGAAAGAGATTTTGCCCCCCACCGGTTGCTTGTTTAAAATAATTAAGCGCTAATTCTCCATTAATACCAGGGACTGGAACAAAAACTCCAATTCTACAAACAACAAGTAACCCTATTGTGATGAGGATTTTTCGTTTGAGTTCCGGAACAAGGGCAATGCGCCTGAGAGTGTCAAGCATAATCTAATTCCTAGGCGGCCACGCAGCCAGCTTTTTCCAACTTTTCTTTAGCCTGGGCGGAAACCGCTGTCACCTTGTAGGTGATTTTTTTTGAAATGTTTCCCGTCCCAAGAATTTTAATTCCATGAGAGATCCCGCTAAGATAACCTTTTTCTTTTAAAGTCTCAAGGCTAACAGTTTCTCCATCTTGATAAATTTTATCTATTTTATCTAAGTTGATAATATCGAGACGCTTTTCAAAACGAGCATTGGAAAACCCACGCGTTGGCACTTGCCTATGCAGTGGAACACCTCCCCCAATATACCCCAATCTTCGTCTAGCCCCCGATCTTGCCCCCTGTCCTTTATGACCTCTGCCACAGGTTTTCCCAAGACCCGAGGAGGGACCTCTACCAAGCAACTTACGTCTTTTTCGATCTCTACTACTATTCTTTAAAGCATGTAATTCCATATCAGTTAATCTTGATCTCCTATTTGTCTCATCGCTAGCGTCTTCTGTCGATTTTGCAACATGCTTAGCGCTTTAAATGTTGCTCTAACTTGATTGATAGGATTGTTTGAACCCAAACTCTTTGCAACTACATCTTTAAGGCCTGCTAGTTCAAGAACTGACCTAACTTTGGATCCAGCAACAATACCCGTCCCTTCGGGAGCCGGTCTTAAGAGAACGCAAGCTCCATCATAATTAACGATGATTTCATGCGGAATCGTAGTTCCTTCCATTTCAAAAGTAATGAGACTCCTACGAGCCGCTCCTCCGCTTTTTCGAATCGCATCAGTTAATTCATTAGCCTTAGCAAATCCAAAACCCACTTGACCCTTGCTATCCCCTACGATTACCAGAGCAGAAAAACTAAATTTTCTCCCCCCCTTTACAACCTTAGAACAACGATTTATGAAGAGAACTTTCTCTTCATAATCACCTTCACTCCCCTTCAATGATCCATTTTGTGCCGTCATGACTATTCCTTTAAAATTAAAATTGGAGCCCTTGTTCGCGTGCTCCTTCGGCAACAGCAGCAATCACACCATGATACTTAAAGCGACCACGGTCAAAAACCACACCTGTTATCCCTTGATCTTTTGCTAGATTTCCGATTTTAAGGCCCAGTTGCTTCGCTGAAGTTTTGTTTTTTTTATTATATTCTGTTTGTTTATATTCTTTGCTCAATGTTGAGGTAGAAGCCAATGTTTTGCCATTCACATCATCGATCAGTTGGACAAGAATATGCTTATTCGTTTTAACTACAGACAGACGCGGCTTGCCCTCGCACCCCTTTAGTCGCTTTCTCACACGCAGCGTCCGCCTTCTACGGACAATGTTGCGCTTGATCATTTTTTCTCTCATTACGGTCTCATCCTAAATTATTTCTTAGCTGTTTTCCCTGCTTTTCGTCGGACATATTCATCTTTATAACGAATTCCCTTTCCCTTGTAGGGTTCAGGAGGACGAAGAGATCGAATGTCAGCAGCGAACTGCCCCACTTTTTGCTTATCAATACCACTGATGCAAATTTGCGTGCCTTTCTCAACTTTCACTAGCAACCCTTCTGGAACAAGCACTTTAACAGGATTAGAAAATCCCACTTGTAATTCGATTACGTTGCTCGAAACATTTGCGCGAAAACCCACACCAATCATCTCTAGATTTTTTTCGAATCCTTTATGGACTCCATGAATCATGTTCGCCACAAGTGCTCGATACAGTCCATGAAAATTACTTAATTCTTCGGCACCTTTAACAAGCGAAACATGCACATGTTCCCCAGTCACCTGATAACTTAACCCTTTTAGACTTTTTTGAGACAAAGATCCTTTAGGACCTTTTACATGAATTATCTCTCCATCAATCTTAAATTCAACCCCTTTTGGAAGGGGAATGGGTATTCTTCCTTTTCGCGACATAAATGATTTATCCTGCTTCCAATAATTTTACCAGGCGTAACAGATGAGTTCTCCGCCCACATTCTCTTTAACTGCCGTGCGACCTTCAACAACTCCTTTCGGCGTTGAAAGGATAGCCGTTCCCATACCTCTCATGACATTTGGTATTGCTTTAGATGAGACATATCTTCTTAAGGACGGCTTTGAAACGCGTTTTAATCCATTAAGCACTGGTTGCCTGCCTGATGCATAGCGCAAAAAAATACGCATCGTTTTTTTCTTATTTTCCTCTTTGACGAGAACATGAGCAACATATCCTTCATTTTTTAATATTTTGACGATGTTCTCTTTAATTGTACTCCAAGGAACATCGACAAAGCGACATTTAGCCTTGCTTCCATTCCGGATTCTTGTGAGCAAATCTGCTATAGGATCACTTGTCATTCGCATGCATTACCTCTTAAATGGAAGTCCAAATTTTTTTAATAATTCAACACACTCTTCATCATTTGTCGCTGTTGTCACAAATGTGATATGCATCCCTTGAGATCTTTTTACTTTATCCAGATCAATTTCAGGGAAAATTAGTTGATCTTCAATTCCGAGAGTATAATTACCTTTACCGTCCCCTTTAGTAGCAAACCCACGAAAATCTCGGATTCGAGGACAAATAATATTAAAAAAACGATACATAAAATCGTACATACGTACCCCTCGAAGTGTCACTTTAGCACCTATCGGAGTCCCTTCTCTGAGCTTAAAGTTAGCGATAGATTTTTTGGCCTTCGTAAGAACAGGTTTTTGACCCGACAACTGTGAAAGTTCTCTTAAGGCATCCTGTAAGGCATTTTTATCCTTCGAAGCCTCCGCCAATCCCATATTGATCACTATCTTTTTTAGCGAAGGAATCAACATAGGATTTTTATAGTTAAACTTACTTAAAAGTTCACCTTTGATCGTTTCTTTGTATTTTTTTCGTAAAACTGACATTTTCTAACCTATTTACTCTTCCCTTGCTTAATCTGACGAATAACAACCTCTTTTCCATTATCCAGAATGAAGAGTTCCCGACCGTTTTTTCCCTCTTTAACACGAAGTTTAAAGGGTTTTCCATCATGACAATATTTTACGTTAGACAAATCAACAGGAGCCTCAATATCAATAATCTGTGACCTTTGATTCTCTTGTTTTTTTTTCATATGCTTTTTGCGAATATTCACCCCTTCCACGACCACTCTTTTCTCGTCACAAGAAAGGATTTTTCCCGTTTTTCCTTTATCATTTCCAGTGATAACAATCACCGGATCTCCTTTTCGTAATTTATTGCTCATCAATCGTCCTTAATTGTTAAATCACTTCCGGGGCAAGTGAACTGATTTTAATGAACCCCCGCTCGCGCACTTCTCTGGCCACAGGCCCAAAAATGCGGGTTCCTCTAGGATTCCCTTTATCGTCAATGATCACACAGCTATTTGAATCGAACCGGAGCCACGACCCATCGACTCTCTTGGTATATCGTTTAGTGCGCACCACAACAGCCCTGACCACATCCCCTTTTTTAATAGAAGAATCAGGTTCAGCCTCACGTACCGAACAAACGATAATATCCCCTGCTCCCGCATAACGCCTTTTCGATCCACCAAGGACCTTAAAACACTTAACCCTCTTTGCCCCCGTGTTATCTGCGACTTTTAATTGAGACTCTTGTTGTAACATTTTTTTCCGTATAGTATTTAAATTTTATCTTAAGACTCGCCACCGTTTTAATTTTGAAAAGGGACGTGTTTCCTCAATCGTGACCTTATCACCTTCTTTTAAAGTATTAGACTCATCATCATGAGCATAATATTTCTTAAAACGTTTGATCACTTTTCCATATTTGGGATGACGGAAGGTTCTATCAACACGAACCACCACCGTCTTCGTCATTTTCGAAGAGACAACAACACCTTTCTTTTGTCTTCGCTTGTTTTCTCTTTCAATTTTTTCTGTCATGATGTTCTCTCTTTTTGGATCGTCAGAATTCTGGCGATCTCTTTACGCCTCTGCCCAATTAAATGAGTCTTATCAGCTTTTGTATCTACTCTTCGTCCACGAAGTTCAAATATTTCTCTAAGAAATTCTCGACGCAAATCTTCAAGCTCCTCAGGACTTTTATCTCTTAATTCTTTTGCTTTAAACATTCTATACCTTCTCTACTCGATCAACAAAGCGGGTTTTTATCCCTAATTTTGCAGCAGCTCGTCTAAGGGCACTTTGCGCCTCTTCACGGCTAACGTTACCCACTTCAAAAAGAATACGACCCGGCCTCACAACTGCAACCCAATGATCAGGCGCTCCTTTTCCCTTACCCATCCTTGTTTCAGCTGGTTTTTTACTGACAGGCATATCCGGAAAAATACGGATCCACACACGTCCCCTTCTCTTAAAGTGGCGATTAATGGCTACACGACAAGCTTCTATTTGACGATGCGTGACTCTTCCACGCCCCAGAGCTTGTATTCCAAACTCTCCAAAGTGGACAAAGTTACCTGCTTTGGAACAACCTGTATGATGCCCTTTTTGCTGCTTTCGAAATTTAGTTCGTTTCGGTTGAAATGACATTTTTTAACCTTTACACTCACTGAGATGTATATTCACCTTTATTAATCCATACTTTTACACCAATGCATCCATAAGTGGTTTCTGCACGTGCTGTAGCGTAATCTATATCCGCTCTTAAGGTATGAAGAGGAGTCCTTCCTTCTTTGTACCACTCTGTTCTCGCAATCTCAGCCCCGCCAATTCTTTCTGAAACCTGCACCTTGACCCCGAAAGCTCCTGCATCAATGCACGATTGCATCGCCTTCTTCATGACTCGTCTAAATGCAATTCTTCGTTCAAGCTGTGCCGCAATTCCTTCAGCTACAAGAGCTGCATCAAGATCAGGTCGCTTGATTTCCTCTATCTCTATCCATACTTCTTTTCCACACAGCTTCATGAGTTCAGCTTTAAGTAAATCTATTTCCGCCCCTTTCTTACCAATCACCAGCCCTGGTCGTGCTGTGTGAATGGTAACCTCCACCTTTTCACTCATCCTTTTTATAGTAAATTTTGAAGCACCTTGGCAGGACGGCTTATCTTTTAAAAATTTCCGAATTCTATAATCTTCCTCCAACATATTCGGAAATTCTTTCTTATTCCCAAACCAGAGAGAACGCCAATCTTTTCTTAACTTTGTCCGCAGACCTATTGGACACCCTTTTTGCCCCATTCAAAATCTCCTGTTCTATGATTCTTCAACCACTACCGTAAAGTGGGACGTTCTTTTTAAAATTGGCGCTCTTCCACCTTTATTTTTTGGCTTCGCCCTTTTGAAATAAGGACCCTCATCTACTCTCACCTCAACTATTCTGAGCAGATCTCTCCTTGCGTCAAATTGCACTTCCGCATTTGCAATCGCACTCTTAAGTGTTTTCTTCATCGGCTCTCTTGACTTCATCTTGCAATAAGTCAGCAAAGTCGTAGCTTCATCAACTAACTTCCCGCGTATGAGATCCGCAACTAGCCTTGCCTTGCGAGGCGGGACTCGAATATATTTTGTCGTTGCTTTAGATTGTTCCATTAACTAGCCACCGCTTTTTTGATTGGATGCGATTTAAAAATTCGTGTTGGAGAAAATTCTCCTAGTTTATGTCCCACCATCGTCTCTGATACAAAGACAGAGATGAACCTCTTTCCATTATGAACCTCAAAAGTATGCCCTATCATATCAGGTATGATCATCGATCTGCGAGACCAAGTTTTAATTGGTTTTTTTGAGTTCTCCTCATTTTGCTTTTGCACCTTTTTTAAAAGATGATGATCGACAAATGGACCTTTTTTTAATGACCTTCCCATGATATTTTACTTCTTGCTCCTACGATCCTTCACGATAAATTTCTTAGATTTACTTTTCTTTCGAGTCTTCAAACCTTTCGTTGCCTTTGCCCAAGGAGTTTGGGGAATATAACCATTGTGACGTCCCTCTCCTCCACCATGAGGATGATCAACAGGATTCATCGCTGTTCCCCTCACCGTTGGACGTATCCCCTTCCAACGCTTCCTTCCAGCCTTTCCTTCCACCCGTAAGCTATGCTCATCATTCGAGAGAGCACCAAATGTCGCTCGACATTTCTCAGAAATCATCCGTATTTCTCCCGATGGCATTTTCAATGTTGCATACCCATTACTTCGAGCCATCAATTGAGCTGAAAGACCTGCACTTCTTACTAACTTTCCCCCACATCCCGGTTTCATTTCGATGTTGTGAATAACCGAACCAAGCGGCATCGAAGAGAGAGGCATCGCACATCCTGGCCTAAAGGGACCTTTCTCTCCAGACATCACCTCATCCCCCCTTTTGATTCCTCGAGGCGCGAGTATATAACGCTTTTCACCATCAAGATAATGGAGTAGAGCAATATGTGCCGATCGATTAGGATCATATTCTACAGAAGCAACTTTAGCCGGTATATTATCCTTGTTACGAACAAAATCAACCAATCTATAATGCCTCTTATGTCCTCCGCCTTTATGACGACAAGTAATCCGACCTAAATTATTTCGTCCACTTCCACGCTTTTTCGCCACCAAAAGAGATTTCAAAGGCATCACTTTGCCCCGTTTTCCCGTTTCATCGATTTCCCCACACACAGTGAGTTCCTTGTTGCTCGGAAGAACAAGTCTTCTCATTCCAGAAGAGGTTGGCTTATATTTCTTAGACATTTATTTGCTTTTACTCCTCATACATCATCCAATTGATCACCCTCTTCAAGGGTTACAATTGCCTTCTTAAAAGCCGCGGTAGCCCCAGGACGACCACGTCTCTGCCTCTTTTTTTTGGGCTTTACGAGGATCGTATTGACGCTCGTTACTTTAATACCCTTTTCCTTGTAAATCTCCATCAGGTAATGAGCAATTTCCGGCTTTGTCGCACACCGATCGACTAGAAAAACATACTTAGGTAAATGGCACCGAGCCTGAGATTTATTACTCTCTCCATCCTGCAACCTTTCTAAAACCGTACTCTTCTCTGTAATGTAACGTGACTTGATGACTTGATATGGATTTTTCATGAGTTTTTACCCCCTACGGTCTCGACAAGCTCTTGCAGCCCTGACTCGGTTACAACGATACATCCACTCACGCTCAAATCATATCCATTCAAGAGAGAAGATTTTCTATAAGCGGTACGTGGAATATTACGCATACTTTTAATGAATCCCTCAGTTTCCTTACCAGGAGCGCTTTCCCCTAAAAAAAGAACTTTTTTGCCGACAATTCCCACCGTCTTCAAAAAAGCGACCACTCCCTTAGTCTGAGGTTTTTTAAACATTTGATTAAAAAACTGATCCTCTACAACATAAACCAACTCAGCAGCAATTTTATTGCTGATCAAATAGCGAATTGCAGCCCTCCTTTCCTTGCGATTAATGCGCGTCTTTTGATCAAACTTCGGCTTCGGACCAAAAACAACTCCACCACCTTTATATTGAGGAGCTGAAAAAGTACCCTGGCGAGCATTTCCTGTCCCTTTTTGACGATGGGGCTTTTGGTTAGAGTGATTCACCTCCGAACGACCACGTGTATTTGCCGACCACTGACGCAAATTATTACGCAAAGCAACAAGATAGTCTTTAACCAGCTGTTGATTAATCTCGAGATTAATAAAACCCTCACTGATGAAAACTTCTCCAATCGCCTCGCCTGAACTGTTATACTTTTTTAGCGTTGCCACGTTTATGACCTCTTCATTCGTTTTATAGCTGGCGAAAGAGAGACAACTCCCCCTTTTGGTCCTGGTATCGCCCCCTCCACAAGAATAAGGTTGCGCTCTTTATCAATTCCAATAATTTTAAGATTTTCTACAGTAACCTGCACTCCACCCATACAACCTGCTTTTTTTGTCCCCTTAAACACTTCTCCAGGAGTTGATCGCATCCCGGTTGATCCTCCATGACGATGGAAACCTGAGCCGTGAGCCGCAGGACCTCCGCGGAAGTTATATCTTTTCATAACCCCCTGATACCCTTTGCCTTTTGATATTCCTGTGATATCAACATAAGCTACTTTTTCAAAAAGTGAAACCGTTAACTCTTGTCCAATGACATAGTCACCGATCTCATCAATACGAGATTCAGCCAAGTGACGACGAGGCTCTACCCCTTGTTTCTTAAAATGACCAAGCAGAGGCTTAGCGACCCTCTTTTCTATGGTACGCGGATCCTTTGTGACAATTTTTTCATACCCCATCTGAATCGCGTTATACCCATCCGATTCTTTCGATTTAATCTGCGTGATGACGTTAGGCTCAGCGTGGATTACACTACAGACAACCACATTGCCCGATTTATCAAATCGCTGGGTCATCCCCCACTTTTTTCCCATAAGTTTTAATGCCATAGGAAGCTTACCCTATTGGAGTTCGTTAGTTTGTAACTCGCCTTTTTATTTTTCATGTAGGTTTAAGGCCGAGTTGTTAAACCTACCCTTTTTCCAAATAACACTTCAGACCGACCCGCACAGTAAACTCAAGCGTGAGTTGACCGATGATTGGAGTGGTTGTCTCTGAAAAGCCTTGTTCAGCCCTTATTCGGAAACAGAAAAAAGGAGATTAGCAGAGGAAAGAATTTTAGCCAATAAAAAGATTCTAACCCTCTTCTTCATTCTCAAATTCCCTCACTTGTTCATAAACATGATAAAAAATTTCAAACAAGTCGTAGAGATCGCTCAAAATAGAAATTGTTAAAGAAAAGGCAGGATGAACCTTTAATCCGCTTAACCGAACAACTTTAAAAACTACAGAAAACGTTTCTAAAGTTAGCTCGCACACATGAAAAACTACTTGTTCTCCATCGATAATTTTTCCCGAAAGAAAAAGAATTTTACATCCCTTTCCAACAAATTTAATATAGGACCAAATATGAAGAGTTTTAGTGACTGCTGGAACAAAGTTTACCTGTTCACTCAGAATAGAAAGCGGATCAAACACCCCCTTGGAGGCTGCTGAGATCATCTTGGAAACGGACTTACAAACACCTGCGCCCACCCTCAACAAGATCCTTTTGTTAAAACGCTTTTCTTCCTCATACAAGGTAATTAAAATTTCAATCTCCTCTTTCGTTTTAAAAGCCGCTTTAAAGGCCCCTTCGATCTTGAGGGGAACCCTGACAAAATTCATAGTCACCTTAAGATGAGTTATTTTCCTTGCCATGTTTTTAAATCGCAGAGATAAATCAAGATGTTTAAGATCATTTTCATAGATAAGAGCAACTCCTTTAAATACATCGCGAATGACACAAAGAGAGCTCCCTGCTGTACTGGAATGATGAAAAAAATAGTGAAACCAAAGGGTGGCAGTTTCGATCTGCTTGCGCACAGTCTTCATTTAAATACAGTTAAGATAGTTCACCTGAACACAAAGCATAAGAGATTGATCGATAAATTGCTATATGAATATCAATGGAATCTCAGTTGTGTGTCATTTTTTCTTTGCTTAAAGCAGGGAGACGATGAAGACGTGAGACCGAATCTTCTCCCTTGATGCGGACACAACGGTAGGCAAGAAGTTCATCTGGCGCAACAGAAACATCTTTCAATGTAAAAGAATAGGGAAGATAAGTAAAAGCCGACCCTCCCATGACAAAGAATAAACCGATAAAAAAAGATAAAAAAACAATTTCCCTAATTTTAAGCAATTTCTCATCAGAGATAATTTTAGTCGACAAATGCATCATGGAAATCTGTTGCATGATAAGCTTTATAAATTGCATCAACCAAACTAAATGTACCAATACCGACGTTTAATGAAACCATGACAACAGGGTGAACATTAAACCTTCCCAAAAAAATCACATCTTTGGCCACTTCAGTTCCCTTTTCTAAAAAGGCAAGCGCTGATTTTATTATCACTTGAATGTAATGCCCTGTAGCAGCGCGTAAAGCATTACTAATTTTAGTCAATGACCCACCCACATCTTCCTCGCCATCATCTTCCTCGCTATCATCACTTCCGATCTTATCTTGCTCTTCATAAATCTCTTTTTTTAATCGCTTGAATACAATTGTCTCATGAACAACATTGAATAAAGTCATGACAGGAATAGTCACATGACGAATCATCATCAGATAGAAAAATCCATCTGAGGCAATCTTCGCTGTTTTGGAATCTTCGAACATTTTTGAGAAAAAAGCAACAGGACGAAAACCGCCGAAGCCCGCAATAAAAGATGCTGATTCAATTGCAGAGAAAGCTTCTATCACGATACCCAAAAATTTTTCGTACCACTCCACGTATCCTATCTGATCCTTATTAAAGCACATTTCGCCTAATTTAATAGAAGCTTTTGAGCTTGTTTTTTTTACAGACTCACCATCTGTCATATGAAAAAAAAGGCGGGCCTCTGTTTTAAAGTTGCCAATAAGAGAAGGAATTTTTCCAGTGAAAACATTGAATAAACCAAAAACAGTTCGAGCCTCTCTAAATGCCTTGGCAGAAAAAGCAAAACCTTTTTTCGCCGATTCGGGCCCCCCTGCGAGACGAATCCCTTCTTCAGCCGCAGAAAAATAGGCAGCAGCCGCTTTTGCGACTTTATCACATGCACCCATACTTTTAAAAAGAGTCTCGCCCCATTGAGCTAGCTTAGCAGTTTGGTTTGCCGCATCCCTGGCTAGATTTTTCACTGTTCCGTATATCATTTTGATTCCTCAGTTGTCGCATAAAAATTTCAAAAGACCCATTGTAATTAAATGGTAACCAAAAGTAAAGAAAAAGCCTCAAAACGCCTTCTGCAACAGTTTTTATGCAATGAAAATAGAAAAGATAATTTTATTTTGTCTTAATTGATGCCATTGACGAATGTTGTTGCCTAAACAAACTCAGATCAGAAAGGAAAAGACAACTTAGTCTTATCAATACCTAACAAAAATTGCTCAATGGACATCGATTTTTTGCCCTCAAGCTGAACCTCTTTCAAGGAGAGACCCACATCTCTTGTGCCAATGATCAATTTTTTAGATTGAGAAGATAAAATGCTCCCGGGGGAACCAAAAATTCCCTCGCAAACGGAAGATTTTTTAATCATAAGCCTCTTTTTGAATCCATTCAGCTCAATCAAACAATAAGCTCCGGGATCAGGATGCAGAGCACGAATTTGGTTATGGATTATTTGAGCAGAATTGTTCCAATGGACAATTCGATCTTCGGGTTTGAGCTTGGGGGCAAAGGTCGCTTCCACATGCCTTTGATGAATGGGTTTCGCGCTCCCTTTTTCATACTCATGAAGAACCTCAATCAGAGCCTTTCCTCCAAGCTCTCCGAGTTTAATGAAAAGTTCTCCTCCCGTCATATCAGGCGTAATGGGAGTTTTAACCATTTTTAGTATCGCACCAGCATCTAATTCTTTATCCATGACCATGATCGTCACTCCACTTTCTTTTTCACCCGCCATAATCGCGCGAGGAATAGGAGCAGCCCCTCTGTATTTGGGAAGGAGAGAAGCATGAACATTGATGCACCCTAACCGAGGCATCGAAAGAAGATTTTCTCTAAAAATTTCACTGTAAGCAGCTACCACAAATACATCTGCATTCAATTTTTTTAAAAGATCTACAAATT
This sequence comes from Chlamydiia bacterium, assembly GCA_020440555.1. Classification (GTDB taxonomy): domain Bacteria; phylum Chlamydiota; class Chlamydiia; order Chlamydiales; family JAAKFR01; genus JAGRNW01. The sequence goes on from JAGRNW010000008.1 coordinate 20,837, forward strand.
CGGGGGCTCCTGCCTTTTGAGGTTGAAAAAGAGGGATATTCGGAAGTTTTTCAAGAGCTACAACTTTAACAGCTGAAGGCATCGGCTTCTTGGAACGTTTGATGGGTTTGTCGGGCTTGGTCACAACAGCAGCTATCTCAAAACCCTCAGCAATCAAAAGGCTGAGTATAGACGCGGCAATGGGAGGAGTTCCAAAAAAAACAAGACGAAGCATGAAAAATTACACCTTAGAATATTCTATTTTCTTTTCTTTTTCCATGCGGGAAGCACGAATTCCTCGCATCCCGATGAGTCCCCGTTTGGACTTTCGACAGAATGAAACAAAATGTTTAATCTCATCAAATTCTCCCATCTCACGTTCAATCTGACAAAGCGCTGTTGCAAGAGCAAGATTCGATTTGTAAACAAGGCGATAAGCCCTAAACAAAGCTTTTTGAATCTCAAAAGAAAAGTTACGCCGCTTAAGTCCAACACGGTTGATGCCTGCAAGGACATAAGGAATCCCCCCTCCAATAGTGTAGGGAGGAATATCTTCTGTCACACGACTTAACCCTCCCACCATACTATGACACCCAATTCGCACAAACTGATGAACAGGAGTCATTCCCCCTAAAATTGCATAGTCTTCCACTATGACATGGCCCGCTAGCATCGAACCATTGCTCATAATGACATGATTTCCAACGTAGCAACTATGGGCAATATGACAATAGGCCATGATTAAACAGTGATCACCCACATGCACAGTTGACCCTGGTGATGTGGAACTGTTAATAGTCACAAATTCACGGATCTCACATTCTCGACCAATTTTGACGTAGGTCACTTCACCAGTATAATCGAGTGCCTGGGTTTTAGTTCCGATACTTGCAGAGGGCCAAATCACTGTTCCCCTTCCAATAGTGGTATGTCCGTCGATATAAGCATGAGATTTGACCACCACATTATCTTCAATCACAACATCCTTTTTCACTATAGCATAGGGCTCAATTGTGACATTGGACCCAAGCTCTGCCCCCTTCTCTACAACGGCAAGGGGATGAATCTCCGTTTTTTTCATGAACCCACCTATATTAAGTTTTTGTCAGCTAGAGCAAATCCAATTTCTGCCTCAACGGCTGTCTTCGATCCAACTGTTGCACGCGCCTTGACACGTCCTCCTTTAGAACTAAAGAACATTCCTTCACAATAAAGATGAAGAACATCACCAGGTTTCACAGGATTTCTAAATTTCACATTGTTAAGGCTCAAAAATAAAGCAATCTTATCCCCAAACCCCTTTTGATGGAGCATAATCCCCCCTGTTTGAGCCAAGGCTTCTAAAATCAAAACGCCTGGCATAATGGGTGCTCCGGGAAAATGCCCTTCAAAATAATGCTCATTGATTGTCACGTTCTTCTGCCCCAAAATGGTGTTCTTCTCTAAATCAATCTCAAGGATACGATCAACGAGTAGAATAGGAAATCTCTGTGGAAGGATCTTAAGGATCTCTGCTATATCCATCAGTATTGGCTTATCTATGGCTTCATTAGGACATTCATTCATAATTAAATCCCAGGTTTCAAAAATATATTCAATAATTCTTTGCCCAAAGCCACATTCGTTTCGTGGCCGGTTCGAATGGCGATCACATGAGCAGCAAAATCAAACCCCACAAGAGCTAGATCACCAATCAAATCTAAAATTTTGTGCCTCACCATCTCATCTGGAAAACGCAGCCCCTCTTTGCTAAAGATGACCTCATCTTTAATCACAACAGCATTCTCCAAACTCCCCCCCTTAATCAACCCTCTTTCCATCAACGTCGAGATCTCATCATAGAGCGCAAAGGTACGACAAGGAGCTAGACTATTTTTAAAATTCTCCCGCGACACAGGAATTGAAAGGTACTGAGAGCGAATTACGGGAGATTTTGGATAATGAAGAGTGTAACTGATTCTGTATTCATCAGAAGGAAGAGCCACTAGGTGAGAGTCTCCTTTTGAAAAAGCCACGGGATTTTTAAGAAAAATAACGGGTTTGACAACACCCTGATCGGTCGTTCCCACTTTTTCTAACAAATCAACAAAAATTTGGGAACTTCCATCACCAATTGGAGGCTCAGGGGCTGTGACCTGAATAATGAGATTGTCGATCTCATAAGCTTTAAGCGTTGCCATTACATGCTCAACAGTATGGACCTTAACATCTCCTACACCAATAGTTGTACTTCGAGTTGTTTCTTGCACATAATCAATTGTCGCTGGAATTTGAGGCCTTCCAGGGAGATCCACTCGTTCAAAAACAATTCCTGTGTCTTCTTTGGCAGGACAAAAACGGATTGAGACCTCCTTTCCAGTATGGATTCCTACACCTGAATAGGCAATCGCATCACCGATGGTTCGCTGAGGCCTCACTGTACTTCTCCTAATTAAAATGCCAAAAGTTTATCTGAATCAGACTTAATTATCAACTAAAGAACTTTTTGAAACAGCTGAATAAAAAGGCCATGCCAGTAATAGCGACTGTTGCAAAAATCAAGGGTCGATCACCGGTGAGCGCATAGTGGGTAGGGTAGGTATAAACTGGAACTTTGACATATAAGCTAGAAGGACAGGCTTGATTCTCACTACAATCGTAGGGAAGAAAAGCCAAAGTCCTTCCCAAGCTATCAATTGCACAGGTCACTCCTGTATTGCAAGAACGAATAAGCGGGATCCCTTCCTCAACAGAACGGAGGCGTCCATGGAGAAAATGAACCATAGGAAGGCGAGACCTAGGGTACCACACATCATTCGTGAGATTAACCAGCATTTTAGCCCCTAGAGCCCGGTTCTCTCGCATCAAATCTCCATAAGTCTCTTCATAACAAATTGAAACACCAAAGGGAATCTTTTTTCCTTCAAAAACTTTAGCCATCGTTCCTTTGGTGAACGAATCCTCAATTCCATATTTTCTTAAAATATTCTTACACCACTCAAAGGGAATATACTCTCCCATGGGGACCAAAACCCTTTTTTCATAGCGTAATCTTCTTTTAGAATAAGGAGAAAAAATAAAAGCAGCATTGTAAGCCGCAGTTGGTTCAATATCTTCGAGGCCCACCACGCAATCAGCGCCGAAATAGTTAGCAATCGCCTGAGCAAAATATCCATTACCCACTTTTGTATTAAGTTCCTCGTGAAAAGGCAAAAACTCTTCAGAATGATTTCCGTACACTTTTTCAAAAACTTTCTTTACATCATTTACAGTAAAAAGAGGAATATCGGTTCCGTAAGGAACAACAGCTTCCGAAAGAAGAATGAGATCGATCTTCCGCTTTTTGTGAGGGGCCATAATAGTTAAAATTCGTTCCCATTGAAAAATGGGGTGAAGAGCCTCTGAATAAAGGGAAGGAAGTAATACTTTCTCTTCAGGCAAGAGGGCCGTTTGAACAACAACTGCGTGTATTTTCTCCTCTGCTTGCTCTATACCCTTCGCATGAAGTTTAATCGCCGCAAAACCAAAAATATAAGGAAATATAAAAATAATAAGCCACGAGCCAAATGCAAGAATTGAAAATTCACTTTGCATCCATCTGAAAGCAATACAATTAGTTAGAAAAATCCAAAATGAGAGGAAGAAAACACCTCCGATCGAAACAAGCTGCATGCCAGGTAGAGTGGACGTCAGCATGAGGCCAATAGGATTCCAGGGAACCCCCGACAAAACAAAAAGGCGACTCCATTCCATTAACACCCAAAGTGAAGAGATGACAAACGCCCTTAAAACGGAAAGCTTTTTATTAGGTGGAATCAATAACGAAACAAGCCCGAATTCAATTCCAAGCCAAAGACTGACAGCACCCAGGGCAACGTAGATGGGCTTTCCTACATATCTGTCTGATAGACACCAACTGAGCTGAATGATTTCAATCAAGGCAAAAAAGAGAGTGGCCGTCCAAAATTTCCCTTTCTTGCTTTTGATCATCACAAGAGCTTTCCAAAAGAGTGCAAACCCAATCCCTGCAGAAACTATACATAACATGGGACTCCAGTCGGGCTGAGACAAAGCTATAAGAAGAAGAGATGAGAGAAAAAAAACAAAAAACTTAGCCATCGTATTTTATTATAAACTCCTGGTATTATTTTTGAATGAAACAGTTCCGTCAACATCATTTACTACAGATAGTGAAAGGAATCGATTTTAAAATTCCTCTCGATTTTTTCCTCCATCAATATTTTAAAAAACACCGAGCAATCGGATCAAAAGACAGAAAAAAAATTGCTGATAGTGTTTATGGAATTGTCCGCTGGCAAGCTCTTCTCGATTATTTTCTAGAGAATAAGACACCAGAAAATAGAGTCGATCTTTATTTTAAACTTTTACCCAAACAAATTTTTACAGATTCCTCTATCCCCTCTCATGTCCGTGTAAGCGTCCCTAAAAGCCTCTACACCCGACTTGCACATCAATATGGACAGGGAAAAGCAATGAACCTATGTGCTATTTCAAACACTCGAGCACCCACAACCTTGCGATGCAATCCTATCAAAACGACCCGAGAAGAAGTTTTAAAAAAACTTGCCCCCTCATTTGTTAAAACACAACGTTCTCCTTTCGGCCTGCAAACCACGGAACATGTTTCTCTTTTTTCTACTGAAGCTTTTCGAAAAGGATTTTTTGAATTACAAGACGAAGGGAGCCAATTGCTTGCATCTCTTATACAACCCAATCCTTCCGATCTTGTTTTGGACTATTGCGCAGGCTCCGGAGGAAAGACCCTTGCTTTTGCTTATCAAATGAAAGGAAAAGGACAAATCTTTTTATATGACAACAGAAAAAAAGCCCTCCTGGAGGCAAAAAAAAGGATGGCCCGCGCAGGCATTCAAAATTATCAATTTTTCAATGCAAGCAAAAAATGGAAAAAAAAGATGGATTGGATTCTGGTTGATGCTCCATGCACAGGGACGGGAACACTCCGTCGTAACCCAGATATGAAATGGCGATTTAATGAATCTTTTCTACAAAAAATGCTCAGTGAGCAGCGGATTATTTTCGAAAGGGCTTTGAGCTACTTGAAGCTGGGGGGCAGAATTGTTTACGCAACCTGTTCTCTTCTTCAAGAAGAAAACCAGGAACAAATCGAACATTTTATCAAAACGTACAATTTAAAACTCGTTTCCCCTCCCCTTATCCTCCTTCCTCAAGAGGGGGGGATGGATGGTTTTTTTGGAGTCACTCTAATGCACTCTAGTGCACGCTCAAGCGATCATATCGATCTTGGAGGTGTGGCGTGATAGCGTTCTATATGTTCAGCTACTTCGTTTTCAATAGACATCTTGCCATTCTATGAGGAGAAAAAGCGGTTAATCTTGAGAAGAACATCTCAACAGTATACTCAGGAAAGAATAGCGACCATTTTTACAAAGCAGGTGCAATACCTATAGGGAAATTTCTTTAATCGGTTTTAGCCTTGTTGACGTTCTCTAGATTGTTCGTAGAACTCTGGTTTCTTGCCAACAACACTAACCCAAAGCATTTCTTGGAGGGAACGCATATCAGCCCGAACAACTTTGATGTCTTCTTTTAGCTCTGTTTTAGACACATCGATTTTGTGATCAATTTTTTGATCTAAGATGTCTATTTTGCGATCCAAATCTGTTTTTACAGAGCGAATTTCTTCTTTAATATTACGCATAATCGCCCATAGCCCAAAAAGGACGGGGACTAAGATCAACAAGATTGGGAGAATATTACTCCAGTCCATTTTTAAAGCCTTAAACCTTCAATATTTTACTTTCTTTAGTGTATCTTATTGTTTCCATTCCTACAAGACACATTTTCATTAGACATCTTGCATAAGTCAGTTTCGTGCCCGTGAGCGTGCCCGTGCCGGTGCCCGAAAAAATTATACTTTACACTATCAAGGTTTTTAGTATGCCATGGCGTCTTATTTCATTTTAAAATAATTCCTTTACAAATGAGAGCTTATGACTTACAACCCCAATATTCCCCAAGCGGGAGACATCATCTCGCAAATCCAGCCTCAACTCCTCACCAATCTTCAGCAACTGAACCTGGTCTTTGGAGATCCTAATCCAGCGACTGATCCCAACTCCGATCATTTTCCATTTGATGATGCTTCCTCCAATGCACGCAAGCATCGAAAAGTACGACTACCCGATGAATTTTTCTAAAACTTTTTCAGACATCAACTATGCTGTGTCGGTTAGTCAAAACGATGGCGTCACAGGAGTCGCTTTAGGAGTGCCTAACTACGGACTCAAAACAACTACTTCGGCGCAAATACAGCTGATTCGGCAGGATGGAACCGGTTTTTCTGCTCTTCTCCCTAATTTTAGCATTATGATTGCGAGGAATTAAGTGGCTTATCAACCTGAGTATATTTGTCTCTGATCATTCTTTGTGGCTTTTTTTACAGACCTGCTTGAATTAAATCATGCATTTTAATAACCCCCCTCACCTGGTTGTTTTCAACAACCGGAAGAACCATGACAGGATGCTTTTGATCAGATTCCATTTGTTTCATTGCATCGCATGCAAGAAAATTTAAGCCGATCGCCTTTGGCGAAGTCGTCATTAAATTCCCTACCTTATGTTGAAGCACTTGCTCCCCTTTTGACTCGAGCGCACGACGTAAATCTCCATCTGTAAAAATCCCTTGAAGCCTCTTATAATGATCGATCACAATCAGACACCCACATCTTTTACTTGAAAACTCAAACAAAACATCTCCCAACTGATCCTCAGGAAAACAAAAAGGAGTTTTCTCCTCAGAAAGCATCAAATCCTTCACTTTGATTGTCATTTTTCTCCCTAAACTGCCCCCTGGATGATTACTTGCGTATTCTTCCAAGCTGATCCCCTTAGCTTCCATTAAGGCCATGGCCAAAACATCACCAAAAAGCAATTGCACTTCTGTGGAAGTGGTAGGAGCCAAATCAAACGGACAAAGCTCTTGTTCACAAGGAAGCAACACATGATCATCAGCAGATGCTGCCAATTTCGATTTATTATTTGAAGTCAAAGCAATCGTATGGACTCCCTTATTGCGCAGAGGAGGAAGAAGCTGCAACAACTCTTCCGTTTGCCCACTTTTACTCAAAATAAAAATTTTATCTTCTTTTTCTACCATTCCAAGGTCCCCATGAAGAGCATCCGTTGGAGGGAGAAAAAATGCTTTGGTCCCCGTAGACATCAAGGTAGCTGCGATCTTCTGAGCCACAAAACCACTTTTTCCTACTCCCGTAAAAAAAAGAACTCCCTTCGATTCAAGTAAAGAATAGAAAATTCTTTCACACTCTTTGTAATTGAGTTGGGTATAAAAGTGATTGAGTAGCTCTTTTTGCTTTTGAAAAAGTCCTTTTAACATTTATTCTGACTTGCAAGATTTTTCAGTATTTTAAAGATAATTCTCCTTGATGTCATGAAAAAAAAACACCCTATAACCGTTTTGCAGGGAGACGGAATTGGCCCTGAGATCATGGACGCGGTTCTTCATCTCCTGCAAACAGCAGGAGCTTCTCTTGAGATTGAGAAAAATTTCATCGAAAAAGGAGAAATAAAAAAAGCGACTTGGGATTCCATTCGTAGAACCAAAGTTATTTTAAAGTCTCCTATTACCACTCCTCAAGGAGGAGGTTTTAAGAGCCTTAATGTGACTCTGCGGACCACCCTTGGTCTATTTGCTAATATCCGGCCATGCGTTTCTTACCATCCTTTTATCAAAACCAAGCATCCCAACATGGATGTGGTGATTGTTAGAGAAAATGAAGAAGATCTCTATGCAGGTATTGAGTACAGACAAAGCGGGGATGTATGCACAGCTCTTAAACTCATCAGTCGTCCTGCCTCAGAGCGAATCATTCGGTATGCTTTTGAATATGCTAGACGTGTAGAGAGAAAAAAAGTCACTTGCTTTACCAAAGATAACATTTTAAAGTTAAGTGATGGACTGTTTCATAAGGTGTTCAGCGAAATAGCTAAAGAATATCCAGATATTGAAAGTGAACATTGGATTGTTGATATCGGGATGGCCAAATTGGCCGCTACTCCAGAGGTGTTTGACGTCATTGTTCTTCCCAATCTTTATGGAGATATCCTTAGCGATATAGCAGGACAAATCGCAGGGTCAATCGGTCTTGTAGGAACGGCAAATGTGGGGCTTAAAGGAGCATTATTTGAAGCAATTCATGGATCTGCTCCTGATATTGCCGGTAAAGGATTGGCCAATCCATCAGGTTTACTATTGGCCTCTGTTTTGATGCTTGTTCATATCCATCAAACAGAGGCTGCAACACGCATACATAATGCATGGCTAAAAACCATTGAAGATGGAATCCATACAAAAGATATCTATTGTGAAGGAATGAGTCAAAAAAAAGTAGGGACACAGGATTTTACAGACGCCGTCGCCAGTCGCTTAGGAAAGCATCCAGTACAGCTTAAAACGGTGGACTATGCCGGTCACCAAAATGCGATCATTCCCTCTCATATTGGGAGCACACTGATTTCAAGCAAGAAGGAGCTTGTTGGAGTTGATATCACCCTCCAAAGTTATGATCCAATCGAAAAAATCGTGCTACATTGTAAAGCCGCTGAAACTCCTTCATTAAAATTGGAGAAGATTTTTAATCGAGGAACGGTGGTTTGGCCCGAAGAAGCTTCTGAGATTCAATGTGTCGATCAATATCGTTGCCGTTTTTTTGGGAACAAGGTGGTCAAGGGAGAAACGATCGCATCCCTTATGCATCGATTTGCCACGGGAGGATGCGATGTGGTTAAATTGGATAATCTATACACTTTTGATGGGAACCGTGGGTTCTCGCACTAGTCTTTACCGAAACAATTCAAAGAATGGATTTTTCGGACGCTGGCCTTGTCAAAATCTCAATTCTTGAAGTGGAATGGGTATACAAGTTGTTTGGGCATAACTTTTTCGACACCTTTTTCGAAACAAATTAGCTCGGCTGATGACGAGCAGTAGGAACCAAGTCGCAAGCCTCCGGAGGCATCCAGTGAGCATCTTTCCCCTCCCATTTCACATTGCATCCTATGGGATTAGTCAGGGGAGTTGAAATGGACTTTCCAGCGAGATATTCTTCAAGCGCATTCTCTAGATCATTCACTGTAATTTTTGAAGAATCCCTAGGAGAGTCTACGCCTCTACCGCAATAAATGAGTTTATGATTCTGATCGAATAGGTAAAAATGAGGAGTCCGGAGAGCGCCATACTTTCGAGCGACTTCCTGAGATTCATCATAGAGATATGTCCAAGGAAATTTATAAATACTCATCCGTTCAACCATCCCTGCAAAAGAATCCTCTGGATAAGTCTTTTGACTGTTAGAATTGATTCCTACAAAAACAATATCCTTTTTTTTGTATTTTTCAACAGTTTTACGAGTTACTTCATCCGATCCAATCACATAAGGGCAGTGGTTACAAGTAAAAAAAATCACTAACCCTCTATGACCAAAAAAATCTTGCAGTGCATAAGTTTTTCCATCTGTCGCAGGAAGGGAAAAATTGGGCGCCTGCTCTCCTAATTGTAGTGTAAATGGCATTTTTGATCCTCCTAAAAAATTCTCCTAATCTTGCTATAATCTATCAAATCTTGTATACTATTTCTTTAATTGTTTTATAAAAAAATGGTTTTCTAATAGTGAAAGAAAAAATTGAGAGTTCTGTTAATCAAGTGATCGATGCTGCGAAGCAGCTCAAAGAACCAGATGCTATTGAATTCATAGACAGAGCTGCCGAAGAGATTGCTAGTGCATTTTCTCTGGGAAAAAAACTTTTGATTGCTGGAAATGGAGGAAGTCTTTGTGATGCTATGCATTTTGCCGAAGAGCTGACAGGACTTTTTCGTATAAAAAGAGCTCCATTGCCAGCTATTGCTTTTTCTGATCCTGGTCATCTCACTTGTGTGAGCAATGATTTAGGATACTCGCATGTTTTCTCTCGTTTGATAGAAGCGTATGGGCAAAAAGGAGATTGTTTTGTCGGGCTAACAACAAGTGGTAATTCAGAAAATTTGATTCATGCTTTCCAGGCGGCCGAACAAAAAGAACTTTTTACTATCGCCTTTTTAGGTAAGGGAGGAGGACGATTGAAGGGAATGGCCGACCTCGAATGGAGTGTTAATAATTTTTCCACTTCTGATCGAATTCAAGAAGCTCATATGGCTGCAATTCACATTATCATTGAGATGATCGAGGAACACCTCTTTTATGGACCGATGCAAGAATCTTTTCATTGTGAGTCATTTGCAGTGGCTGGAAGATAAGAGGATTAGATGATGAGCATAGCCGCCAGATGGCTTCACCATACTTTTAATGAGATGACAAGTCAGCCCGATGACAGGTTATGGTCTCGTTTGTTGAAACGACTTCTTTTCCCTGCGAGTTTGGTTTATGGTTTTAGCGTGAAGTTTCGCAATTTATTGTACGATCGAAGCATCTTCCATTCAATTGGAACTGAAGGGCTTGTTGTGAGTGTAGGAAATATTGAAGTCGGAGGAACTGGGAAAACTCCCTTTGTGATCGCTCTTTGTCATCAGCTTCAGCAATTTGCCAAAGTTGGAGTTGTGAGTCGAGGGTACGGTTCTCTAACTGCAAAACGACAAGATCCTATCGTGATCGAAGGAGACAAACTTTCGGCGATGGAGTGTGGAGATGAGCCTCTATTGATAGCTCGTCACCTTCCTGGGGCAATCGTGATTGTGGGAAAAGATAGGATAAAAGGCGTAAAACTTGCACAAAAAAAAGGAGCAGACCTTGTTGTGCTCGACGATGGAATGCAACACAGGCGCCTTAAAAGAGATATTGAGATTGTCCTTGTAACACGTCGAATTCACAATGGGCAATTTCTCCCCGCAGGGGTGCTGCGCGATGATCCGAAAAGACTTGAAACTGCTGATTTTGTATTTCGAGCAGATGGGGTGGATTTTTGTTTGCAGCCCACGGGAATTTTCTCTATTAAAGAGGGAAAGCCCATCTCGATTGAAGGGAAACGAGTAGCACTTTTGTGTGGAATCGCTCGTCCTATGCGATTTTATGAGAGCGTTAAAGCTCTAGGAGCTCACATCGAAGAGGTTTGTTTTTATCCCGACCACTTTGAATTCTCCTCTTCGAATCTCTCGAAAATCACCAAAAAATTTAAAAAAAAAGGAATAGAAATTGTCCTTTGCACGGAAAAAGACGGGGTAAAGCTTGAAACATACGAAACTCATCTACCAGTAGCAGTTTTGAAGATAGAGCTTAGATCGACCAATAACAACGACGCTTGGAGTGCTCTCATCAACAAGATAAAGGAAAAATTATGAAGTTATGGGTGAAAATGCTCCTTGGTTTAGTTCTTGGAGTAGTGGCAGGGATGCTTCTTAAGGAAAACGCTCGATATCTTAAACCAGTAGGGACAATCTTTTTAGGATTGTTGCATATGCTTGTCATTCTCCTAGTCTTCTCGTCGATGACAGTGGGGGTGACTTCAATCAATGATCCTAAAAAATTAGGGCGTGTAGGGCTTAAAACCATTGGAATGTACGCCATGACAACAGCTGTTGCTCTCGTAATCGGACTCTTTTTTGCAAAACTCTTTAATCCTGGAAACGGGATTGGCCTGACCCATGAATCTGTCAATCTCTCAATCGATGAGACCCCTGAACTCCTCAATTTACTTCTTTCGATGATCCCTAAAAATCCTATTGCCTCTCTTGCCAATGGAAATATTTTACAGATCATCGTTTTCGCTATCTTTTTTGGGTTAGGGATCACTTTTGCAGGTGAAAAAGGAAAACCCATCCTTCGTGCGATGGAATCTTTATCTGATGTTATGTTTCAGATGACAGGGATGGTGATGTCGATGGCTCCTTATGGAATTTTTGCCATTATGGCTTGGATAACGGGTTCTTTTGGTTCAGGCGTTCTCTATCCCCTTCTTAAGTTTATCATGGCTCACTACATCGCTTGTATTGTTCATGCTGTTTTGGTTTTTGGCTTTATTCTTAAAGTGATGTCCAAACTTCGTTTGCGTCCTTTTTTTAAGGGAATGGGAGATGCCATTACTCTTGCGGCCTCGACAACGAGTAGTTCTGCTACTCTTCCGGCTACACTTCACTGTACTCAGCAAAATTTGGGGGTTTCCAAAAATATTGCAAGTTTCGTCCTCCCTTTGGGAGCCACCATGAATATGAATGGGACAGCTATTTTTCAAGCCATCGCTGCCGTTTTTATTTCACAAGCATATGGAATCACTCTGGGATGGGAGAGTCTCTTGATGATTGTAGTCACAGCAACTCTTTCCGCTGTTGGGACAGCAGGAATTCCGGGAGGGGCTCTTGTCACACTTTCTATTATTCTAGGGTCAGTAGGACTTCCTATTGAAGGAATTGCCCTTGTTGCAGGCATTGATCGAATTCGCGATATTGTCGGCACAGCAGTTAATGTGATGGGAGACTCAGTGGTTTCTGTGTGGGTGGCTAAAAGTGAGGGAGAGCTTGATATAGATCAATATAACAATGGGGAAGTTGTTGGATTTGAACATGCAACAACAGAAAAAAATTTAGGATAATCATGTTAAAAATTGTTGAAATCGCCTTACCAAAACTTGGTGAAAGTATAGTTTCGGCAACTGTTGTTAATTGGTTTAAAAAAGTGGGAGACAAAATCGTTTTTGATGAACCTTTGCTAGAAGTCACAACAGATAAAGTGGGATCTGAAATTCCTTCTCCAGTGACAGGCGTTTTAAAAGAGATCCTAGTTTCGGTGGATCAAGAAATTGAAGTAGGAACTGTTTTAGCTAGGGTCGAAGTTAATCAAGAAAGCTCGGTTCATAGCGAGCCCTTGGTAAAATGTATTCAATCTCAATCACCTCCCGAACCTGTTTATGCGGGAACATGTGTCGATATTTTTTCTCCAGCTGTTTTAAGGCTTGCCCGGGAGGAGGGGATTTCTCTTAACACCCTGAGAAAAATTGAAGGAACAGGTCATGAGGGAAGAGTATCAAAAAAAGATCTTGAACGTTTTATTGATAATCAAACAAAACCCTGCACTCTCGTAAAGAAAGATGCTCTCCTAGAGGATCGTTTGCAAATGAGTGGGATGCGCAAAGCGATTGCAGAAAATATGGTGCGTTCATTTTATGAGGCTCCTCATGCTTCCTTGGTACATGAAGCAGATGTGACAGAAGTGATGGATCTGATTGCGAAGGAAAAACAACGATTTTTCGATACTCATGGAGTGAAACTGACCATTACCAGTTTTCTCTTATCAGCACTTGCGAAAACTCTGCAACAATTTCCTATGCTCAACGCATCTTTAGAAGGAGAGACTATCGTGATGAAGCGGTATGTCAACATAGGCATTGCCGTGAATATCGAAGGTGGGCTTGTTGTCCCTGTGATTCGCCACTGTCATGAAAGAAACCTTGTGAATTTAGCTAAAAATGTGGCCGAAATTTCATCCAAAGCCAGATTGGGAAAACTCTCTTTTGAGGATGTGGCTGATGGAACTATCACCTTAACTAATTTTGGGATGACAGGGGCAATGATAGGAATACCGATCATTCGTTACCCTGAAGTGGCGATCATTGGTGCGGGGACTGTGCAAAAACGAGTAGTCGCAAAAGAAGACGATTCGATTGCGATTCGGAAGATGATCTATCTTACTCTCACATTTGATCATCGTGTGATTGATGGTATTTATGGATGTGAATTTCTCAGTGATTTCAAAAAACATCTTGAATCTTTTCCCAGTCATTTTTAACGGAAGTTCCGCTGTTTTCTATCGAGTGTTTGCGATGCAAGCAGTTGAATTTTAATTTTTGCAGCAGTTTTTTTTCTACTTTTTCTAGT
>JAGRNW010000090.1 GCA_020440555.1 Chlamydiia bacterium
GTTCCTGACTTTACTCAAGCTCGAATTGGAAACCAGCTGGTGACAGATGTGATTTATGATCAAAGCTGGTTACAGGAAAATTTTACTAAAAAAAAAAAAAAAAGAGGGGCTGCTGTGATCAAAGCGAGAGGAAAATCATCTGCAGCTTCTGCTGCTAACGCGGCAGTAGATGCCATGCGTTCTCTTTATATTCCAACGCCAGAAGGGGAGTGGTTTACTTCAGCAGTTTGTTCAGATGGAAACCCTTATGGAATTGAAGAGGGGTTGATTTTTGGATTCCCCTGTCGTTCAAAAGGCGATGGAACTTGTGACATTGTTCCCAATCTTCCTTGGGATTATTTTATTCGAGAAAAGGTGGCTGTAACCCAGAAAGAATTGCTCGAAGAGCGGAATATGGTTAAAAATTTGATAGATGATTGAGAAGTTAAACACTCTTGAAACGGGCTTGCGGGGGATTCCTGTTGGCTATTGTCCCACCTCATATGTTGATCCTGAAAAAGGACTTTTTTATGGAGAGTATCCCATACGAGAAGTTGCTTTCTGGGAACCTGAGGAGGTTCTTTATCTTTTGATTCATGGAGAGAGAGGGAGTCAAACGGAGGTGAAGGAATTCTCTGCTCAACTTAAAAAAGAGGAAGTTTTGTCAAAGGAATCCATTCGAGCTATCGAAGGGTTGCCTAAACAGGGGGATCCTATGAAACTTTTTTCAGCCGCTCTCCTCCTGTTAGGAACTTTGGAGGGAAAGGGAGACTATCGGGCAGATTGTATTGCTTTAATCGCTAAGATTCCTCATTTAACTGCGATTTTAATCAACCACCACGGAGGATTTGGGCGTACTCCATCACCTGATAAAAATCTTTCTTATATGGACAATTTTGTTCATATGCTTAGGATTCCCAATACGGATTCAGAGAGACTCCGGAAGATTCTCACTTTGTATAACATTCTTCATTATGATCATGGAGGGGGAAATCTGTCAACTTTTGTTGGGAAGGCAGTGGCTTCTGGTCTTGAAGATCTTTTTGGTTCAATTGCAGCGGCTATGTCGGCCCTCGCGGGACCCCGTCATGGAAAAGCTAACCAAGAGTCTCTTCATTTTGTTAAACAAGCATTTGATGCATGTAAAGGGGATGGAAATGAAGAGAACATTGAGGCTTTTTTACGGGAAAAAATTTTCAATAAAGAGTTGATTTTTGGATTTGGGCATGCCGTTTTGCGTGTTGAGGATCCGAGAGCCACCGTCCAATATGAGTTGGCTGAAAAGCTTTATCCTGACCATCCTCTCGTTAAAATCGCTCTTCTTTTGCGAAAGGTGGGGCCACGCGTTCTCAAAGAGAATCCTAAAATTTCTAATCCTTATCCCAATGTCGATGCAATTTCTGGAACACTTTTGACAGCTGCGGGATTCACTCAAAATGTTTATTACACTCCTCTATTTGGTCTTTCAAGGTCGTGTGGAATCGCCATCCAAATTGTCTACGAAAGGTGTTATGCAAGAGAGGGAAGAGGAACTCCCATTGTTCGTCCTAAGTACATCTATAAACCTTATAAAAGATAATATTATGGAAATAAAAAATTTAAAACTTGCAGTCACCCGCGCATGGGTCCATTCTTTTGGTTATAAACGGTTGGCTTTTTGTTTGTCCACGCTCGCTCTCTGTATCGCTGTTACCCTCTTTTTCAGAGTGCTGGGATTGGGTGGAAACAGGTGGGTGAGCTTTTTTCTCACTCTATTTCCCTGTTTTCTCTCTTTTATTTTTCTATTGGGGGGAGGGGTTTTTTTAATTCGTCTCTATCATCATGAGATCAAAGGTGTTAGTTTTTCATTCAAACAAATTCTATGGGACAGCAAGGAGAGGATGGTTCTGTCTGCCGCCTATGGAATTCCTTTTGCTCTGGTTTATATCTTTTTGGCTGTCGTTTTGGGAGCCTTTCTTTTATTTCATAAAATCCCGCTCCTTGGTCCTCTCCTCAATCCTTTGTTCACCATGACAGTATTCTTAGTGGTTCTTTCTCTTTTTTTTGTTTTAATTGCAGTTGCAGGTATCCTTTTTTTCCTTCCTCCCCTTTTTGCCTTGCGCTCTGACGTAGATAAGAAAGCGATTTTTATTTCATGCAAGGAAAAATTTAAGCGCCATCTTTTTTCTCAACTTCTTTTTTTTATCTCCTCTTGTGCGATCTCATTTTGTGTATTTTTTCTTTTGATGCTTGCTTATATCTTCACTGAAGCCCTCTTTTTTACAAGTGAAAATCTTGTGCTTAACACTTTTTCGACCATCTTTGTGATGGTTCCTTTTGCAGTGTTTTTAAGTCCAACGCTTGCTTTTTTCTTTAATCTTGCTGCCGAGGCTCACGTGTGGAGCGTGCTGGAGAATGAGAAGCGTGACGAGCCTCCTGGGGGAGAAAAGAGAGATCATTATTTAAGATCGCCTGAGCAAGTCGTTTCCCAAGAAAGGCATGCCACAAAAGTCCCTTAGAACCAAGAGCTGTGAGGATCCAAAATTTCTCTTCGATTTGATCAACAAGAGGAAGGTGACTGGAAGTAGTGGCACGAACACCTGCTTTGACTTCCATAATAGGCATTTCTTGGATTTTTGGAAAAAACGGGAGGATTTTTTCTAGAATCAGCTGTTTTGCTATTCTTCCTTCCGGCTTAAGGGAGGCAAAAGATCTTTCGAAGGTGGCTCCAGCATAGCAAGCTGAGCCCTCCTCCGCCATCACTAAATATCCTTTGCCAATAAGACTAAAAGGAAGGGGTGGGAGACCTTTCGGCCATTTTAATTTAAGAATTTGACCTTTCACTTTCTTAATAGGAAAATGAAGAAATTCGTCGGTTTGATGCCCAATAGCAAAGATAATCTGATCATAGCAAGAGATCTGTTCATAATCGGTAACAGCCTTTTGAATCAGTCGAGCCCCCCCTCTGGCGCATGCTTGCCAAAGACCTTGTAAATAGAGTGTTACATCAATGGTCATCCCTTCTTTGACATAGATTCCTCCTCCATAAGGAAGATCTCCGAATTCAATTGAGGGGATCTGGTGCTTGATTCTAGCAGGATCCCACCACTCAACGCCGGCATCTTTCTCAGCTTGTTTTTGAAAATCGTTTCGTGTTTGTTCACTCGTTGCTGGCCGGAAGATGCCTTTGGAGAGGACGACAGGAGAATGTCCTGCCTTGACACTTTCGGAAATGAGCTCGTGTGTGGCATTCATTCCACTATCTGCCTCCCATGATTTTTTTGCATGCATTCCTGCAAAAGGGTGGAGGAGGCCTGAGGAGATGCCGGAGGCTCCGCAGCCGATGGGAAGTGGATCGAAAATATCGATCATCACTTGATACTGAAACTCATGAAGGAGATGCCAAGCGGTAGCTAGACCGGCATATCCTGCTCCTAATATTGCAATCTTCAAAAGTTTTTGATGAAAATTGGTTGTTAAATTGTGTACCATTATTGTGAATCTATTTTGTCTGTCAATCCCTATGAAAAAAAACAGGTTCTTAGATTATCTGGAATGGGTATATCATGAAGTGATTAAACTTTTTGTGACGCAATATGAACAAAAACAAAACAACGTTTTTATTTCTGGGTACAGGGGCCTCCACAGGGATCCCCTTAATAGGTTGTGAATGTCCCATCTGCCTTTCTGAAGACCCCTATAATAAACGCTTTCGTCCTTCCGCTCTCTTAAAAGTAGGAGACAAACAAATCTTGATTGATATTGGCCCAGACTTCAGGTATCAGATGCTAGAAAATAGAATCACTCATCTCGATGGAGTGATGTTGACGCATACTCATTATGACCACATTGCGGGACTTGATGAACTTCGCACCTTCTATTTACTTCACAGACGTGTGATCCCTCTCATCGTCTCAAAAAGTTCTTTAGAAGATCTTAAAACGCGCTACCATTACCTCTTTCGAGAAAAAAGTTGTGGACAATCGCTTGCTGCTCAATTAGATATAAAAACGTTGGAAAGTGAACGAGGAATTTCTTTATTTCTTGATATTCCTTTTCAATACATGACTTATGAACAAGGGGGAATGAAAGTAACAGGTTATCGATTTGGGAATTTTGCCTACACCACAGATATCAGAGATTACCCTGAAACACTTTTTGAGGATCTTTCTGGTGTGAATACCCTTGTGATGAGTGCTTTGCGCCACACCACTTCTCCAATGCACCTTAATCTTGAAGAGGCAATTGCCTTTTCTCGCGCTGTGGGGGCAAAAAAAACTTATTTTACTCATATGTCCCATGAACTTGATCATCAAACAACAAATGCAGCCCTTCCCGAAGGGTTTGAACTCGCTTACGATGGATTAGAATTATGTCTGAACTAGGGATTACAGCAGATAAAACTAAAGAATCGGTGGCCCTCTTGATTGGGGTGTACCGTGCCAAAGAGCTCAAGACGTGTGAAGAACATCTTGAGGAACTTGCCGATCTTGCTGACACTTTTGGTATCCAGGTGGGGGGACGTATCTCTTGCCCTATTCGCAAGATCGATGCGGCAACTTATCTTGGAGAGGGAAAACTCCGGGAGATCAAAGAGAGGATTGATGAATTTGGGGTTTCTATTGTGATTTTTGATGAGGAGATTTCTCCAGCTCAACAGAGGAATTTGGAGAAATTGCTCAAAGTCGCTGTGATGGATCGAACTGAATTGATTTTAGAAATTTTTGCAGGAAGGGCTCAAACCAAAGAGGCGAAACTTCAAATTGAACTAGCTCAAACCAAATATGAATTTCCAAGGCTCAAAAGGCTCTGGAGCCATTTTTCGCGTCAGCGTGCTAGTGGGGGGTACCTTAAAGGAGAAGGGGAGAAACAAATTGAAATCGATAGACGACTTCTTTCGCTCAAAATTGAAAAACTTCAAAGCGAATTGAAGCAGGTTGAAAAATCCAGAGAGATTCAAAAGCAAGCTCGTCAAAGAAGCGAGATACCCACTTTTGCTTTAATCGGCTACACAAACGCTGGTAAATCTACTCTTTTAAATGCTCTCCCTCAAGCCAATGT
>JAGRNW010000091.1 GCA_020440555.1 Chlamydiia bacterium
AAATGTTACGTTTGCTTCTCTTTGCGGGATCCCTCATAATTCTAGGTGCAAGTGTTTTGTTAAGTTTCAAAACGCGTTTTATTCAAATTCGCATGCTCCCTCAGATGTTTAAGATGCTCATTTTTTCGATTTTTAAGAAAGGAAAAGAAGGAAAGGGGTTGGTTCGTCCTCACAAAGCTCTTTTTACAGCAATGTCAACTACCATAGGAATATCAACGATTGTCGCTCCCATCATAGCCATTCAGTTGGGAGGACCAGGAGCTATGTTGGGCTTTATTTTAGCGACAATGCTTGGAGCTGCTGTCAATTTTACAGAAGTGACCTTTGCACTGCGATACCGAAAGAAAGAAAAAAACGGAATGTTTAGCGGCGGTCCAATGCAGTACTTGCATGATGAAATTGCCCCTTTTTTGGCTAAAATATATGCTTGCTGTCTTTTTGTTTTAATGATGGTCTGGTCGGCAGCGCAAGCTAACCAGCTAGCCGAGCTTCTCAACTCTCCGATGTTGGGAAGTTTTCGAATCCCCAATATGTTTACCGGATTAGCCATTGCTTTTCTGGCAATTGCTGTTTTGATGGGGGGAATTAAACGCGTTGCCTCTCTCTCAACAAAACTTGTTCCTGTGATGTTCTGCCTATTTGTAAGTGCAAGTTTATATATTGTATGTTGCAATTTAGAAAAACTTCCTGCAATTTTCCAACTTATTTGGAGTTCAGCTTTTACACCTAAAGCGATGGGGGGAGGGACAGCGGTTGGAGGATTGATGATGGCCTTGCGTTGGGGAATTTTCAAAGGGATTCATTCAAGTGAGGCTGGTGTCGGAACTCAAACAATTCCTCACTCGATGGCAGATACGCAATCATCTGTCAATCAAGGTATTTTGGGAATGTTAGCCACCTTTTCAGCCTGTTTCCTTTGTGTGTTGTCAGGTCTTGTTGCTCTTGTAACAGAACCATGGCTCGATCAATCGCTCTCATTGGGAATCAATATGGTTACGCGTTCATATCAACTCTATTTCTCTTACATTGGGGTGATTGTGATTGTTGTGAGCGCCATTCTTTTTGCCTTTGGCACCATTGTGGGCAATGGTTTTAATGGAAGTCAGTGTTTCACTTATCTATCGAAAGGAAAATTTATCAAAAGTTATTACTTTGCAACCGCAGGGATCATTTTTTTAGGAACAATAGCCGACGTGGCATTTGTGTGGTCAAATGTGGATTTAGTTTTGGTTCCAGCGGTACTTATTAATACTTTAGCAATTGTTTATTTGTCGTATAAAAGGGGGGACTTCCTTTCAACCGAGTTGGCATTACCTTCATCTGAATCTTCTAAAGAGAGCCTTTTAAAAACTCAAGTTTTAAATAACAAGGTTTAGAGGGGAGAAAATAGAACACAGGTACTCTGCCCTTTTGCGCGGAAGGTCAGGAACTTCAATGTTACCTCCCAAGTGATCCATCAGATGAGCTCGTCGACAATTGAAAAAAATTTGATTGAGATTGAGTGATGGGGGAGCTTCTATCCACCCCAATTCTACCCCTAATTTTACAAGGCTGAGAGCATTAAAGGCTTCGATCGTTTCAAGCTGATAAGAGTGTGTGAGCAGGCCAAGGGAGCGTGCCACTTTATTTTTTAAGTGTTCATTCCCTTCGTTCTTCAATTTTTTTCGGATGCTTACTTCGGCAACAACCACTTTGGTTGCCCACATACGAAGGGAGGTAAGCAGATATTCTTCTGTCACTCCTGTTGTACAAATATTTTGTGCTAACAAAAGATCTCCAATCATTTCAGAGGAACTTCCTTGAATTCCTGTGGCAGAGATCTCCTCTTCTGCTTCTTTTTCCAAAATTTCCGAGAGTTCCCCCATATGAATAATGGCTGGAATATGAAGAAAAAGACGAATCACAAGTCCTGTTCCCGAAAGAGATGGACGTGAAGTTAAAAATCCAAAACGGGGATTATAAGCGTAGTCAACCGATTTTCCCAAGCAATGTTCAATTTTAACTAATCGATCCCAGCTATTTTCTATGTCTTGTTCAGTATCTATAAGCTGTAACTGGAGATGATTTTCAAGATTGATAACTCCCAAAAAAGATCCTGAATCCTCCACAATAAATCCCTCACCACCATGAGCTCCGTAAAAATTACTTGTAACCATAAAATGCTCAAGTAAGAATTCTTTTTCTTGAGGTCTTACTTGATTTGATCGATAAAGAATTGGGTTTGTCAGTTCTGAAGACTTTTTCAGTTCATCAAAGATCACAGATATTACCCGTTCCTTGTGAGATTGATCAAGCTTTGAAGGAAATTTATATTGAGCAAGGTTGCGATATAGAGTGATAGTGGAGGCTAGCCAAACAGAATGAGAATTTTCTTGCCAGGGAGACCGCAGTAAGTAGATGTTACTTTTTTTAGTTTTTTCTTTTGTCATTCACTCTTCTCTTTTAGAGCTTTAATCTGATCCCGTAGCATAGCCGCTGTTTCGTAATCCTCTCGAATGAGGGTTTCGTCGAGGGCTTCATTTAAGGCAATCAAACGAAGGGTAGGTGTAATCTCAGGAATTTCTCCCGGACCTCGCCCTATGTGGATGGGCATTGTTTTTTTGTTTGAAGTAAGATGGCGGGAGATTTTTCCTGTTTTCAAAAGATCATCGATGATCACATCTGCAAACACTTCATAACAGGCGCTACAGCCGAGAGAGGACCCTCTACGAATTCCTTCGAACGTCGTGCGGCAGTTTTCACAAGCAAGATCAGCAAACTCTGGGGTGATCGTCGTTTCTTCTCCAGCATCCTTGGTGCGTTTTGTTTTTCCATATAGTTTTCGTTCCAAGTGAGGACAATCGGCGCACATCACAGTTTGAGTAGTTTTATCGCCCACAATCTCGGTGTAGAGCACAGAGATTGGTTTTTGACATTCGCTGCAATCGAGAGGACGTTCAGCCATAGGAAAGATACATCGTTACTTTTCCCTGAATCTTATAACAACTTTATTTACAGTTCAACCTGGCAACTGAATTGTTAGCTGTCCTTGAGTGATTGCCCCCTCTCTAAACATGTTAGACCGAAATATACCCATTTCACTTCAAGAATTGGAATGGGTATAAGCATCTGTTTGTTCTTTTCAGAATTTTCTTTATGTAAATTTAAAAATTTTGTAAAACTGGCCACTCAAATTTGATTGAGGAATCAATGATGAAAAAATGGACCGTTGTACTCTTTTGTTTGATCTCCACCCTCCTTTGTGCAGAGGAAGAGTTTGAACTTTCGCAAGCCACCAAAGAGCATGTTCTTGACAAACGCTAAAACTATTTCCTTACCTCAACAGATTGTAAAATTTCTCTTAGTGTTAACCCGATGACTGGTGAATATTGTGAGAAGGAGGTCGATCTTGTTGTTGCGGGTTCGGAGCCTCTTTCAGTGCGTCGATTTTACAACTCCAGATCTCCTTATGATCCCCGTTATGCTACTTGGCGCTACAATCCGGAAGCATTTTTTGTGGCAAACATCGAATGGCAAGGGCAAGAAATTTTTGCTGCAATCGGAGAGGTCGACGGCAGCGTTTACTCTCTCAAACCATCCGGTCTTTCTACTTTTACTTTTCAACCTCCAAAAAGTTTTACTTTCTCTGGCAACGGAACCTCTCATCCTTTAAACATGACAATCAACTATTGGAAACAGGGAGACCCCAAGGATGAATACCGTTTTGAATATCGAGGCACTATCTCAGATGGCAGCGGACGGATCCGTTCTTTTGTTTCTGCAATGCATCGTTGGACCCACTATGTCCACTGGAGAGAAAAAAAGGAAAGTGGGTGGTCGGGAGGGTCCAAAACGCTCTGGCGCATCTATGCCAACACCTGGACACCCTTTCATATCCCGATCATTGAAGAGAAACTTCCTAATGGCAACGTCTTGGTTTATGAATATACTCGATGGAAAAAAGAGAAACAAAACTTCCCTCTTCCCAAACTTTTAAGCTCTATTACGGCCTATAATGCCGATAAAACACACGTGCTCGGAGTGATTAATTTTCATTATCCAAGAACCAAACATGGCGAAGTGGCCGGCATTCAAGTCACCGGCAGCGACGGCCGGACTGCTTTCCTGCAGCATCGAATAGGAAAAAAATCTCCTATTACACTTTCTTCTGCAACACGGCCTGGCATTCCGCTGACATCTTATTCTTCTCACAACGCTATTTTGAATACCGTCATCAAGCCTGAAGGGAGAACCCTCATGACTGAGTATAACCCCCAAGGCAAGGTCTCTGTTCAATACGCACCCGTTGGCCCCAATGGAGAAAAATATCCCATCGGTCGATATGAATATCATGATAATCTTACCATTTTCCATGATGCTGAAAACAATAAAGTTCACTACCGCTACGATGTTGACAACAAACTTACCTCTATTGAGTTTTTCCAAGAGAATGCCCTCTATCGCACCGAGCGCTTCACATGGGATGCTTCCACCGGCAACCTTATTTGTAAAATCATTGAAAATCCGACGGGCACACCCATTCAAATCTCAGAATATCACTATGACAAAAATCAAAATCCCATCCTTGAAAAAGTGGGAGATGGCAAAGAGTGGCGTACGTTGGAACGTACCTATTCTGATGACGGATTCAATCTAAAGCTTACAGAAACCGATCGTCCGGGTAAGCTCATATGCTTTACTTATGTTCCGGGCACTAATCTCCTGGCTTCCGAATTTATTTATGAAAACCAAATCATTCGTCAACGTGCTTTTTACACTTACGACGATTGTGCTATTTGCAGAGATATTGTCAAAAGTTGTGTCTGGAGCTCTTAAGCATGTCCCCGAAAATTAATTTTATGCGGCCTGTTTTACC
>JAGRNW010000092.1 GCA_020440555.1 Chlamydiia bacterium
CCAACATTACTTATTTTTTTTTTTCATTCCCTTTTTGACGCTGCTTTCTATTGGGATCTTTTTTATTAATCACGTAGAGCCGCCCTCTTCTGCGAACAAGTTTATCTCCCTTATAGGGGTCGGCTTTAATTGCGGCACGTGTTTTCATTTCTAGAATTTTCTCCAAAAAATTTATAATTCAGCAGTATACCTTTTCGCTTTGTTTGATTTCAATGGTTTTATTTTTTTCCATTCTTTGCTACACTCACGTGGCATCTATCTCAAAAATTGGAGAAAAAAATGGTGAAACGGACATATCAGCCGAGCAAGCGTAGACGAAAATCGGTTACTGGATTTAGAAAACGAATGAAAACTGCCACTGGACGGCGGGTATTGTCCAGACGACGTCGAGCTGGACGTCGATCTCTCATTCCGTTATGAGTCTATGCCTAGAGTGGAATGGGTATATCTAAAATTTCTTCGCTTTCTTTTCCAAAGTCCGCACGTATTTTAAAAAATGCGCATTATCGTCATGTGGTCAATTTTGGCCATAAACGGGTAGGGCGTTTTTTAATGGTCCACTATCAATGGCAAGGCAGAGGAGGAGGCCCTAGAATAGGAATCACCGTCTCACGAAAATTTGGAAATGCTGTAGAAAGAAATCTTTTCAAAAGAAGGGTGAGAGAAGTCTTTCGTCATATAAGAAGAAACTTACCCTCCGATTTGAGGTGTGTGGTTAAA
The DNA here is from genome assembly GCA_020440555.1 of Chlamydiia bacterium. Taxonomy (GTDB): domain Bacteria; phylum Chlamydiota; class Chlamydiia; order Chlamydiales; family JAAKFR01; genus JAGRNW01. The sequence continues at coordinate 721 of JAGRNW010000092.1, forward strand.
CCTCGTCCCATGGCAACGAAGGTTGCTTTCTCAGATATCAAGACTGAGCTTACTTACCTTCTTCGAGAAACAGTGTAGTGACCTGAGTATATACCCATTCCACTTCAAGAATTGGGATTTTGGCTGTGCCAAAGCCTCAATTCTTGAAGTGGAATGGGTATAGAGTTGTCTTCCTTAGATTCAGAGAAGTTTGCTTGCATCTCTTGTGCTTTTCAGTCGAAGTGAATGACCAGAGACCATTTACAAGACTGAAAAGCACAAGAGATGCAAGCAAACTTTCTGAAGACAGGTTCTAAAACTCAAAACTCAGGTTATTAACCAATTCACTTCAAGTTATTTTTTGGATTCGTCGTCATTGACAACTTCCACTTCCGCTTCTTCAATATCTTCTTCTTTTTTTGGAGCTCTCTGCCCATCGTTTGGTTGAGCACCGGAAGTTCCTGGCTCGGCTTGAGGAGCACTCGCCTGCTGCATGGTTTCTCCAATCTTTTGCATGTGAGTATTCAGCTCTGTTGTTGCCGATTTGATTTGAGTCTTATCGCCCCCTTCCAAAGCCTTTTTCGTGGCATCCACTTTAGCTTGAATATCAGAGACTATAGCAGCTGGAAGTTTGTCCTTGTAATCTTTAAGAGCTTTTTCTGCTCTAAAGATAGTTGAATCAGCTTCGTTACGCACTTCAACTGTTTCTTTTTTCTTCCGGTCTTCTTCTTTATGCGACTCGGCATCTTTGACCATCCGGTCAATCTCAGATTCATTGAGGCCAGATTTGGCTTCAATTCGGATTTTTTGCTCTTTACCCGATGAGAGATCTTTAGCGGAAACATGTAAAATTCCATCAGCATCGATATCAAAAGCCACCTCAATTTGAGGCATTCCTCGTGGAGCAGGGGGAATTTCTGTTAAATCGAACCGACCGATCTCTTTGTTATCGGCTGCCATCGGACGCTCTCCTTGAAGGACAATAATGGTGACTGCCGGTTGATTGTCGGCGGCAGTCGAGAAGATTTGTTTTTTCTGGGTGGGGATGGTGGTATTCCTTTCGACAAGAGGAGTCATGACACCTCCGAGTGTTTCAATCCCGAGAGTAAGAGGAATCACATCGAGTAAAAGAACATCTTTGACGTCTCCTCCTAAAACTCCCCCTTGGATCGCAGCTCCAATCGCCACGACTTCATCAGGATTTACTCCCTTATGAGGTTCTTTTCCAAAAATTTCTTTTACCATTTGCTGAACGGCAGGCATCCGCGTCATTCCTCCCACGAGAATCACTTCGTGAACTTGATCTTTAGATAAACCAGCATCTTTCAATGCCTTGATACAAGGTTCCTTAGTTCGCATGATCAGATCAGAACAAAGGCTCTCGAGTTGAGCGCGGGTGAGTGTTAGGGCTAAGTGTTTAGGACCCGATGCATCCATGGTAATAAACGGCTGGTTGATGTCCGTGGAGGGAAGGCCTGAAAGTTCAATTTTAGCCTTTTCAGCTGCATCACGCAAACGTTGAAGAGCCATTTTATCTTTGCTAAGATCGATGCCTTGCTCTTTTTTGAATTCATTGATCATCCAGTGAATAATGGCGATATCAAAATCATCTCCACCTAGGTGGGTATCTCCATTCGTAGAGAGGACTTCGAAAACCCCTTCTCCAATTTCAAGAATTGAAATATCAAAGGTTCCTCCACCCAAGTCGAAAACAGCGATCTTTTGATCTCCCTGTTTATCGAGGCCGTAAGCGAGAGCGGCGGCCGTGGGTTCAGGGATGATCCGCTTCACTTCAAGCCCAGCAATCCGTCCTGCATCTTTAGTCGACTGACGTTGGGAATCATTGAAATAGGCCGGGACGGTGATCACAGCTTCTGTGACTTCTTCGCCGAGGTAGGCTTCAGCCGTCTCTTTCATTTTAACAAGAACTTGCGCTCCAATCTCTTCGGGAGTGAGGATTTTACCATCCACATCAAAACCCACTTTTCCATGGTTGGAAACAACTTTATAGGCAACTGTTTTGATCTCAGATTGTACTTCATCATAATTACGGCCAATGAATCGTTTGGTCGAATTGATGGTTTTTTCTGGGTTCGTTACTGCTTGACGTTTGGCAGGAATTCCAACGAGTCGCTCATTATCTTTATAGGCGACAATGGAAGGAGTTGTTCTGGACCCTTCTGCAGAAGTGATGACCTTGGCTTGTCCACCCTCCATCACGGCGACACAAGAGTTGGTTGTTCCAAGATCAATGCCAATGATTTTACCTTTCTTCTTATTCATCTGATTCTCCTTGATTAAATTTTTCAATTTCTTTAGCAACTTTGACTCTAGCAACCCGCAGGGTCTTGTCTCCGATTTTGTATCCTCTGACAAACTCTTCAACAATCGTTCCGTGAGGGTGTTCATTGGTTTCGACCATTTCAACGGCTTCGTGCAAATGAGGATCAAACTTTTCTCCAACAGAGATGTATCCGATCACTCCGTGGCTGGCCAAAATATCCTTAAATTGGGCGAGGATCATTTCAAACCCGATAGCCCAATTTTTCACTTCGGCCGATTGTGCCTCCGCAAATCTAAGGGCCTTTTCAAAATGATCAAGAGGATGTAAAAACTCATTGATCACACCCTCAATCGCATAGTTTGTAAGATCGCGTCGTTCTTTTTGCATGCGTTTTCTTGCATTTTCAGACTCGGCAAGAAGACGCAAGTATTTATCCTTATATTCTTGCATCTCCTGAATCTCTTCTATCGAACATGTTGTTTCTTCTTCTTCTTCTTCATTTTTTTCTTCAGTCATAGATTTCACTCTTTGATTTCAATTAATAATTGATTCTTCTCTCCCTGAGTTAGATAAGCTGTCCCCATTCTTGGCTGACGAAAGGTAAGTTTATGTTTATAAAGAGTGGTCGTCAGAGTTTCGGTTAAGAGACCGGAAAATTTTCGAATTTTTATAAAGATTTCCTTATAGGGCATGCGAGCAGGACCCAAAATTCCGATAGATCCCACAATCATTTGATTGATTCGATAAGGAATTGCAACGACAGCGCACTCAGAAGTGGAAATTCCATAGGGGGCTAGATCATTTCCGATCCAAAAACGAAGTCCCGAACTTTTGGCCGAATCTCCCAAAAGCAAACGCATATGAGAGAGATTTTCAAGCAGAGAAAGGGAGGAGGTCAACGCCAGAGGATCTGAAAACTCAGAATGACTCAAAAGACGAGAAAATCCTGTTCTAATGATTTCTTCATCACTAAAATTCGAATAGCGGACTAAATAACGGACCATCATTTCGTTGTAGAGTTTCGAAGCTAGAAATTGTTCATCACGAGGGAGGGGGATTCCTTTTTTCCCCTTCAAACGAAAAAGAAAGTATTCCTGAAGACGTTTTAAAGCGAAAGTGCTTAATTTTTTTTCACTTATGAGAAGCTCGGTATAGATTTGTCCGAAATCAGTGATCAGGACACAAAACAAACGTTTTTGATCGATCATCACAAGTTTAATATCAACAATTAAGTCATGATCAAAGCGAACGGTTGACAAAAATGCCGCATATCCCGTTTGTTCTGAAAAAAGATCAATCACATCATGAAGATATGAATTTAATTCCTTTGATTCAAACTGTCGAAAGGAGGCAAAAGCCTCTTCGAATTTTGGATCTTTTTCATCACTTTCCATCATTTCTGTTGCATAAAGACGAAAAGCCGCAGCCGTAGGAATTCTTCCTGAAGAGGCGTGTTGCTGTTTCAAAAAACCTTTCTCTTCAAGGAGAACAAAATAATTTCTAATAGTGGCGGGACTGAGATCGTTGAATTCTTCTTCTTGTAGAGTCAGTGATCCAATGGGTTTCCCTGTTTCAATGTAAAGCTTTACAAGACCCATTAAAACACGACGTTCTCGTCCCTTTTTTTTAGTTTTTTCTTTCATCGTCCTGGATTGTAACGACTCATTCTCAAATAGTCAATGATTTTTAGCACTCATTTGTATTGAGTGCTGGTTTTGGTTAAATTAGCACACGGAAATGCGAAATAGCATAACGGAGAGCGAATTCAAAAATCAAACCGAACATTTTGCTCTGAAACACGACGGTCTGTATTAATGATATCTTAATTATATTCT
>JAGRNW010000093.1 GCA_020440555.1 Chlamydiia bacterium
TTGCGCTCTGAGGGCGTCAAAAATTTAGCTGAAGGTTGCTCCATAACCAGAATTTTTGCCATAAATGCGAAAAAAAATCACGCTGTTTTCAAAAATCTTCTCAAACTAAATCCGCCTGAGTATATAAGAGATCTAAGACAGAAATTCTCTTGGAAAGAACAGGAACCCACTCTGAGCTTTTTAAATAGCAGCTTAGATGAAGCAATGAAAAAAACGGTACCAAACAAAGAAACTTAATGATTCCGCAGAATTTGAATTTCCAGCAAAACTAGGGCACGAATAATGAAATAAATAATAAAAGGACGTTTTGCAGATGAAAAAGCATTGCATGTTAATGCTCAGTTTCAGTTTTAATATCGGATTCTTCAAGTTGTTTGGATATACCCGCGTTCGATTTTACACAGAGCTGACTTGGCTGCAGCTTGTTGAGCCTCTTTTTTGGATTTACCCTCTCCTTCGCCGTATATAACACTCTTAATTTTGACAACAATTCGAAAATGCTTTTCATGAGCAGGTCCTTTTTCCTCAACAACTTCATAAGTGGGCGGAAATCCAGTCATCTTCTGAGCATAATCTTGAAATTCGGCCTTAAAATTACGGGAGGGCTTTTTAATAACCTGTTCAACCTGCGCCTTAAAGTTATTAAAGAAAAACCGTTTCGTAGCATCAATCCCCCCATCGAGAAAAATCGCCCCTAGAATGGCCTCAAAAAGATCTGCTAAAATCGATTCCCTCCCCCTGCCATCATTTCTTTGCTCCCCCTTTCCGAGCAAAAGAAATTCTACAACTTTAAGTCTCTGTACAAAATAGGCACAAGTCGAAGCCTCAACCAAACGAGCTCGAAGATCTGAAAGAACTCCCTCTGGAGTTGAAGGAAATGTGAGATATAGATATTCAGCAATGATCATACCCAAAACCGAATCACCTAAAAATTCAAGCCTCTCATTGTGCTCATCTACCTCATCAGAATGTTCATTCACATAGGAGCAATGAACAAACGCAGTGGCAAGTAAATCCTTATTTTTAAAGGTATAATCAATCCGATGTTCAACTTCTGTGTAAGAATTAAAAAAATTTTTCAATCTTCTCCTTGCAAAAAGAAAGTATAAGTCGATAAAATGATGCTAGGTAATAGGTATAAAACAAATGAATAAGAGAGGTCAATTACAATTTGAAAATGAATTAATTCGGGTATGGCATGTCAATTCGACAAGTTTAGAGCCCTCCTTTGAAGATAATCTCATCGTTGTTGGGCTTCAAGAGGGTAAAGTGATACAAAAAAAGTCCTTACCTCCTCATAGTAAAGTGGTGGTTATCGAGATGAAATCTCCAAAATCTCGCGTTTTCCCCAGCATCCCAATTGACTAGATAACCTCTCCTCTTATAAACTCTGTCCATTATGCGCTTTTCTGCCCAGGTTGGGCTTTCCAAGTTTTTTCAAGCTCACCACTACATTGAATTGAATGATCTTCTTTCGTGCAAGGAAGTCGAAAATCTTGGCACTTTAATTGATAAAGCACTTGAAAAAAGGCTTGGGTTATCTCCAGACAAACTCGCCTCTCTTTCGTTTTCAGATCTATTCAATGCTGGAAGAGATCTTTCTCGTACCAACGATGAGATCAAGGAATTTGTTTGTAACAAAAAATTTGGTGAAATTCTCTATGAAATCACCGGAGTGAAACCCATCCGGTTTGCTTATGATCAAGTTTTTAGATTTGGTCATCTAGATCAAGATCAGCCCCCTCTCTTTTCCAAGCCAGAAACCCTTGCGACAATTTCAAGTTTACAAGGAGATCTATTCGGATTGATGCTCACCATTAAAGGAGGTGTTGAAACGGAGACTCCACTTTTCTCCAAGAAAACGGGAAACGGCGTTCTTTTTTCAAGCCAACACTCCCTCTCCTTTGCTCCCCTTTACAAACACTCCGATCAATGTTATCTTTTGGTCGTTTTCACATCCCAAATAGCGGTTGTTATTTTCAATGAAAAAATATCCCATCCCTTCGCATTCAAACAAATCGGCTACGCGCCCGGCGACACGCTTCGGGATGATCTCAATCCCATTCTGTTTCGATAAACTACTGACCATTGAAAAAAAGGCCACAGCCGTAGCCATCATCTGTTTTGTTTTTTTGTCCCTCTTTGTTGTTGCTGGAATCTGGGATATCATGTGGAGGAAAGAGGATGAGTGATACAAAGCCATGGTATATCAAGGGATTGCGTTTTGCTTGCACCGAGTGTGGTAAATGCTGTACAGGAACCCCCGGTTATGTTTGGGTCACACCTGATGAAATTGAAAAAATGGCCTTCTTCCTACAACTCTCAATTCAAGAATTTTCAAAACGCTATATTAAACGTGTGGGCAATCGTTTTTCTTTGATTGAAAAGAAAAATTATGATTGTGTTTTTTTAAAGGAGAAGAAGTGTCAGGTTTATGGAGCACGACCCATTCAATGCCAAACGTTCCCCTATTGGCCTGAACATCTCAAATCCTCAATGCATTGGAAGGAGGCTGCAAAAATGTGTGAGGGAATTTCAGATAATGCCCCTCTAGTCTCCTTTGAACAAATAGAAAACCAAAGGATAAACACTTGTGCAAAAAACAGATCAGATGATTGACCAAACAACCCAGGCGACTATCAATCGTTGGCTTGAGGGAGATTTTGATTCAGCTACAAAAGCTGAAATTAATCGGCTTAAACAAGAGGATCCCGAAGGATTAATCGATGCCTTCTACACCCATCTCGATTTTGGGACAGGCGGCTTGCGAGGCATCATGGGCGTGGGGACCAATCGAATGAATAATTATACGGTCCGTTCAGCAACATCAGGACTTGCAAACTACCTCCTTAAACAACCTGCCCATGAACGTGTGATTGTTGGATATGATTCTCGTCTTCACTCCAGGGATTTTGCCATTGAAACAGCCCGTGTACTTGCCGCTGCCGGCATCAAGGTTCTTCTCTATCGTGAACTTCGTCCCGTTCCCTTTGTTTCCTTTGGAGTGCTTGAGAAAAAATGTGCGGCCGGCGTAATGATCACAGCCTCACATAATCCCCCTGAATACAATGGATATAAAGTTTACTGGGACTACGGAGGCCAGGTTCTTCCTCCCCATGATCAAGGGATCATCGATGAAGTGAAAAAAATCAAAGATCCCACAACAATTGAGATGGTTGATTTTCCTCATCCTCTCATTGAAGAAGTGGGAGAGGAGATGGATGTTGCATATCTCAAAAGGACTCACTCCCTGATGTTTCACCCTGGAGATAATCTTTCAAAAGGAGAAGAACTTAAAGTGGTTTATACTCCTCTTCATGGCACGGGAATGACAGTTGTTCCAAAAGCTTTAAAAGATTGGGGATTCACAAACTGTACCCTTGTCGAAGAACAGGCGGCCCCTGATGGAAACTTTCCTACCATTAAAAGTCCAAATCCTGAAGAGCATGATGCTCTCACCATCGGCATAAAAAAGCTTGAAACAGTAGAAGGAGATCTTTTAATCGCCACCGATGCCGACGCCGATCGGATTGGCGTTGTAGTACGAACAAAAAGGGGCCCGATTTTCCTTAATGGAAATGAAGTCGCTGTCTTAAGTATCGAACATATCTGTCAAGCTCTTACTCAAACTCATGAAATGCCTCCTAAACCCGCCTTTATTAAATCGATTGTCACAACCGAACTTTTCTCAAAAATTGCCGAACATTACAAGACAACTTGCTATGATCTATTAACAGGCTTTAAATACTTTGGAGAGAAGATCCACGAATGGTTGATTGAAGAAACAAAGACAAAAGCATTGCATATCCCCTATCACCACTTTATTTTTGGAGCAGAAGAGTCCTATGGTTATCTCCTAGGGACTCATGCCCGAGATAAGGATGCAATTATTGCAGCCAACTTGATCTGCGAAATGGCTTTGCATCAAAAACTCCAAGGAAAAACTTTGATTGAGGCTCTCTATGAAATCTATAAGAAATACGGTGTTTACCGAGAAAGACTTGCTTCTTTAACTTTTGAAGGGAAAGAGGGGGTGTCTAAGATGAAGGAGATGATGCTTGCTCTCCGTGAGAAACCTCCCAAAGAAATAGGGGGAATTCCCGTGGAAATTGTCGAAGATTATTTAAGCCACACTAAAACTTACTTAAATAGTGGTCATCGTGAGCCGATTCTCCTTCCTCAATCTGATGTTTTGAGATTTTGGTTAGTCGACGAGACAAAGGTGGTGATTCGTCCATCAGGAACGGAGCCCAAGATTAAGTTATACTGTGGGGTGAAAAAGACAGGAAGCTTCTTTGATGAGACGACTATCAATGAAACTATCACCGCTTGTGAAAAGCAAACAGATGATGTCATCGCTTTTGTAAAAAAGCTTATACTCTGAGTTTTGTACCAGGATTTACGGGAATTACCCCGAATCAAAGCCTTTATATGGGAGCTGACGTTGGCCTTCCGGAAAATGACCATCCCCTGTTAGCTCAATGTATCTCAGAGCTTCTCTCAGGCACGCAGCGTCTGTTACGGCATCCGGACCGCATTGAATGCTTGGCTCAACATTATGTCTCCCACATTCCGCAAGCCCTAAGCCACCGAATAGATTTTTTCAAACTCACCTCCAAGAACGCTAACCCAAGTTCAGAAGCTCTACTCGGAAAAATCCGAAAACTTGAGCATATTCGGCACTACATCTTGATTTCACAGGATTATTTTACGGGGTCCAAGGATTTGAG
>JAGRNW010000094.1 GCA_020440555.1 Chlamydiia bacterium
ATGCGGAGGCGCATCAATGACAATTTTTATGTCATGAAATCAATGTTGGGCAAATCTTCATTTTGATTGGGTATAGCATCGCCGTCTTAAAAACTCACGCACCCTAATCGCATACAATTAGAATGTATCTTTTAAAAAAAGCTTTTTGTTATGACCAAATTATCTTGTGGAATTGTTGGACTTCCTAACGTTGGAAAATCAACATTATTTAATGCTCTCACTAAGGCGGGAGCGGTTTCTTCTAACTACCCTTTTTGCACGATCGATCCCAATATTGGCGTAGTCCCCGTCATTGATCCTCGTCTGCAGGTTTTATCGGATTTATCAAAAAGTCAATCATTGATTTACGCATCTATGCAATTTGTTGATATTGCTGGGCTTGTAAAAGGAGCGTCCAGAGGAGAGGGTTTAGGGAACCAATTTTTAGCCAATATCCGAGAGGTGGATGCGATTGTTCATGTGGTCCGTTGTTTTGAAAGTTCAGATGTGGTGCACGTGGAAGGAGAGATCGATCCGATACGGGACGTTCAGGTGATTAATCTTGAATTAATTCTTTCAGATCTTACTACCTGTCAAAATATTTTAAGCAAGATAGAGAAGCAGGCGAAGGGTAATAAAGAGATGCGTCCCTTGCTTGAGCTATTGAACCGTATTTCATTTCATCTTAATGAAGAGAAACCTGTGCGTTTGATGAATCTTTCTGATGAAGAAAAAAGCTTACTGAAGCCTTATCCTTTTTTGACGCAGAAAAAGATTTTGTACGTTGCCAATGTATCAGAGGCAGACCTTCCTGATATGGACAACGCATATGTATCAAAACTTCGGGCTTACGCCAAAGAAGAGGGGAACACTATCTTACCTCTTGTGGCTAAATTAGAGGCTGAACTGATTGAATTGGGAGATGAAGAGCAAAAGGAGTTTCTGGAAAGTTTGGGTCTTAAGGAAACGGGATTAAACCGTCTAATTCAAGCCTCTTTTGAAATGCTTGATTTGATCACTTATTTGACAACGGGAGAGAAGGAGACACGAGCATGGACAATTCAACGAGGGACCCATGCTGTTGAAGCAGCTGGCAAGATTCATACGGATATTCAGAAAGGGTTTGTGCGTGCAGAGGTGATTTCTTATGTGGATATGGTAGAATACGGCGGGCGAACGGGGGCTCGAGAGGCTGGAAAATTACGCGCTGAAGGGAAAGAGTATATTGTAAAGGACGGAGATGTGATCGTGTTTCTCCATCATTAAATTCTGAATGTGGGGCCTAATTTACTCAAAATTCAGGTTATGGGTGTTATTTTAAAGATTCAAAATAAGAGATGATTATAAACCAATCGGCAATTATGAGTAACAGCGTCGATCGGATGACCCATAAGACTGTTCGTACCCAATTCATTTGGATCAATGTCTCGGCGATTCCAATTGGATTTTTCCCCTTAAGTCGTGTCATTATCACCTGACAAAAAATCGAAATGAGCCAAATCACCACCAATATTGCAAATCCAATCCAAAGCATTATCACAATCCATAATCTATTAGCAATAAGAGGGAGCCAAATTGCCGTCAGAAACTCCAGCAACATGAAGGAAACGAAAAGTGGATTTATTTTTTTGTTGTGAATCTCCATCACATGTTTGAAGAGATCCTGAGGAAGAATCTTAAATAAAGGATAATATCCAAGTTGAAAAGCAAAGACCAATCCTGAGATCAAAAGAGTTACAGCTAATTGAACGATAAAAACGAAAGGAAAAAAATTTACGGACATGACGTCTTATCACAACATGACTTGTACGATAGCAAAAAGTGGCGCGTCAGCATAATCGTATCGCAGCTTGTTATTAGTTTACCATGTCCTTCATTGAGAACATAAAAATAATGAGGTGTGTTTAAATAAGTCTCCTCAACGGTCAGTATCCCATCATTAGGTTTATTGAACAAGAATTGATTTCCCTTGCACCCAGCAATTACCATCACGTCCATTGTAGAGGGGTAGTTCCCTAAACAACGGATGATATCACACTCATCAAAGTTAATGAGTTGATGCCCTGTTCCGGAACCGAGAATCCATTTTGCTGGCAGCACGTCTTTCACGCTCTGACCAAAGGAGGATCCTCTGTTTGGAGGAGCAAGTAAAACCGCTCTCCCAATTTTTGCCTCCTCCGGACATCCGGGCATATTTAATGTCGCGCGCAAAATCAAAGCCCCAAGCGAATGACAAACAAAATGAATGGGCTCACCAGGCTTTTCTGAAGCCTTTGCTTTTAAAATACAAAGAAGATTACGCGCATGACCTTGAATACTTCTCTTGCGGCTTGGATAATCCCATAAACATACATCAAATCCACATTTTTGCAAAGAACGCCCCATAGGACGCATACAGCGATAAGTGCGCAAAAACCCATGGATGCAAATCACTGAACCGCAGGTCCCCTCTGTAGTTGTTGCGAGTGCTAATAATATTAAACTTAACCCAATGATTTTCTTAAACATAATTAGTAAATAATCCTTAATATATCCTCTTAAAAACAAATATTAACAAAAATTCCAAATATTTAAAAATATAGTTTTTTATTTTTTCAAAAAACTATTTATAAAATGGAATGATAGAAAAATTTTCTTTATTTTTGAGTTCTTTTAATTTAAAGTGGTCAGAATGAAAAAAGGCCCCTCATATCAAATGACCGTTCATTCTCCTGGATCGATGGGAGAGATGTGGACGATTACCTGGCCTATCATGTTGGGACTCTTCTCATCTGGCATGATGCTCTTTGTTGACCGTCTTTTTTTGGGACACTATTCTCTCAAGGCATTTGCTGCATGTGCCAATGGATCGGTTTCTGCCTATATCTTTTTAATGGTTCCTATTGCCATGACAAGTATGTCTGAAGTTTTTGCTGGTAGGTTACATGGAGCTGGTCAGGAGGAAAAAATTGGAGAAGTTGTTTGGCAAATGGTCTGGCTTTCTTTTTTGTTGCTTCCTCTTTTTTTTCTAATCGGTGAAATTGCTCCCCATGTCCTTTTCCGTTCTGGGATTTATCGACAAGAAGAAGCACTTTATTTCGCAACTCTTATGCGTGGGAGTTTTTTCTTTTTTGCAACTCCCGCTTTAAGTGGGTTTTTTAGTGGACGGGGAAAAACTCGCATTATCGCCGTTATTACTCTTGGTTCCAATGGAATTAATGCTCTTCTCGATTATCTTCTGATCTTTGGTATAGGAGGTTTTAAAGAGATGGGGATTCAGGGGGCTGCCTACGCAACAGTCTCCGCGCAGGCCTCTTGTGTTTTGCTTTTTGCTCTTTTTTTCTTCTTTGCAAAGAAGAATCCTGGCCGTTTTGCTTTAAAAATAAAAATCAGAACAATTTGGGAGGGAATAAGGGTAGGATTCCCTGCAGGTCTAGGACATGCCAGTGAAATGGTCGCCCATTTTGTTTTTTTCAAAATTATGGAAAGAACTGGAAGTGAGTATCATGCGATTGCTGTAATGATGCAGAGTCTTTATCTTCTTTTTAATTTTATTAATAATGGAATTTTTCGTGGGACGCGCTCTCTTGTCTCCAATTTTATTGGAGCCAAGCGCTACCTCCATATTAACCAAAATATCTTTTCGGCTTGTAAAATCCATGCCCTTTTTTTTTCTGTTTTATTTTTGGGAGTGATTATTTTTGGAGAGAAAGTAGGAATGATTTTTCTTTCTAAGGCAGAGATTTTCGTTGTTTTCACCCCTTCATTTGTTATAACCCTCAAACTAGCTCTCATCTACACCAGCCTCTTTTTTCTTTTAGATGGTTGGATGTGGGCTATGATTGGGGCTCTGGTTGCTGCTTGTGATACAAAATTCATCATGATGATTGGTATGATAGCCCAATGGGTAACCTATCTCATTCCTATCTACATTGCCATCAACTATTTTGGAGTTTCTGTAGCAGGAGCATGGTTATTAGTTGTTATAAATCAATTACTTATGTGCATTGTCTATTTTTTGCGGATTCAAAAAGCGCCATGGGAAATTGAAAAAGCTCACATATAGGCATTTGTGATGGGAAGAGGATAACGCATGGAGGGAGGAAGGTCTGGGTAAGTCGATTGAATATGTCCTAGCAATTGTGCTAAACCCTCTTCGTAAGAAAGATGACCATTTGTCACATTGATTCCCAATTTTTCAAGCGTCTGTGCGAGTTCTTTTCCATTTGCCAAAATGTCTCCCTCTCGCTCGGCCATGCCTTTGACAAATGCTTGAAAAGCAAACACCTGATCCGCTACTCGCATTGCATAATCTTTAGGGTGCGTGAGATCGAAAGAGGGCAAAGAGCTGCCTTGTTTTTTTTCATATTCTCGAATAAGAGAAAGAATTTTATTAGAAGCTTGGGAGGGAGTGATTTTTCCCTCTTCCACCTCTTCTTCAGTTTTTTTAAGTTCGCTCTGCAAAGAGGAGGCATCGACTGCCTTTAAAGCATGTTCCTTATCTTGTTCGAGAAAAAAGGAATAAACCTCTAATACATTGAGAATTTGTAGCGCTTGCCGAGCATTGTCATCTTGCGTTTCATGCTCTGGAGCGCGGGACTCATTTTGACCAATTGGTCCAACCATACATTCCTCCTTTGGTTATATACTCAGGTAATTTTAGTTTGAGAATTTATGATATAAAATTTTTGAACCAATAAGCTTTTTAACTCCCCGTAA
>JAGRNW010000095.1 GCA_020440555.1 Chlamydiia bacterium
TGAACGATCATAAATGACTCAATATTAGAAATATGGGGTCATTTATGATCGTTCAAGCCCGGGGCTTTGGCGTTGCCGAAATCCCAATTCTTGAAGTGGAATGGGTATAGTCAGAAACAATCTTAGTATGAGGAAACTCCCTTCTAATGATCTCATTTGCATTCAATCCTCTCAGAGAAAGTTCTTGAATTCTCTCAATAAAATGTTTTCCTATTTCGCTCGCCTCAACACCCTTTTGAAGAACCATATATTTTGTGTCAGCGATCGTCTGCTCTACACAGCGATCTTGTAAACAAACACCCTCCCCAAAATAATGAATCTCTTCACCACTCACATCCCACAGATTAGCAAAACGATCGTTCGTCATCGTAAACGCAACCGTTCTGGCTGTGATCACAAGAGCAGCTAGTGCTTCTTTAGATAAAGAAGCACTTACATCGATCGCCAAAGTCGAACGCAAATAATCTTCGATCGGCACCTCATTAACAATAGTCACCCGAGTATCTTCCCCTTGCATGATCACCATAGCGCCTCTATACTGGATTCCATCCAGAAAAAAAGTTGTTTCATCAGAAGTCGGAAACACTTTAATTTGGTAGATATCTGGGTATTCTTCTCCCCAGCGCAAACCTTCTTTCATTCCATGAATGATAAACCGTTTCCCAGAAATTCCAGAGCTAAGATAGGAACCCGTTCGGGCTGCAACAACACGATATTCTCCTTTCGCTTCAAGATAGGCAGAATTGACATTTTTTTTAAGAAGAACTCTGATTGAGGGTCCTTTGGCCGCATGAGAAGATTGACGATTGAGGGGATTTGTCATCGTCACCGCTTGTAATTCCACAGAAAGAAGTGCACAAATCAAAAAAGCTGATATGAAAAAGGGATACCGTCTCATACTTTATTGTTTCCTTTTGTTTTGGTTTAACTCTGAAGGACAGGGTTTGCCCAAATGAGTATAGGCAAGAGGAGTAACAACCCTACCTCTAGGCGTCCTCTGTAAAAACCCCTGCATGATCAAAAAAGGCTCATGTACCTCCTCAAGTGTTTGCGCCGTCTCTCCCACAGCAATGGATAGAGTGTTCACTCCCACTGGGCCTCCTCCAAAAGAATCAATCATCAATGTTAAGAGTTGTTTGTCCATCTCATCAAGACCTTTTTCATCGATGGATAGCATTTCTAAAGCCTTTAATGCAATATTATGGGTAATGGGAGAAGAAGCGCGCATTTGAGCATAATCGCGAACCCATTTAAGAAGATGATTGGCAATTCGCGGGGTTCCACGCGATCGTTTTGCGATTTCTAAAAGCGCATTCTTTTCAATTTTCATCTTTATAATTCCGCTTGATCTAGTTAAAATTCTTTGTAAAATTTCAGGATTGTAATAATTAAGTCGACTGTTAAAGGAAAAGCGAGAACGCAAAGGAGCGGAAAGAAGGCCTACCCGTGTTGTCGCTCCAATTAAGGTAAAAGGAGCAAGCTGAAGCTGAACTGAACGTGCATTTGGTCCCGAATCGATCATCAAATCAAGAACAAAATCTTCCATCGCTGGATAGAGGTACTCTTCAACCGTTACGTTCAAACGATGGATCTCATCAATAAAAAGAAAATCGCCTTTTTTGAGATTCGAAAGGACACCCGCCAGATCAGCAGGCCTCTCAAGCATAGGTCCGGATGTGACAACCATCGTCGAACCCATCTCTTTGGATATGATCCCAGCCAAGGTAGTTTTTCCAAGGCCTGGAGGGCCAGAAAGGATAAGATGCCCCAAGGGATCTCCCCTCTCCTTTGCTGCTCCGATCAAAACACTGAGCCGTTCCTTCACGTCCTCTTGCCCAGCAAATTCTGCTAATTTCTGAGGGCGTAAAGGAATCTCAAAGGTGAAATCTTCTTTTGCTAAAGTTGATTCAATAAAACTTTCCCTATGATTGGACATTCAGCAAGCATCAGTTTTTCTCTTCACAAAATCGTAGCAAAAATGCGATTCTAGCGCTAGCGATAAACTTGAAGGAGAAAAATCAATGTCTATTAAGGAAGACTCGTGGATCAAAAAAATGGCCTTCGAAGAGAAAATGATCGATCCGTTCATTTCGTCTCAAGTCAAAGTCAATGCTGCTGGTGAGAAACTCGTCAGCTATGGCCTATCCAGTTATGGGTATGATCTCCGTATCTCCGATGAATTTAAGATTTTTACAAACGTCAACAACTCAGTTGTTGATCCTAAATCTTTCACCGATAAGACATTTGTAAATTATCAAGGAGAGTTTTGTATTGTCCCCCCTAATTCATTTGCTCTTGCAAGAAGCATTGAATATTTCCGTATTCCCCGTAATATTCTCACAATTTGCCTAGGAAAATCAACTTATGCCCGATGTGGAATCATCGTAAATGTCACTCCTTTTGAACCAGAATGGGAAGGGCATGTCACCATCGAAATTTCAAATACAACCCCTTTGCCCGCTAAAATTTATGCAAATGAAGGAATCGCTCAAGTCATATTTTTTGAAGCTAAAAATCATTGCACTACTTCTTATGCCGATCGAGGCGGAAAGTATCAAAAGCAAATGGGTATTACAGTACCAACTGTTTAAAAATGAATACGCCTTCCGCCGCTCAGAAACGTTCACGCCTTTTTGTCGAATTAATTCTTAAATCATGGTGGGTCATTCTTTTTATCTTTTTATGCACGTTTTCTTATGAACAAGCTTCCCTATATAAAAAACGAGAACAAAATCGCCTGTCAACGCAATATACGTCACTTTTACAAGAAAAAGTGGACTTATTGTCCATCCAAGATGACCTTCTTTTGCAGATTGAAAGTCGCCACGATCCAGCGTGGATTGAGATGGTGTTAATGAGAGGGTTAGGGCTTGTTCCCGAAGGGGAAATCAAAGTTCATTTTTATACTCCATGATCACACTTCTCATCATTCTTCTGATCATTTTTACCTTAATTTCCTTTTTCTTTTCTCTTTCTCAAATTTCATTTTTTTCATTGAGCTCAGCTCAAGTCTGTCTTTTAAAAGAAGATTTAAATCCTAAAAAAAGAGAAATTGCACAACTTTTGTTTCACCCACGCAATCTCCTTGTCACTCTTCTGTTTGGCGATATTTTAGCCAACATCCTAGTTCAAAATACTGCTGCCAATCTCTTTTCTTCCCCTTCAAATTGGGGATATAAGGTTGGAATTCCTTTGGTGCTTACTCTTTTTTTGGGAGAGATTGTACCAAAGACAATTGCAATGCAAAAGAATGAAATGATTGCAACAAAAGTTGCTCCCATTCTCTCCTTGCTTCAGAAGGTTCTGGGACCCATCCGTTATTTTGTCATCAAAATCACCACATTCCTCTATAGAAGTCTCTTTTTCTTTCTAAAGAAAGAACGCACCATCTCAATTGAAGAAATCAGTCATGTTCTTAAAACCTCTCAAGAATCGGGCGTTATCTCTTCTGAAGAAGTTGAACTCATTGATGGATATCTTTCTTTGGGAAAAATCACCGTCAAAGAACGTATGCACCCACGTCATGAAGTTTTATTTTACAATATAGAAGAGCCGCTAACTAAACTTACTCATCTTTTTGTCAATGAAGAATGTTCACAAATTCCCATCTGCCACAATGATCTTCAACATCTCAAAGGAATCTTGACAGCCAAATCCTTTTTTCATCATCAAGGGAGCATTCATCAACCTTCCGATGTTTTACGTTTCACTCATAAAGCTTTTTATGTACCTGAAACGATTCATGGCAGAATTCTACTCAAACAGTTCCTTGAAAGACAGATCAATATGGGAATTGTTGTGGACGAGTATGGATCGATCACGGGGCTAATCACTGCCGAAGATCTGTATGAAGTCGTGATCGGTGAAATCAAAGATAAAAGAGACAAAAGAAGCCACTATACGGATGCTGGAGAGGGGGTGATCATTACTTCTGGAAAACTAGAACTCTCTGAATTCGAAGAAATTTATGGCGTTTCCCTCCCTTCTGAAAACAATATGGTCACAATTGGGGGTTGGTTAACAGAAAAATTTGGAGAAATCCCAAAAGGTGGCGCAACATACAAATGGAGGGGATTTGAATTTCGTGTCCTTTACTCAAATCCAAATCGTGTACGACGGATCTACATCCGAAACACTAACAACAAAAAGGAAACAACTTAGGGTACAATGAATCCTTTTCCTTTTTTTTGGCTCATGCTCACTTTTTTTTGTATCCTCACTCAGGGGTTTTTCTCAATGATGGAAATGGCCTCAGTTTCTTTCAATAGAGTGCGTCTTCAGTATTATGTCGCTTTAAAAATCCGCCGGGCTATCTGGCTTAAAAGTCTCCTGGATCGTCCCTCGCGTCTCTTTGCTAACGTTATTTTAGGAGTAAATATCTCCCTTCAGATCGGATCTCAAAGCTCGCGAGAATTTTATTCTGCTCTTGGTCTAAATCCCGATTTAGCTCCTCTTACGCAAGTATTTTTAGTGGTGATCTTGGCAGAGCTTTGTCCTCTTTTTGCTGCCAGAAAATATGCTGAACACGTGGTGATGCTCGGAATGCCCATCCTTTATGGAATCCATATCCTTTTCAAACCGATCATCTGGTTCATTTCACAAATCACCTCTTTTATCTCCTTTTTAATAGGAAGCAAAGAAA
>JAGRNW010000096.1 GCA_020440555.1 Chlamydiia bacterium
CGTCTGTTAGGAGAGCGGCAGCCTTTGGTAACGGGTATTTGAAAGGCTTATTGGCAATGATATTTTTGGATAGAAATAAGTGTTAAATCTTTTTAGTGAAAACTCCCTGGATTAATGACATATGTATCGACACGTTATCAGCATAATATCGGCATGGAATGAAAAGTACTCATTATTATAGAAAAGGAAAAACTCTTCCAATCCTCTTGATAACTCCCTGACTGTTTCGTATTCATGCAGGTGCTTATATTTCACCGTTCGCCATAGGCGCTCAACAAAGACAGTATCCAATGCTCTCTCTTTACCATCCATACTGACCTGTAAAGCCCATGAATACTGGGGTTTAGAGGCGCATTGATAAATCTAGAAAATTCCACAAAAACTTTTCGAGAAATAAAAACTGGCGGAAAGAGAGGGATTCGAACCCTCGGTACCCTAATCGGGTACGCGTCCTTAGCAGGGACGTGCTTTCGACCACTCAGCCATCTTTCCAAAAAGAAGCATCCTAAGCTCTTGTACCCTATTTTTCAAACACTTTTTCATAAACATCAAGCATTCTATTTACTTTGCGCTTTAATACCAAATAGTTTATAATCTCGCTTCTTCTTGATAGGAGATATAAAAAAATGGGGCAAATGCCTAACATTTATTTCTCTGGAGATCGGCTAACATGAGTGAATCTCAAAAAACGCCCTTCTCTAAACTTCGTTCCTATCTCTGGCCCGTTCATGCTTATGAATTACGCAAATTTCTCCCTTTGCTTCTGATGGCCTTCTTTATAGGATTCAACTACAATATATTGCGCAATATGAAAGATGCCCTTCTCGTCACTGCTGAAGCCAGTGGCGCGGAAGTGATCCCTTTTATTAAAGTATGGGGAATCGTTCCAGGAGCCTTCCTCATTACCTTTATCTATAGCCGTCTCAATAATCGACTCACACGAAATCGTGTTTTTTACACGATGGTCACCATCTTCCTCATATTTTTTGCTTTATTTACCTTTGTGATCTTTCCGATGCGAGAAATCTTTCATCTCCATCGTTTAGCCGATTCTCTCTCCTCTGTGCTCCCGGCTGGATGCATGGGGTTGATTGCTATGATCCGGTATTGGACATTCAGCGCTTTCTACATCATGGGAGAGCTTTGGAGCTCGACCATTCTTTCAATGCTTTTCTGGGGATTTTGCAATGAAGTGACACGATTGGGAGAAGCAAAAAGATTTTATGGACTGATTGCTATTGGCCTCAATATCGCAGCCATTGTTTCAGGACAATTTGCTGTTTTTCTCACAGGTTCCTTTCTTTACTCTCATTTTCCAATCAAATCGACCCATTGGGAACATTCTCTTGCCCTTCTCACAGCCACAGTCATTCTCTGCGGATTCCTCGTCATGCTGATTTATCGTTATCTCACGAACCACGTTCTTGAAGGGGACGATCGTCAGAACCTCAAAGAACACAAGGGAAAAATCAAAATGTCAATGAGAGAGAATTTTCTCTTTCTTAGCCGTTCAAAGTATCTTCTCTATATCGCTATCATCGTTTTATCCTACAATGTGGTGATCAATCTCGTCGAAGTGATTTGGAAAGATCAGGTTAAAATGCTCTATCCCCACCCCAACGATTATACCTCTTACATGAGTCATATCACAACCTTTACGGGAATCATCTCTTTGTTTGCCTCTATCTTTATCTCGGGACAGATGATTCGTCGCTTTGGATGGACATTATCTGCTCTGGTCACTCCCCTCATCCTCCTGAGTACAAGTATTGGTTTTTTTCTCTTTTTCTTTGGAAGAAACAGTTTAGGGGGTTTGGTGGCTCAATTTGGCACTTCTCCTCTCATCTTAGTTGTCCTCTTTGGGTCCATTCAAAACTGTTTCTGTCGCGCAGCTAAATTCACTCTTTTTGACGCCACCAAAGAGATGGCCTTTATCCCTCTTTCGATGGAAAGCAAGCTCAAAGGGAAGGCTGCGATCGATGGAGTGGGTTCAAGGTTGGGAAAATCGGGAGGATCGCTTATCCATCAAGGTCTTTTAATGGTTTTTACAACCATTTCAGCTAGTACTACCTATGTTGCAGGGATTCTCTTGGGTGTAATTGTAATGTGGATGTTTGCAATCAAAGCTCTCGGCAAAAGATTTAATATTTTGTCCGCAACACTCACGACAACCACTGTGACTGTTACTGAATCTCCAAGCGGCGAGACCATGTCCGAAAAGCCTGAGCTCCATTCCTCTGCTCTCCAATAATTTTTCCATCGTCCATTTTTAGAATTCTATCAGCAAATTCGAAAATTCTCTGATCATGAGTCACAATGATTAAGGCACACTGTTGAACACTTACAATCTCTTTAAAAAGTTCTAAAATGGCAATACCTGTTTGATGATCCAAGGCACTTGTGGGTTCATCGCAGACAATGAGCTTAGGGTTATGGATACAGCTGCGAGCGATTGCCACCCGTTGTTGTTCCCCCCCCGATAAATCGGAAGGAAAAGCCATTATCCTCTCCTTAAGTCCCACGCGGATCAAAAGTTCTTTGGATCGTTCCGCAGCCTCCTTAGAAGGAACACCATTTAGGATCAGCGGAATAGAAACATTTTCAATTCCATTAAGCATTGGGATCAAGTTGAAGGCCTGAAACACAAATCCTATATGTTGCCCTCGGTATAATGTTTTGTTTTCGCCACTTTCCTGTTGCAGATTGTGGCCATAGACGAGACATTCTCCTGAATCCTGGGAAAGAATCGCGCTGATGATTGACAAAAGGGTTGTTTTCCCACACCCAGAAGGACCCACGACCATCAGAAGTTCTCCCTTACGAACTTCTAGATCAATCCCTCTAAGGGCTGTCACCTGTGTGACACCATGCCCATATTTTTTTTTAATTGAGCGACATACTACAGCAGGTTCTTCCATTTTAAGTTCCTTTAAATACAATTGCTGGGTCAAGACGAACAATCTTGATCATACTTAAAATGGCTCCAAAAGAAGTGATTACAAGCATAGTAAGACCGCTTGCAATGTAGAGCTGCCAAGGCATTTTAAACGAAAGATCAGTTCCGTAGGAAAAAATAGCAAACAGTGAGGTAGCGAACATTCCAACCCCCCAACCGAGAAGAGCCATTACAATAGCTTGAAGAATGATCATTTTAATGAGGAGCTTATGGGTAGCTCCCATCGCCTTATAGGCGCCGAAATATCGAAGATTGTCAAGAGCAAAGTTATAAAATGTCTGTCCGGCGATGGCTGTTCCAATGATAAATCCCAAAAGGACAGCAAAGCCAAAATTAAGCAATATCCCCGTATTTTTTACAAAATACTCCACCGTCTTCCACTCGAAAGCATTTCGTGTGTAAACAGCCAGTTTTGTTTCTCTCCTAATTTTTTGTGCCAATTCTTTAGGAGAAATTCCAGGTTTAGCTTTAACCAGGATGTAGGAAAGAAGATTTCTTTCAGAAGGAGCATACATTACGGCCCTATCAATTGTTGTATAGATAACAGGTTGTGATTGAAAGGTACGGGTCACTTCAGCTATTCCCACAACCACAGCTCTATGGTCATTGATCTCAAGTCGATCTCCAACTCGCATAGGGATTTTTTTTCCGCTTTTTTCTTCCTTGGCCAATCTATCCTTCGCCCCTACTTTATTTACAATCACCCCATCAGGAATTCTGAGATCGATCACTTTTCCTTCGATCATTTTTGGGGGTCCCCCGATTAATGAAGAGTCATCGATTCCAATGACATTGCAGACTTCATATTTTCCTGAAGACAACCGGGCTTTCAAGAGTCCCTTAAAAAGGGGGACCGCCCAATCAACTCCGCTTACCCCTTGAACGTTGTAGAGTTTAGTTGTTTTGATCGGTTTTATATCATCAATATAACGTACCTCCTTATCCATGACCCAAAGATCAGGCTGCGAAGTATCTCTGATAAATCCATAGGTTCTTTGCATCAAACCAATAAAAATTCCTGCTTGCTGGGTGATGATAAAAGAGGCAAAGGTGAGCCCCAAAAGCATTCCAAAAAATTTGGCCCGATCTCCCACAAGCATTTTTATGGCAAACACGAGCATGGCCACCCTCCACCTAATGATTTATAGACAGCGATCAGAGCGGTCATCAGATGTTCTTGACTATCTATCAGTTGACTTTTAGCATTATACAAATCTCTTTCACTATCGATCACCACTTCAAAACTTTCTATTCCAGCTTTATACTGATCAAGAGCGATAGCCATGGCTGATTGGTTTCTTTTGACCTCATCCTCTAAGGCAAGATATCTGGAGGTTTCATCAAAATAGGCTGCTAAACTCATTTCGACTTCCTCAAGAGCTTCCATTACAATTTTTTCGTAGAAGATAACAGCTTGTTTTTGTTTTGCCGATTGAACAAGGATATTCCCTCGAATAACTCCGGCATTGAAAAGAGGAATGGATATTTGAGGAAAAAAAAACCAATTTTGACTGGCTGATTTAAAAAGGTTTGAATAAGATCCTGTTTCCCACGTATAGGAACTTAAAAGAGAAACGCTTGGGAGGAGGTCTTTTTTGGCGACGAGGAGGCGAGCGCCAGCCGCTTCAAGTTCATTTTCTGCTGCCCGGATGTCAGGACGCTGTCTC
>JAGRNW010000097.1 GCA_020440555.1 Chlamydiia bacterium
GATTGTGTGTTGAAAATAAAGAAGTTATGATCGTTGGGAGGCCCGATCGAGGAGCCAATGGGTTTGTTTTTGTTTTTATTATCCGTGTCTCTTCTTGGAGTTCAAAAAATTAATTGCGGGAGCAGCTGTCATTTCACGACCATGCATTAATTTTTTCGTTTGATGGATCCAGAGCATAAAGTGTTTAAATATTTCTATCCATCGACTTATATTTTGTAAGCTATTAAAATCCAACAGGATAATAACACAACTGAGGTTGTTATCCATGTTTTGCGGTCTATTTTATTTTCAAAGGACGTTTAGCCCCAGATGTATTTTTTGCAAACTCCTACTTCTGTTTGTTATCACTGGCAGCTTACAAGCAGATGAGATCTTTGACGCCTACCCCCCTCATATAAAAAGAGAAATTGAATACCGTTACCCAACAGAGAGGTTTATTAATGCCTATGGTTGGGAAACAATTAGCTCTGGTCTAAAAAACTTAAACGTCTCTATGATTCACAGGAATCTCTTCGATAAAATCTGGCATCGTGAGGAGCCCGGTTTTCTCGGATATCATGGAAGTACTCAGGAGTATCGAATCTATCAGGACATCATTAGGTTGATTCTAGAGGAACAGGTTCAGATTCCTATCAGGGAGGACTTTCATTTCTTGCGTATTCCAGGTGATCCCCAGTTTCATCATCAAACTTTGCAGGAATACGGTAGCGACTATGGGTTTAACTATTCTCCCACGCATTTTCTTTGCATGAACTACGCCCTTTACGGTAATTTTCAGCATTCTGCTAGCTGTTCCTACTATTATTTTGCTAATAATACCTCTTTGAACTACGTCAATTATGAGAACAAATTGGTCTGGTTATTCAACACACTTGGAATAGACACATCTTCGATACATGAAGCATTTACTATCGGCCGATACCATCTCAGTGCTGAAAAAGGAATATTGATTCAAGTTTTTGATATGTCTCATTTCAATCCTTGGAAAGAGTACTATGAATTATCTGATGAGCAATGTGGAGGTTTTTCTCATTCACCCATCTCTGAAATTATAAAGGGAACAGATCCCTCAAGTTTTTTCTGGCAAATTCGAATGCTCATGAGTAATCGACATACGCTGAATCCGCATTCTTCCTTGTACATCAAGCGATATGATGCTTTAGATTCTCAAATCATACAGAAGTATGAGCAAGAGTTAAGAGAATTCATTAAGGGGCTAGATGTGGATAAGGAAAAAGTCATTCAATATAGACAAGAACTTTTTACGGTTTGGGAGGTGAGCGATGAACAAGCTGAATAAAATTATTTCACTTTTTATGTTGCTATATGCTGTTAACCTGAGTGTTGGGTTATCTTTCTCAAATTCAGAGGAATTTACGTTGCAGATCTTGGAATTTTCAGTCGAAGTGAATAGCCAAAAGCCATTTACAAAACTGAAAAGTACAAGAGACGCAAGCAAACTTCCAGAAAATGAAGAAGTAAAACCCAATACTCAGATTGTGAATCTTTCTCCGTTGGGTGCGTTTGAATCTCCGACCGAAAAATATCTGAAGACGCACACCTTAGATGAAATTAAGTACAATTTGCGATTAGATAACGTTAGCTTGATTTACAACGATCTCTTTGACAAAGCTATTTCAAAGGAGATCGAGGGATTTGTTGGTTATCATGGGGATTCACTTGAATATAGAGTTTACCAAGATGTTATTAAAATTATTTTGGAGGAAGTCGTGGGGATTGAAATCCCTAAAGATTTCCACTTTCTGGATATTCCTTGTTTTAGGAAGCAAGTTCTTCAGGAACTTGTGGACATCCCAAAATTTTTTCAACCTGAAAGAAATCTTGGCATGCATGTCCAAAGACAACTCTTTCCGATCAATATCGCTCTTTACAGCAACCATAATCGTATAGGATTCACATCTGTATCAAACTTTACTCTGAATGTTTCTAAAATGCGATCAACACTTCTAGAAGCTGACTTAAAGAAATTTTTTCAAAGCCTTGGAATGGAACCAAGTATTGTAGAGGAAGCCTTGCTCATAGGGAAAACTCAGCTGAAAGAAGATCGAGGTATTTTGCTTCAGATTTTTGATGATTCCGAAGAGCCTTATGGTTTTGTAAATAACGTCTGCTATCCAGCTTATCCGAATGGATATCCCTTCGCAAATAGAGTCATTTCGGAATACTACTACGATGAGGCGATATCAGGGTACCCAACAGAAATTAAAATGCTTTTAACTGATCGGTATACCCTCAACCCAAATGCACCTATCACGATCACGCGCTTTGATAAGATTCAACCTTCTATTGTTAAAGGCTACGAAATGGCACTTAGAGAGCTCATCAAGGGGGCCGATTATGATCCTCAACAGGTCGAGGGATATCATCAAACACTCATGCACGCATGGATGCAATAGACCTTTGCTGAATGGTGTTGTTGCTTGGCAACAACTCTGTTTGGGATTCTTGCAAGATCTTTTCGGCCCGACATAAGAAACTTTGGAGGTCATGCGGAGGCGCATCAATGATAATTTTTATGTCATGAAATTAATGTTGGGCAAATCTTCATTTTGATTGGCTATAAGAGCTTCAAGGCCAGGGAGGCTGCCATGCTCGATAAACTCAAGCGTGGCACCTCCTCCGGTTGAAATGTGAGTCATCGATTTTGCTACCCCACTTAAATTGATTGCCGCAATGAGATCACCGCCCCCCACAATTGTTGCCCCGTCAAGAGCTGCTAATATTTTAGCCACAGAAAAAGTTCCCTTGGCGAAAGGGGTGAACTCAAATACTCCCAGAGGGCCATTCCATAACACTGTTTTTCCTGCCTGAAGAAATTGGCTAAATTTTTCAATTGTTTCAGGGCCTATGTCGAGCCCCATACGCTCAAAGGGAATTCCTTTTTCAATAGAAAAAATTTCGGGATATGCGTCATCACTCATCTTTCGAGCTGCGACCACATCGATTGGAAGCAAGACAGGGATGCCCTTTGTTTGAGCAACTTCAATAATTTCTTTTGCAAAGGAAACAAGATCGGCCTCATATAAACTATTTCCAATCTCTTTTCCTTGCGCCTTAAGAAAGGTGAAAGCCATTCCTCCACCGATTAAAAAAGCATCAACTTTGTGTAGTAAAGCTTTGATCACCCCAATTTTTGAAGAAATTTTAGCTCCTCCAATGATTGCATAAAAAGGGCGTTCAGGACTTTCCAAAAGGTCTCCTAAAAAAGAAGTCTCTTTCTCTAGAAGAAATCCCGCTGCTGATCTATTAGGGAAAAATTTGGGAACTTCTGTGATCGAACTGTGCTTTCTGTGGGCGCATCCAAAAGCATCATCAACATAAAAATCAGCAAAAGAGGCTAATTCTTTAGCAAACAAAAGTTTGGCCCCTGGAGATTCTTCTGCACGATGAAAGCGAAGATTTTCTAATAATAAAATCTCCTTGGGCTGTAATGCCGTGACGAGATCCTTGACTTTTTGCCCCACACAATCGGGAGCCATGATGACTTTTTGCTCCAAGAGAGTGCCTAGGACCTTGGCAACGGGTGCAAGAGAGAGCTCGGGATTTGGGGATCCATGAGGTTGGCCTAGGTGGCTCATTAAAATAATAGAAGCTTCATTTTCAAGTAAATACTGAATCGAGGGAAGAGAGGCAACAATTCTAGAGGGGTCGGTGACATTGAAATCGTTGTCGAGGGGAACATTAAAATCGACGCGCATAAGTATTTTTTTTCCTTGAACTGGCAAATCTCTAATAGATAATCTTTTCATTTTTCTTCTCCAAAATAGTAAAATTTGGAATATGAGGAATATGCCAAGAAAGCTCAAGAAAAAAACTCTTCATACTTTTCGTCACGAATATGGAAATACCCCTCTATTAGAAAACGAATTAAGAAATGACCCTATGAGTCAATTTTCCTTCTGGCTTAAACAAGCGATTCAAGCAAAAGTCTTTGAACCCAATGGGATGATTCTCTGTACGTCTACTCTTGACAACCACCCCTCTTCCCGGACAATTCTTCTAAAAGAATATGATGAAAGTGGACTTGTTTTTTTTTCTAACACCCATTCCCGTAAAGGAGAACACTTATCGCAAAATCCAAACGCTAGCCTAACATTTTGGTGGAAAGAAATTTATAGACAGGTGAACTTCGAAGGAGCTGTTGTAGCAATTCCACGGAAGGAGGTGAAATTCTATTTTTTCAAACGTCCGAAATTGGCGCAATTAAGTGCACTTGCCTCAGCACAAAGCGAACCGTTGGCATCTCGATATGTATTAGAGGAGACTTTTTTACGCCTTAAAAAAAAATACAGAGGAAAAAAAGTGCCAGTTCCTTCTCATTTTGGGGGATACCGTTTTGTTCCCACACGAGTAGAATTTTGGCAAGGTAGACAAAGTAGATTGCATGATCGTTTTGTATATGTGAAGGTCGAGGATTCTTGGCTAATCACTCGTCTTGCCCCTTAGAGCCTGTTTAAAATCTTTTTAAGAGCAAGGCTATAAAAGCAAGAGCCACCATATTCAAGCTTGTATTAACCCAAGTTCAGAAGCTCTACTCGGGAAAATCCGAAAACTTGAGCATATTCGGCACTACATCTTGATTTCACA
>JAGRNW010000098.1 GCA_020440555.1 Chlamydiia bacterium
TAGTGTAAAGTATAATTTTTTCGGGCACCGGCACGGGCACGCTCACGGGCACGAAACTGACTTATGCAAGATGTCTATTCTAAAGATGGAATCCCCAACACTTCAAATTATTTCGGTAGAATCCGATGGATGCCCTGCAATGAAACGTTTAAACAATGGATCCTGACGAATTGGATCAAACTCGGTTCTACCCACTGCCTTTCCAATCGTTTCATATCCCTCTCTGATCGCACACTCCAACCACCCCACCGCGGGCTCAGCCTTTCCCAAAGCTCCATTGGCCAATGCATTCATAAATGCTGTATCTGGAGTCGGAGTTAATTGGTAACAGTGGTTTCCCATTTCTGCTACAGTCGCATAATCTTTATTCATATACGCTAAAAAATGAAACAATGAAAAATATTCCGAAGTCAATTGCTTTCTCACGGGTTTTAAGATGTCGTAAGCTAGTTGATAACGCATCTGCTCTTTGTACACTTGGGCCAGCTGTCCTGTCGCCATGGTAAATAAAATTCCCCCACCCGCTTGGGCCCTCACTCGCTCTAGTTTCACGATGGCTTCATCGATATTTTTTTCTTCTAAGGCAAGATTGGCCCCTTTAAGCAAATCCTGCAAGTCGGTATCTCGATCCCGTTCAGAAAGGAGACGATAGTACTTAAGTGATCTAAAACTTTCGAAAGTGAGGATCAAAAACAAAGCCCCAATGAACCACTGGCTAATCACAAAGAAAAAGATTGTAATAGCTGAACCGATCACAAGTCCAACAACGATCGCATAACGAACTCCTTTAAAACCGAAGATTGCCTCCAAGATAATGCTCATTAAATGACCGCCATCGAGGGGAAGGATGGGGACAAGGTTAATAAGGGCCCAAAAGAAGTTAGCCATTGCAGTAAAATTGACCATAAAAAAAATATACGTATTTTTAATGGTTGCATGGTGGGCGATGAAATAGGCGATTACGCAAAGGATAAAACCTGCGATGGGACCATTTAAGACAACTAGAAACTCTTCCCAAAGTTTGAGTTTTCTCCCCTGACGATAGGTAAATCCTCCAAAAACGGCCAATTCAATCCTGGTTTTTTGACCAAAAGCAACAGCAGTTAACGCATGGCCAAATTCATGAAATAAAACCGAATAGAGGATCACCATAACAGCAAGAATCATTCCGATGAGCGAAAACGTCCACATCCAGCCAATAAAAAGGGCAATTAACCAAAAAAGAGGGTGAATGCTTATAG
Source organism: Chlamydiia bacterium (assembly GCA_020440555.1). GTDB lineage: Bacteria > Chlamydiota > Chlamydiia > Chlamydiales > JAAKFR01 > JAGRNW01. The sequence goes on from JAGRNW010000098.1 coordinate 1,242, forward strand.
GAATTTTCCCAGGAATTGTAATCATTAAAGGATTTTTTTTAATGTTTTTCCAATCACTGCAGGAGTTTCAGCAATGGTAACCCCCGCAGCTTGCAATGCCTCGATTTTATCTTTTGCCGTCCCTTTTCCACCAGAAATGATTGCTCCCGCATGCCCCATTCTTCTTCCAGGAGGCGCCATCATTCCGGCGATAAAAGCAACCACAGGCTTAGAACAATAAGCTTCGATCCAGGCTGCCGCCTCCTCCTCAGCTGTTCCACCAATCTCCCCAATTAAAAGAATTGCTTCAGTTTCAGGATCTTGTTCAAAAAGTTCCAAACAATCGATAAAATCCGTTCCATTTAAAGGGTCTCCCCCAATACCAATACAAGTACTTTGGCCCAAGCCTTCTTGAGTAGTTTGCCACACTGCTTCGTAGGTGAGTGTTCCCGAACGACTCACTATACCTACCTTCCCCCTTTGGTGAATGTAACCGGGCATGATCCCAATTTTACAAGCTCCGGGAGTGATGATTCCTGGGCAATTGGGACCAATGAGATGAGAGGTCTCGCTTTCTTGCATCACGCGAGAAACTTCCAGCATATCCCTGATCGGGATCCCTTCGGTGATGCAAACGATAAGTTCGATACCAGCATCTTCGGCCTCTAAAATCGCTTCAGCAGCAAAAGGAGCAGGAACGAAGATCAAGCTTGCATCGCACCCTGTCGCTTCTTTTGCTTCCTTAACAGTATCAAAAACAGGAAGATTGAGGCAAGTTTGCCCCCCTTTTCCAGGGGTGACTCCTCCCACATATTTAGATCCATATTTAATTCCTTCTTCGGTGTGGAACTGTCCCGCTTTACCCGTGATCCCTTGGGTAATGATTTTTGTCTCTTCATCAATCAAAACTGCCATTTATCTCCCCTTCGTCGCTTTAAGAGCCTATTTAAAATCTCGATGCATAGGCTTTTTGCATCTTGTTCTATCAAAAATTACACGTGCCGAGATTTTAAACAGGCCTTCAGGGCTTTTTGGGCTCCGTCTGCCATGGTATCGGCTGTCATGATGTTGAGTCCCGATTTTTTGAGAATTTCTTTTCCTTTATCGACATTGGTTCCCTCCATCCGAACGACAAGGGGCACAGGGACATGATCCTCTTTTGAGGCTTCGACAATTCCTGCCGCCAGCACCCCACAATCCATAATCCCACCAAAAATATTGACGAAGATTGCTTTCACATTTGGATCAAGCAAGATGATCGTGAACCCATGTGCCACCTTCTCTTTCGAAGCGCCCCCTCCCACGTCGAGAAAGTTTGCAGGTTCCCCCCCATAGGTATGAATAATGTCCATCGTCGCCATTGCAAGACCAGCTCCATTGACCATACAACCAATATTGCCAGAAAGCCCCACGTAGGCGAGATCAAATTTTTTTGCCAACACTTCATTTTTTGTTTGTTGAGATGGGTCGTACCAAGCTGCAATCTCTTTTTGGCGGTATAAAGCATTATCATCGATCCCACACTTCGCATCGAGAGCGAAAAGTTCTCCCTGAAACGTTTCAATCAAAGGATTGATTTCAAAAAGAGAGCTGTCGATGGTTGAAAAAGCGCTAGCAAGGGCTGCCACAAGTTTCATCCCTCGTTGACGGGTTTCCCCCTCCCACCCCATAAATTTGGCTAAAGCAAATAAGTGATACCCCCGTATTTTACCATCAAGCCCCATTGGAACTTTCATGATTTTCTCCGGGCTTTTAACGGCGATTTCTTCAATTTCCATTCCCCCTTCAGGCGAAGCAATGATCATAGGAAGGGCATTGTCCCGATCAATAATCGCAGCAAGATAATATTCTTTTTTAATCTCGACGGGAGGACTTATTAACACTTTTTCGGCAACTACACCTGTCGGGCCTGTTTGATTATTGACAATTTTCATTCCCATAAGCCCTTTGGAAAATGTTATAATCTCCTCTGGTGTTTTTGCAAATTTCACCCCCCCCGCTTTTCCACGGCCTCCAGCATGCACCTGTACTTTAATGACACCCTCTTTAAGGCCCATCTTTTGAATCAAGGCCCTCACTTCAGCCTCATTCGATGCCACACCAAATGGTGGAACGGGAACCCCAAATTGTTTAAGAATTTCCTTGGCTTGATACTCGTGTATATTCATCGCACCTTCCCTTTTGACTCCTTATGTGTTATCGTCCCTTTTTCAATCAATGGAAACAAAAGAATGGGGAAAAAATTTTTTAAAAAAAAAGGCGCACAGATTCGATCATTGGGTTTAAAGATCCGCGCATTACTAGCGAAAAAGGTTGATCCCGAAGTCATTGAACAATTAGAACGTCTTTTTTTTGAGGCCGATTTGGGAGCTGAAATGAGCATGATGCTTTCGGAAAAAGTTGAGAAGCTTTACCGAAAAAATCCTCAAATCTCTATCGATGAAGTGTTAGAAAAAGTGCGTCGCTTTTTGCTTGATGAACTCGAGTCTATTCCAAGACATTCACGAGAAATGAGCTTTCCCCATGTCATCTTAATTGTGGGAGTCAATGGAAATGGAAAAACCACCTCCATAGCCAAACTGGCCAAACACTACGTCGATCAAAACAAAAAAGTACTCGTAGCGGCCTGTGATACTTTTCGGGCAGCTGCCACAGAGCAACTGGAAAAGTGGTGTCATCAATTGGGATGCGATCTTGTCAAGGGAGCTGATGGAAGCGACCCCGCGGCTGTTGTGTTCGATGCAATCACTGCTGCTAAGAGTCGAGACACTGATATTGTTTTGGTAGATACAGCGGGGCGCCTTCACACCAAAACGGAGTTGATGCGAGAGCTTGAAAAGATCAAACGGGTGTCTGGTAAAGCAGCTTCAGGAGCCCCCCACGAAACACTGCTGGTTCTCGACGCCACCATTGGACAAAATGGGATCGATCAAGCTTTGATCTTTCATCAATTCACCCCATTGGATGGACTTATTCTTACCAAAGTCGATGGAACGGCCAAAGGAGGAACCGCTTTTTCAATTCAAAAAAAACTTAGAATACCCATCCAATTTCTCGGAACAGGAGAATCTCTTGAGGACCTTTCCTCGTTTGAACCTAAAGAATTCATTCATTCTTTGATATAATGGTGATTAACATACCCTCGACGAAGGAGGGAGGGTGTGCGAGTGATCATGAGCATCATTTCAAATAAAATCGGCGTTGTTGCCTAAGTAGGCAACAACGCCGATAAAATCTAATAAGATTTATTTAGATTTATTTAGATTTAACGGAAATCAACGGGTAAAGATTGACCCCATCCGGCCCACCTACTTACGTTGTATGGGAAACCTGTATAATGAATTG
>JAGRNW010000099.1 GCA_020440555.1 Chlamydiia bacterium
ATAATGTCACTTCGCAAATCAGGAGCAACTTTTTTTTACCTACAGCCTTGTGAGGGCTGTGCGCGATTACCTAATGTTGTTTATGATCCTTCAATCGCGGAAACTTTCGCATTGCCAAAAACCCATTCTTGAAGTGGAATGGGTATATGTCTGCATCAGCAATACAAATGAGAAAGTCTATCACATGTATATGATCATTGTAGATCGGGTCGTTTGTGCAGAGGTAGGATTTCCTCTGCAAAAAGCCTTTCAAAAGCAAGGGTACACAGCGTTTCTTTTGCAACTCACGGGAGGAGAGAGCTTAAAAACACGAAAGTCCAAAGAAAAAGTTGAAGATTTTCTTTTTGAAATGGGAGCCAATCGATCCACAACGCTGATTGGAATTGGAGGAGGGACTCTTCTTGATCTTGTGGGATTTGTGGCGGCTACCTACTGTCGAGGCATTGGATGGATTGCTGTTCCGACAACTCTCTTAGCGATGACAGACGCAGCGATAGGAGGAAAAACAGGTATTAATCTTCATGGAGTGAAAAATTATCTAGGATCCATCCATCCTCCTCTCAATGTGATTGTAGATGTGGAGATGTTAAAAACTCTCCCTCAAAGTGAGCTTCGATATGGACTTGTTGAAACCATCAAACATGGGCTCATCTGTGATGCGGCACTTTTTTCATTTGTTGAAACCTATCTTGAAGACATTTTATCTTACAATTTTTCTTTCCTTCGGAAGATGATCGTCAACAGTGCAATTATAAAATTAAAGATTGTTGCTCAAGATGAAAAAGAGAAGGGAATTCGGCAGATCCTCAATTTTGGCCACACAGTGGGGCATGCAATCGAGATGATGTATAGATTACCTCATGGGCGGGCCGTAGCCATTGGATTGATGATTGAAAGTTATCTCTCTTGGAAAATGAGTACTCTCGCACATGTGGAACTCAAGAGAATTAGCGCCCTCTGTCAGAAAATTTTTTCCTGTAAAGAAATTTTTCTTGATCCAGAGCAAATCTGGATAGCAATGCAACGAGATAAAAAAGGAGGAGCCAAGGTTGTTTTATTGCAAAAAATAGGGAAAATAAAACATTTTGCCAATCAGTTTGTTATCCCCGTTTCCAAAAGGTTATTTTTTGAGAGTTTCGAATGGGCCAAATCGCAACAACCCTTATCCATCCTTGCATAGAATTGGAACAATCGGATCTTTATGAGATTCGATGTGACCTTGTTGATCCCTCCTTTTTTTGTCTGGGAAGCCCTGTAATTTACACTGATCCAGACGCATCCGAAGCCCGGTTATGTGAATTGGCAGCATTGGGGCCTGATTATTTAACCATCGATGGAACTCATACTTGTTTTGAGAAACTCAAAAAAACTTATCCGAATGTAAAATTAATTGCTGCTATACATGATTTTGACAAAACTCCCGAAAATTTGATTTCACTTTTTGAAATGCTCGATCAGTTGCCCGTAGACTGTATCAAAATCGCAACCTGGGCAAGAAGTTCTTTAGATGCCCTGCGTATGCTTCAGACGGTCAAACAGTTTAAAACTGAAAAAAAAATAATAGGATTGTGTATGGGTCCTTTGGGGGAGGTAACACGCATTTTGGCCCCTCTTTTTGGATCTTCTTGGACCTATGCTGCTCCAAAACTTGGAGAAGAGGGGGCTCCCGGACAGTTAACCATTGGTGAGCTACGCACTATTTATCGCTATAATACCCTATCTTCGAAGACGCTGTTATATGGTTTAATCGGGGATCCTATTTCTCATTCGTTATCCCATATCAGTCACAATGCTTTATTTGATCGACTTGGGGTGGATGGGGTCTATGTTAAACTATGCGTAAAGAAAGAGGAGGTGAAAACTTTTCTCCCTTTTGCGTTTTCCCTTGGCTTTTTAGGTTTTAGTGTCACCATGCCGCTTAAAGAGTGTGTGGGAGAATTTTTGGGAAGAGAAGCTGTCAACACTGTTTCAAATCAATACAGGGGGTGGAACACCGATGGAGAGGGGGCCGTCTGGGTCATTGATTTTAAAGAAAAGACAGTTGTCGTGATTGGGGCTGGAGGTGTGGCCGTGGGGATTGCCAGAGCTGCTTATGCTCAAGGGGCAAAACTTATCATTGTCAATCGAACTTTTGAACGAGCTGTAGTCTTAGCAAAAAAAGTAGAGGGGGAAGCGTTTGCTTTGGAGAATTTTTCAGAAATAACTAAAAAAAAATATGATATTGTGATCAATGCCACTTCTCAGGATGATCCTGTGCCTTATTTTTTTCCTTTACGGGGAACGCTTGTGGTGGATGTCAACAATCGTCCCTCTCCTTTTTTACAAAAGGCAGTGGGATGTCGAACTGTGTCGGGAAAAGAGATATTCATGCATCAAGCCGCTTGTCAATTTCAGCATTGGATGGGGTATGATAGATGCATTATCAAAGAGCTATTTGAGGAGATCCTCTGTGGATAAAATTACCATCCCTTCTTCAAAATCTCACACCATGCGGGCTCTTTTTTTTGCCCTTCTTGCTCGAGGAAAAAGTGTTATTTTTTCCCCTTTGAATTCCCCTGATGTTTGTGCAATGTGTAGGGCTATCAGCTCATTTGGTGCAAAAGTGGAGTATTTTCCTGGTCGAATTGAGGTAAGAGGAGGGAGGATCGAAGGAGCTGAGGATGTGATTGATGCAGGCAATTCAGGACAAATTTATCGATTCATGGCCGCTTTTGCGGCCTTAAGCTCCAAACCTGTTGTGATCACCGGAGATGCTTCGATTCGTCACAACAGAATCATCACCCCCCTTTTGGAGGCCCTGAACCAATTGGGAGTGAAGGCCTATTCCTTGCGAGGAGATGGAGGAGCCCCCATTTTCGTGCAAGGTCCTATCAGAGGGGATCATGCGGTGATCTCCAGTCCCGATTCTCAGCCTGTTTCAGCCCTTCTGATGACCCTTCCCTTTGTTCCTCACTCGACGAAGTTGTTTGTGCCGGAGGTAGGAGAGAAACCCTGGATTGACTTTACCCTCTCCTGGTTAGATCGTCTTGGATTGTCCTATCAATGGACCGATCATTTCTATTTTCGAGGAAAAGAAAAATTAGAAGGGTTCACAACTCACATTTCCGGGGATTTTAGTTCGGCCCTATTTCCTCTTGTTGCAGCTCTTTTGACAAACAAGGAAATAGAAATTGAAAATCTCGATTTTACAGATCCCCAAGGAGATAAAGAAGTGCTGACGGTTCTTACTAAGATGGGAGCTCATCTTGAAACCACAAAAACAAGTGTGGTTGTTAAAAAAGGGGGAGAACTTCGAGGGATCTTTCTGAATGTAAATCCATTTATTGATGCTTTTCCTATTCTGGCAGTACTTGGATGTTTTGCCAAAGGGACCACCCATCTTTATGGAGGAGGTGTTGCAGCAAAAAAAGAATCTGATAGAATTTCTACAATTTGGCAAGAGCTTGTCAAAATGGGGGCCTGTATTGAAAAACAAAAGGATGGTCTTTTAATCAGAGAATCTACCCTTGTGGGATGTGAGGTTGACTCTCATTCAGATCATCGTATTGCACTAGCGCTTTTATTGGCTTCTCTCAGAGCCAAGGGGAAGACAACAGTTCTTGGAACAGAGTGTATCAAAAAGAGTTATCCGCATCATGAGTTGGATTTTAACAGGTTTTCATAGGGCGGGAAAAACAACTTTTGGAAAAAGGTTAAGCGCTCTTACCAACCTTCCTTTTTTCGATTTAGATGCAATGATTGAGAGTAAGATAGGAGTAAGCATCAGGGAATTTGTGAGGGAAAAAGGAGATCTTGATCAGCTTGAAAATTGGGCTATTTCACATATTTCTTCCATGAAGAAAGGGGGAGTGATCTCCCTTGGGGGGGGGACAATCCTATGCCCCCAAAAAGCATCTCTGCTTGGACAATTAGGGATCATTGTTTATCTTAAAGTTTCTTTTGAGACCATTTGGGCTAGAATTGATCCTTTAGATCTCCCCACTTTTTGTGATCCAAGCCGGCCCAAAGAGTCTCTCTTAAACTTGTATAACCAGCGGGATCCCATCTACCGGGACCGCGCAGACCTTACGCTTGATGATGGGAAGTAATTATTTTGGGAAAAGATTTGTGTTCACAACATGGGGAGAGTCTCATGGAAAAGCCGTAGGGGTTGTGATTGATGGGTGCCCTTCTGGGATCGAGATTGATCGCGCGATGATTGATCGGGAACTTGCCAAACGAGCTCCGGGAAAAAGTATCTTTACGTCACCTCGTAGAGAACCTGATCGGGTGGAGATAATCTCTGGACTTTTTGAGGGAAAAACCACGGGAGCTCCGATCTCTCTTTTGATTCGTAACCGAGATGTGAAGTCGAGGGATTATGAATCGCTCAAATATCATTACCGTCCCGGGCATGTGAGTTTCACCTATCTTAAAAAATATGGGGTCTATGACCACAG
>JAGRNW010000009.1 GCA_020440555.1 Chlamydiia bacterium
ACATTTTCTGGGTTTTGTCTCATGTTATAGAGGGGAAAAGGCCCAAAAAACACGATTAGCTGTCAAACTCTGGAATTGGTATTTGAGAATGGAAATTATCGAACCACTAAAATGAATTCAGCAGTTGAGCTTATCGGTCAGTTTCAGAGGGAGTTAGATGAGAAAAAAGACGGACGTTCTTCTTTTTTGGGAAAAACGTCCGATCAAGTGCCGATGACTGGACTCGAACCAGCACCCTATTGCTAGGAGTAGATTTTGAGTCTACCGCGTCTACCAATTCCACCACATCGGCAAGGAAGGAAAGTATAGAGTTAAACTCATTCCACTGCAAGAATTGGTTTTCGACTACGCGAAAATTTCGGACTGAAATCGTTTGAATCGGAAGTTTTCGCGTAGTCGAAAACCAATTCTTGCAGTGGAATGAGTATTTTTCATTAATATCTACGGAACTTTTGCGCTTCTTTTTCGTTAAAAACAACCGGGCGACCTGTTTCTCTATCCATGCGAAGTTGGATTCCAATGTAAGGATGAGAGTGTTGATTATCCAAATCCCGCCCTTCTCCTTCTTGATAAAGCTTGATAAAGATCTCTTTATTGTACCAAGGAGGATGTGCCACATTTAACCCCTCTCGGTAGTACCTTTTAAAAATTTCATATTCTGTATCGCCTTTAAAAGGAGGTACTTGTTGATAGTAACTGATAATGAGATCAACAATTTCTTGAGGGTTTGTTTCCATAGTCTCGACAAAAAAATCACATTCAGCCCCAAGGAGATGTTTGGATCCCCAGTTGGATGGAGTGGGATCGCAATAAAGATTATGTTCTTGACACCTGTGTCCCGTTGTAATTACCACACGATGCCCTGTTTTCTCCTGGATATAATTGAGAATTTCGACCAAACAAGGATAAATAAACTCTTTTCCTTCTCGTAAGGGAAGGCCATGTCCCCCCTTGCCGTAGCAGTCCCGATAATAAAGAGTTTCCTTTCCTTCTCTTTTCCATTCTCTAATAGGATTAAGAGGATTTCCTTTACATCTAAAAAATTCTTTAGTAATTCGTGGATATTTTCCTGCAAATCGATGATCCCAAGAATAAACAGGAAGGGGCCTTGATTGAGGATTTTCAAGAGTGAAGTAAGTTTCATTTTTGCATCGATAAATCGCTTCCCCTGATTTTTTTTTTTGATGCATGTCTTGACAAGCAGAAAAGAGAAGGATGAATAAAAGAGAGAGTAGTTTATATTGTTTAGCATGCATAAGAAAAATTACCAGCTGTATCTCTTTGATTTTGATGGCTTATTGGTTAATACAGAGGAGCTGCATTTTCTTGCCTATCAGAAAATGTGTGCGAATCATGGCTTTAATCTCTCCTGGAATTTCTCTACATATTGCAATTATGCTCACTTTAGTGCTACAGGTATCCAAGAAGAGATCTGTTCTCTTTTTCCTCAGATTTTAAAAAGAACAACGTGGGAAGCGCTTTATCAAGAAAAAAAAGAAGTCTATTTAACAATTTTAAATGAATGTTCTGTGTCTCTGATGGCGGGCGTTGAACTCTTGTTAAAATGGCTTGAAATAGAAGAAATTCCCTGCTGCGTGGTGACCCATTCTCCATTGCGGCAAACGTTGCTCATTCGTGAACAAATTCCGCTTCTCAAAACGATTCCTCATTGGGTGACTCGGGAGGACTACACGCGTCCCAAACCAGCTTCTGAAGGATACCTTACAGCCATAGAACGGCATGGAAATGGGGTTACCTCAATAGTTGGGTTTGAGGATTCAAAAAAAGGATTAGCATCCTTGGTTAAGGCTCCCGTGGACGCCTATCTAATTTCTTCAGTTTTATCAAAGGCACAAGTTGCCGAGATTAGGGAACAACTTGGAAAATTCTTTTTTTTTCATTCTTCTTTTCAGGAGTTTTTCGGACAGGGAAATTCACTCATCTGAACTGAGGCGTCATAGTTAATTCTGATGAGGGTGAGACCGCATGCAGGGGCCCCTTTTGGGGCTGCCCTCCGATCTTTTGCTTTAAAAAGTTTTGGAATCTCTTCTAAAGCAAGTTTTCCCGATGCCACTTCAAGCAAAGTCCCCACAATGTTGCGCACCATCTTATAGAGAAATCCGTTTCCTTCAAATGCAAGGCATAGCACTCTCTCTTCCTTTAAAAGATCAATGCGAAAGAGAGTTCGTACACGATTTTTCACTTTTCCTCCCACATTAGCAAAAGTTGTGAAATCGTGTGTCCCAATAAACAATGGAATTGCTTTCTGCAGTTGATCAACATCAATAGGAGTGCGAGGACGGTATGTATACCTGCGAGTAAATGGGTTGTCACAGGGTTCAGATGATATTCTGTAATGGTAGATTTTGGAATGGGCGCTATATTGAGCATGAAAATCGTCTGTTGTAGTCTCCACTTTAAGAATGCGAATCGTTTTGGGAAGAAGGGCATTGAGACCCGCTTGAAAACGTTCAGGTCCCATTGTCAGTTTCCCATCAAAGTGGGCAATTTGACCCAGGGCATGGGCTCCGGCATCCGTGCGGCCAGATCCGATGATTCGAATGTGCTGAGAAAGAATTTGTTGAGCGCACTTTTCCAAGAGTCCTTGAATCGAAATTGCATTGGGTTGTAATTGCCATCCTGAAAAATCTGTTCCGTCGTAAGCGATTTCAATTTTGTATCTCAAGGTCATCCTGGGTGGTAATTTTGATGTTTTGGTATGAACCTGTAATAATTTTGACAGGGATATTAGCAAGTTCGGCCAAGGAAACATCGTCGGTGACTGTGAGGTTTTCTTTATTAGCAAGGGCGAATCCTTCGGATAAGACCTCTTTAGTGACAAGTTGTGGAGTTTGGATTTCAAAAAGTTTCTCGCGATCCAGCGTTCTATCCACCCATCCCCCTTCTCGACATTCTTTGACTGTGGCTTTCATTGGCATCCCCAAAGCTATAGCTTGGGCTTCATGTTGCGCGCAAAATAAACGGTCGAGCATCTCATGCGAAATAAAAGGACGAACGGCATCATGAACACAGATCCAAGGAGTAGAAAGCAATTGCATTCCATTGGCAAGAGAGTCCTGACGTCTTTTTCCGGGCTCTCCAAAAAAGAAAGGCAAACAAGTTTTTTTAAGCAAAGGGATAAAACACATCTGATACTCCTGCGGAGTGACCACCGCAATTTCTTCGATCCTTGGATGGCTTACCAAGATTTCAAGACTATGTAGAGCGATTTCTTTACCTTTCAGTTTGTAGAATTGCTTTGGGAAAGAAAGGCCCATACGAGTTCCCTTCCCTCCAGCCAGAAGGACGAGGCCAATTTTTAGTCTCGACATTCTTTCACCTTTGATAAGTATCCTTTGGCGCAGCCAAAATCCCAATTCTTGAAGTGGAATGGGTATATATCCAAATGACTACAGCATGAGAATCTTGAAAGATATTGTGACACCGCTGAAGTGTATCACAAAAGGAAAGAAAAAGCCAAGCTATGACCCAGGCCATAGCTTGTGAACACAGTCTCTATTTAAGGTGTTTCGAAACTTTTTTTGTCATTTGGAACATATCTACAGGACTTTTTGTTCCGAAGACTTTTGCAAGTTTTGCATCGGGGATGATGTTTCGCTTGTTATTCTGGTCTTGACATTTATTTTTCTTGATATAGACCCAAAGTTTTTTTATCACTTCGGTGCGAGGCATAGGGCCCGGACCAATAACCTCTCCGAGCTCATCACTTACCTCAACTGGTTTCATAAAGGCAGAATTTTTCTTTGCCATACTAAATCTCCTAAAACTAGAGGAAAAGCTTTCTTCAGAAAAATTTCCTCCTTGATTTGTGAAAAGGGTTTACTCTACTTCGGGATTCTTTTATCGTTGAGAGCGGTTTCTAGTCAAAACAATTCGACGGAAGATTTCGAACATTTCCTAAACTGGGGACTGTAAAAAATTATTTAAATAAATAATAGCAAGTGTTTTATGACATATTTTCCACCTTGTGAACAGCCCTTGATCATCTGGGGGGAAGAGAGAGAAATTGTGAGTAAGGAAGTGGTGCAGGTAGAAGAGGTTTGTCAAGAGATTCTCAAACGTACAAATCAAGTTGAAAAAAATGCTTTTCTTTTGGATTTGAAACAGGTCAAAGAAGGGTTAAAAGATCCAAAGATTGGAACGTTATTCTCAAAATTGAATGGTGATGAAGTTTATGTGGGGACCTTCCTTTCTGTGCTTGCTATTTTTCAACAAAAGGTTTTGTTTGCTTATGCTGATGATCTCGATCCAGATGTTGTGGATAAACGATTCAAAGCTCTTATGGATCAACTTGTGACGGTTGAAAAAACCTATCTCAGCCTGGGTGGAGTGATTGGTTATCACGCGGCGGTTAAGCGATTGCTTGCCATGGACAGAAGAAAAATCGAGAGCCGGAAAATAAGTCGAGCATCGGGACCTGATATTGGCTCTTCAAATGAGACAAGGCAGAAGGCGGTGATAGAGGGCCTCAGACTCATGCCAGAGTTGGCAGAAATTTATCCCATTGGAGGGTTGGGGTCCAGACTAGGTCTCAGAGATCGCTTTGGAATCCCTCTTCCCGCTGCCGCCCTGAAATTTGGGGGGAGAACTCTCCTCGAAGGATTATTGCGTGATCTTGAAGCCAGAGAATATCTTTATTATAAAGTTTTTGGACATGAAATCACAACTCCCATTGCCATGATGACCTCTCACGAAAAACATAATCATCTTCATATCAAGATCCTGCTAGAACAAAATCAATGGTTCGATCGAAAGCCTGAGACTTTCTTTTTGTTTGTCCAACCTTCAGTCCCTGTTTTAACCGAAAAAGGAGAGTGGGTGATGCGGGGAGATTTGGAGCTCTACCTTCAGCCAGGAGGGCACGGCGCGATCTGGCAGGTCGCAAGCCAAGAGGGGGTATTCGATTGGTTTGCAAAGCTAGGACGCAAAGTGGGAGTTATCCGACAAATTAATAATCCGATTGCTGGGGTAGATGATGGTCTTTTGGCTTTTACAGGAGTAGGTCATCTCAACAACAAAGTTTTTGGTCTTGCCTCTTGTGACCGTCTTGTTCAAACAGCTGAAGGGATGCTTGTTCTTTCCTCAAATCAAAAAGGGGTAACCCTCTCCAATATCGAATACACCGATTTTAAAGCTCAGAAAATTGAAGATTGTCCCGTAAAACCTGGTAGTTCCTATTCCTGTTATCCCGCTAATACCAATATCATTTATGTTGATTTTGAAAAAATCGCTCCTTACATCGCTAAGCAGCCCCTTCCTGGATTGATGATCAATATGAAAACAAAACTTGATCTTCAGTCGTCTAAAACGGGTCGCATCAATCGGCTTGCCTGCGGGCGTCTCGAAAGTATGATGCAAAATATCTCGGATGAGCTTGTAGGTAGAAGAGAGGAGGAACTTCCCACTTTTCTGACCTATAACTCTCGAGAAAAAACCATTTCAACAGTCAAGCAATCCTACTTTTCTGAACGTTCAATGGTAGAAACTCCGGTTGGGGCTTACTATGATCTTCTTAAAAACGGTCATACCCTCCTTAAAAATCATTGTAAGGTAAAGGTTCCTCCCTTCTCAAAACAATATGAATATCTTGAAAATGGACCTTCGGTTCTTTTTGTATATCGCCCTGCCCTTGGTCCCTTGTGGGATGTGATTGGGCAGAAAATTGTTGGAGGGGAATTTATGCCAAATTGTGAACTTAACTTGGAGATTGTGGATCTCAAACTTTTCAATCTTGTCCTTGATGGCTCTCTTCTTATCGAGGCTAAAAATCCATTAGGGAGAACAGAGAGCTCTCGATTTGGGTGTGGGGGGGGGCGAGCGATTTTGGAAAATGTAGTGGTGACCAATTTGGGGATCGATCGAAGGATCCCTCAAACATGGTGGAAAAATGAAATCAGTAGACTTGAGGCATGCATGATCACACTTGAGGGAAATGGAGAGATTATATTGAAAAATATCGCTCTTGAAGGGAATCAGATGATCACGGTTCCTGATGGAGAAAGGTGGACGGCAAAAGGATTTGAGGAGGGAAAAGTTGTGTGGATAAAAGAAAAAATTACAAATCCTGCCTGGGAGTGGAAGTATGCATTAAGAGATAACGCCATCAACCTTGAGCTGGTGGAGAACAGTACCGATCATAAGCTTTTTTCACCAAGTAAAGAACTCCAGACATTGGCACAACAAACAAGGCAGCAAAAAAGAGAAGGGGAACGAAGTGATTGAATGGGTTAATAAAAAGATCTAAAAAAAATTCTTTTGCAATCATAGCTGTAGTCGTTGAAGTAGTCGTGGCGACGGTGACGCCCGTTGACCATAAAACTCCAGTCACTGCTCCGATAAAGGCCATTTTTAGTTCTTTCAATTCAGATCCCATTCTGGGCAACCAATGGTATACCCATTCCACTTCAAGAATTGGTTTTTGGCAATGCGAAAATTCCCGCGATTGAACGATCATAAACAGCCCAATATTAGAAATATGGGGTTGTTTATGATCGTTCAAGCTCGGGGCTTTGACACAGCCAAAATCCCAATTCTTGAAGTGGAATGGGTATAGAATATCAAGTAGCACAATTTTTGTCCTTTGAGTAAGATGTAACATCTCAATCTTAGGCAAAAAATTTGCTTACGATGAGGGATCAATTCTAGGTAAGGTGATGTTTATGAAAGAAGAATTAGACACAAGACTAAAAAATATGCAAGAACGAGTCCTTCATATGTGGAGGTATCTTTGACCTCGAAAAGAAGCAAAAACGAGTGGTTGCTCTCGAAGAAGAGATGGAGGTCGAACATTTTTGGGATGATGCCGCTTTAGCTCAAGAAAAAATTGCCAAATGTAATGAGCTTAAAGAATGGACTGTTCCTTATCATGAAGCGAAAAGCCGTTTTGAAAGTGTGGTCTCTCTTTTGCCCGAAGCCATCGAATTAGCAGATGAAGCTTTAATTGCTGATCTTATTGCGGAGCTTGCTGAAGTAGATAAAGTCCTTGGACAACTGGAAATTCGTCGGATGTTGGGGCACGAGCTAGATAATAAAAATTGTTACTTAAGTATCAATGCAGGGGCAGGAGGAACTGAGAGTTGTGATTGGGTGAGCATGCTGGCTCGGATGTATCAAAGATGGGCGGGAAAAAAAGGATGGCAGGTAACGCTTGTTGATCAAGTAGATGGAGATGTCGCTGGAATTAAAAATATCACCTATAAATTTTCTGGTTCTTTCGCTTATGGGTATGCTAAAGCCGAAAAAGGGGTTCATAGATTAGTAAGAATCTCTCCTTTTGATAGTGGTAGCAGACGACATACAAGTTTTGCATCTGTCGATGTAACACCTGAGATCACCGATGATATTCGGGTAGAGCTCAATCCTCAAGATCTCAGAATAGATACCTTCCGCTCTTCTGGAGCAGGGGGGCAACATGTGAATGTGACTGATTCTGCTGTAAGAGTCACCCATATCCCGACAGGAATTGTAGTTACCTGCCAAAATGAGCGAAGTCAGCTACAAAATAAAGAGACATGTATGAAAATTTTGCGTTCTAAGCTTTATGAAAAAGAGGTGCTTGAACGGCAGGCGGAATTAGATAAAATGGGGGGAGAGAAAAAAGAGATTGCTTGGGGGAGTCAGATCAGAAATTATGTCTTCCAACCCTATACGCTTGTCAAAGACACAAGAACGGGGTATGAAACAGGCAATATCACAGCCATGATGGATGGTGAGCTTCTCGATCCTTTTGTGGAAGCTTATTTAAAAGAATTTGGGAGTTTCAATGAGTGATAATGAAAAAAATGAGACAAAAGCAGTTCCTGAGGTTCCTGGTCTTGAACTGAGATACACAGTCCTTGAAGATTCAACTTATCTCAAGCAATGGTTGATTGAACCTGGTGTTTTGCATGGATTTCCAATGTGTGATCCTCTTGAGGTTGAAGATGCGGCTAAGCATTGGATAGGATTCGCCAAATACAAATCTAGCCTCACTGCAGTTATGGAGGGGGTACCCTGCGGCATAGCCACTCTTTGTTTGATGCCTTATCGAAAGCTTGCCCATCAATGTCTCCTTTCCATCGTTGTGGGAGGAGGACAACGTGGAAAAGGAGTGGGGACAGTTTTAATGAATAATCTTCTTCATTTAGCCAAAAATCACTTCCATATGGAAGTGATCTATCTGGAGGTTTATGAGAGAAATCCAGCTATTTCTCTCTATCGTCGTTTTGGTTTTTATGAAGTTGGAGTTCAAAAGTACTTCATGAAAGAAGAGGACCATTACGTTGGCAAAATCATCATGGAAAGGATTTTATGAGTCTAACGTTTCAAAAACGTTTGGAAAAATATCTTAAAATAGCTTGTAGAGTTAAGATCAATCAAAATCGTTCAACCATGCTCAATCTTCTGACAAAACAAGGAGGATGTACTAGGGTTTCTATCCATCGGATGTTTCTCGATGCTCCTGATGAGGTCATTGCATCGATTGCACATTATGTCCGTGGAACAAGACGAGATAAACAGCTCCATGATGGCAGAATTAAGCAATATATCCATGAAAATCTCGACCGTTATAATGATTCTCACCAAGTGATACGAGAGAAACTCATCACGCGAGGGAAAATTTATGACCTTCAGACCATGTATGATCGGCTGAATGCAGAGTATTTTAATCATAAACTTGAATTAACTTTCACTTGGTATGGTGATCCTAAAAAAAGATGTCGCTCTCGTATTGTTTTTGGTCAATACCTTTCGACCTTAAGACTCATCAAAATACATGCACTACTCGATCATCCTCGTTTTCCCTACTATTTTGTCTCATTTGTTCTTTACCATGAAATGCTCCATGCCATTGTTCCTGTGACTTTTAACGCAAGCGGAAAAACATGTATTCATGGTCCTGAATTTAAAATACTTGAGCGACGTTTTCGTTATTATAAAGAAGCGAAGGCTTGGGAAAAAATGCATAGAGATCAATTATTTAGGTAAAGCATGGCAGGACACAGTAAATGGGCCAATATCAAACACAAAAAAGAACGAGCTGACGCCCAAAAAGGGAAGATTTTTTCTAGGGTGTCTAAGGAGATTATTAGTGCTGTCAAGGTGGGGGGGGCCGATCCCAAAAGTAATGCTCGCCTTCGGCTCGCCATTGAAAAAGCAAAGGCTGCCAACGTTCCTAACGAAAATATCGAAAGAAATATCAAAAAGGCAGCAAATGTTGATCAGACCGATTATACTTCCATTACCTATGAAATTTATGGTCATGGGGGAGTAGGGATGCTTGTCGAAATGATGACAGATAACAAAAACAGAGCGGCTTCAGATATAAGGATTGCGATCAACAAACGCGGAGGATCAATTGGTTCTCCAGGTTCAGTAGCTTTTAATTTTGACCGCAAGGGAGTGATTCAGGTCGCCTCGAATGAAGAGAATGAAGAAGTTCTTTTTCAAGCAACCATTGAAGCAGGGGCCGAGGATTTTGAAGCAGTGGAAGAAGGGTATATGATCACCACGGATCCTGCGGATCTTTATATCGTTAAAGAAAAACTTGAAGAAAAAGGAATCGTGACTGTTGGGGTTGATATTGAGATGATTCCGAAAACACTTGTAGTTTGCGATGAGGAGACACAGCGAAGTAATCTCGCCCTGATCGAATGGCTAGAGGATCTCGATGATGTCAATAATGTTTACCACAACATGGATACCAATTCTTGAAGTGGAATGGGTATATCATTTAGGATTTTCCAAACGGGCTCTTAGAGATCGTTCATTAAGTTTTTTTAGTGGTGTTTGTATCTTTCATTATTTGGGGGCGTTGATAAGCATGTTGATTTTCCAATTTTTCCTTAGTCAGTTCTTCAACTCGTTTCTGGATATCCAGATCCTTGGTTGAAATTTCAGCTCCTGTCAATTTTGATCGACGAATGTAAGTATAGCGTCCATTTTGACGCTTAAGATACTGGCTCTCGTAAGCCGTTACTTTACCCGATTTGGCCCAAACAACGAATGAAAAGTAGGGGGCATGCCCTTCATCGATTCTTTTTTGTACCGCGGGACCAATCGCATCATAAGCGATCATATAAATACGGACTACCTCTTCAAGATCCTTTCCTTTATAGGCTTTATCAGGTCGGTTAGCAGGATGAAGTTTAATTGATTGTATTTTCTCGTAGTCATTTCCAGGAATCAGAATCATTGAGCTTCTCTCTTGGTCGACCCAATAAACATGGCCGCCAAAGTACAGCATTTTTGTTTCATTATTACGAGCAAATTTTTGAAGACTACTTTTACTCAAAGGATTATATTTCATCATATCGGCAGGATCAATATCGATGCCGCGAGGTGGGCTTCCTTCGATTCGACTGTATGACATAATAACTCCTCATAGATTGCTTTTATTATTATCTAAGATCAATTATAGCATCTAACGTATTAAAAGTCAAAAAAATAATATCAATAAACTCTTTGGCTTCTCATAAAAACGAGAACACAGGTTAAAAAGTATTTTTCTCGTTTCTTGAACTTTATTGGGTAGATGAAGAAAACTCAAGGAGTGAGGCGCATTCTCGCCTCTCCCAATGATCTTTTAGAGTTATAAGTTTCTTTTTAGGAATGCCACCTAAAAATTCAATAGCTGCCAAAAAACGGGCCCGCGTTCTCTCTTTTCCAAGAAGATCGACGCTATCGAACAAGGGGGGGCCTTGCCATTTTCCCATAATGGTCGCGAAAAGTAAAGGCATCACGATCTTCTTATGATTGACTCCAAAAGCGGAGGCAACTTCAAAAGAGGCTTTTTGAATGTTCTCTCTTCCCCAATTTTCCTTTTCTTCCATGGCCCATAAGATACTTTGCAGGATCATAGCACTGGAAGGTTTAGCAAGTCCTTTTGGAGCAAAGAGAGTATCGGTATAGGGAATGTGATTGACGAAGAGAAAATAGGTAAGCTCCAAAAATTCGCCAAAGGTCTTGATGCGTGTATGAACAAGAGGCATTAACTGATTCATGAAGTTGTCGCTATAGCTCCACGTTTTGATTTTTTCCCAAAGTTGATTCTCAGGGACGCAATTGATGAGATAATGTTGGTTGAGCCAGTCAAGCTTTTTAAGGTCAAAAACAGCGCCAGACACTCCAATTCTTTTGGGATCAAATTCTTTGATTATTGCATCGAGTGTGTAAACCTCTTGATCACTCGGCATACTATATCCCATTAAAGTGAGAAAGTTGACAAATGCCTCGGGAAGATATCCACTATCTCGGTAAAAGAAAATCGAGGTGGGGTTGCGCCGTTTTGAAAGTTTTCGTCCATCAGTACCTAGAAGAAGGGGCATGTGAAGAAATCGAGGGGGGGGCCAACCAAAATATTCATAGAGAAGAATATGTTTGGGAGTGGAACTGAGCCATTCATCTCCTCTGATCACATGAGTAATCTTCATAAGATGATCATCAACAATATTAGCAAGATGATACGTGGGGAATCCATCGGATTTTAAAAGGATTTGATCATCAATATCAGCCCAAGGGTAGGTGATTTGTCCCTTAATATCATCAATAAACACACAATCACCAGTTAGAGGAACTTTAAGTCGAATTACATAAGATTGTCCTGCTGCAAGCCGTTCTCCAATTTCTTGTGCACTTAAATTGCGATAGCGGCGATCATAGCCACGTCCAATCAAACGCATTTCGGCAAGTTCTTCAGGGGTAGCAAAACATTTGTAGGCCTTACCTTCGGCAACAAGTTGATCGGCATATTTTTTATAGATAGCAGTACGTTCCGATTGTCTATAGGGGCCATAAGGCCCTCCAACGTCGGGTCCTTCATCCCAGCGGATGCCACACCAATGGAGAGTATCAAAAATTGCTTGTTCATAGTCTTTCCGGGAGCGTGTTTGGTCGGTATCTTCGATTCTTAAGATAAATTCACCATTAAAATGACGAGCAAAAATTAAATTAAAAAGAGCCATATAGGCGGTACCGACGTGGGGATCCCCGGTGGGGGAAGGAGCAATACGTACTCGAACAGACATAGGCAATGAGGATATAGGATTTTACAAAATAGACCAAGAATGAAAAATCGAACACGAAAAGAAAAAAAATTAATTAACGAGAAGAATTAAATCTTTCATCACATTAACAGTCTCCTCAAGCTGTAAATCGGCTTTAGAGTAAAGTTCAAAAACTTCTGCTTGATGATCTTCTTCTTTTTTAATCTCCTCGAGAAAGTTTTGATAGAGCGCATTCAATGCGATTCTTCTTTCACTATTTTCTTTCAATTGAGGAAGGTGTTTTGTAAAGCTTCTTAAGCGCGTTTGAAGATTAAATTTATAAAGCCAATTGATTTGTTCTCGTCGTGAGGGGGGGATATCGGAAAGATCATCATTGAAATGTTCTGTGATCGAATCATTTTCAACAGGATATTTGGCGTATTGTTCGCCTATCTCCATTTCAGAAAAAAGACCAGGAATCACAATATCAGGCCTCACACCGACAAGTTGAGGGCTTTTTCCCGAAACGGTGTAATATCGACCCCTTGTGACCTTGTACTCGCCTTTTGGATTTACCTTTTCATGTTTTGCCTGATCTAAAGTGAAGGTTTGAAATGTCCCTTTTCCAAATGTATGAGAGTCTCCGACGACAATGCCTCTTCCATAATCTTGTAAGGTTTGCGCGACAATTTCTGCTGCAGAAGCAGAAATTTTGCTTGTTAAGACCACGAGAGGACCGTCCCAGACCGTTTTTCCATCAATATTTCGAAGATGCTCGATATGACCTAGGTTGTCTTTGATTGAGCATACAATTCCTTTAGTGATAAAAAGCCCGGTAACAGCAACAGCTTGAGGGAGAACTCCTCCAACATTTTGTCGAAGATCGAGAATCACACCCTTCAAAGCATTTTGTCGTTTGATGCGTGTGAGCTCTTCCATCAAATCAGTGGCTGATGAGTGTTGCGGATCTTGGTAGAAAGCGTGGAGCTTAATATGCGCTAGCACTCCGTTTCCATAAGGAATGGTGTTTGATTCAAGTCTGGCTTCTTTGATGACCACCTCACCTCGCGTAATAGGAATCTGCATAAGAATTTCTTCCTGATTTTGACGAATCACGGTGAGAGTCACTTTTGTCCCCTCCGGACCTCGAATTAACTCAACAACATCAAAAATGGAAAGTCCCACAACAGGTTCATCGTTAATTGCGATCACAAGATCGTCTTTTTTAAGTTCAGATCGGCTAGCGGGTCCTCCCTCGAGGATTTTTACAATTAAAAAACCATCGAGATTATCACGTAATTGAGCGCCGACACCAAAGAGACGTTGTTGCAATTGGATGATGAATTGTTTAGCTTCTTGAGGAGTAAAATAAGCAGTGTGATTATCAAAAGAGGCAGTTAAAGCACGCAAAATATTGCTTAAAATAAATTGTTCTCGTAGCTTTTTGTCTTCTGTTAAGATTTCTTCCTCTCGACTAGATTGCCTTTTTTGAATCCTTTGCAAAGCTTTTTCTTTAGTATCTCCTACCAGTTTTTGAGCAGCGTGAAGTTGAATCGCTTTAATTTTGAGTAATCTTTCCTTTAATGTGGCGATATCTTGAGCCCAATTGAGGCCTTTTAGTTCTTTGGTCGGCACATTCTCGGGAAATTTTAGATGACTCATTTCGAGATCAATTGCAGATCTCCGATAGATCGCGAAGATCATCTGATCGTGGATTTTTGCAAAATAAGAATAATCTCCTTGGCTGATGGCTTCTGTAACCTGAGTGAGTTGATCGTCGTTTATGTTAAGAAGGGCAGAAATTTCTTCCTTAAGAAAATAAATTTTTGCAGGATCGAGAATGTCAATATATTCTTCGAGCGCTCTTTTCACTAAAAGGGGAGTAAGAGATTTATAGGAGACATGGGCCTCGAGAATTTTATCGATCATGTGGAAGACATCTTTTGATGAGAGGTCGGGAGGTTGAATGCCGAGAAGAGGGGTAAAAAAAAGAAAAAGAGAGAGAAAAAAACTACGAAACATGAAGCAATGATGTGACGATTGACATAAATCCTTTCATTTAGCAAGTCTCTTGTTAAAAAGCTACCTTAATACTCCAGGCGATTGGTCATTTAATATTTCGCTAAACACAGGGATAAAAAAAATAGGAAAAGTTGGAGATTAAGATTAGTTAAAGAAAAAAATTGCTCTTATCAGTAAAAAATTCGTTGCCTTCAATTCTTATCTTTATCAAAATGTTACATCTTCTATTAAACTAAGATTGAAAGAATAGGACTTCGGTCACGGAAGAGAACGGTACAAGTTTTTAAATATATTAGAGATATGATGAATTGAGTAGAAAAAAATTGTCTTATTCTTAATGTGATGCAAAAAAAATCTTGATCCTAAAATCGATATAAGAGATAATAGTGATTTGAAGACTAAAAAAACGATTAAGAAAAGAAAGTGAAAATAACAAGACTGAACAGAAGAAATAAACTAAATAGACGTGAGTTCGGTAAAAATAGTTAAAAAATAATAGTTAGATTTTTTATTAACAACAACCTTAGGGGGTTATAAAATGAACGAGCATAATCACGAGGAAGAGGTCGTTTCGATCATCTCTCATGTTGATGAACCAGCAGAGGAAAAAAAAGTTGTTTCAATTACTGAGGCAGCGCGGATCAATAATGTCACTCGTCAAGCTATTTATGTAGCGATTAAGCAAAAAAAACTTAAAGCGACAAAGAAGACACGATGGGAGATTGATTTGCAGGATTTAGAAGAGTATCGTAACAATAAGTACTCTCGCTCTAAATCAATGTATAATGGAGAACTGCTCTTTAATAATGAAGAAGGGTATTATTCGATTAATCAGGTGGCCGAGATGCTTGGGGTGCCAGCGCAAAAAATTTACTATGCCACACGTACGGGGAAATTGGCAGGAACACGTAAGGGAGCGGCGTGGGTGATTCATTCCGATGAAATGAAGAGATATAGATGTGAGTATTTAGAGAAAAAGGTTCGCCGTCAGGTGGTGTAATTTTTCTCATCACACATTTTAAAAGCTCTTATTTTAGAAGGGTAACCTTTGGAAGTAAGAGCTTTCTTTTTATCAAAATTTTGACAAGCACAATCAGTGTTGAAACTCACCGACCACTTGAAAATCTCGGATAAATAGCTGAATACTACTTTTATTATGAAATCGATTGATTTGGGGAGTATAGGCGATTTTAAGGGTTAAGTTGCGTTTTTTAATCTGGGCAGCTCGATCTCCCATTCCAAAACCAATTCCTTCTAACATGCGATCTTCTTGTTCTAAATAAATTTTTAAATGGGAACCTCCGATCACTTTGGGGGGCCATGCTTGTCTAGCCTCACAATAGAGAATCGGTTGATGATTCTCATTTCCGTAAGGTTCAAAGAGTTCTAAAGATGAAAGGAGATCATAGGTTAGATCTTTGAAATCTGCTTGCGCATCGAGATAGAGCTTTGAGAGGATATCATGTTCCTTAAGCCTTCCATCCGCAATTTCGATGAAGCGTCTTGTGAATTCCGGGATGTTTTCTTCTTTGATCATCATTCCAGCTGCGTAGTCATGTCCTCCATAATTTAGGAGAAGATCAGCACATTTCTTAAGGGCGGGTAACAGAGGAAACTCACGAATGGTCCGCATGGATCCTTTTCCTACCCCTTGATCGATGGCGATCATCACAGTGGGGCGGTTATAGAGCTTAGCAATGCGAGCAGAAATAATCGGAATGACCCCTGGGTGCCATTTTTTGGACCGTAGTACGATGGCTCGGTGAGAAAAGAGCTCTGGTTTGGTGTTTAAAATTTTCTCCACATCAGAGCTTACGGCTTGTTCCACTTTTTGTCGTTCAATATTAAATAAATCGAGCTCCCTGGCCAGTTCTTCAGCTTTTTTCTCATCTCGAACCAGAAGAAGCTCCACTCCCTTTCTAGGTTCAGCTACACGTCCCAGGCTATTCATTCTAGGGGCAATTTTTGAAGCAATATCGATGGTTGTCAGTTCTGAGCGGGCCACACCACAGACTAAAAAAAGCTTAATAAGTCCTATGCGTTTTGTTTTTTGCAGTTGTTTGAGTCCATAACGGACTAGAATTCTATTTTCTTCCAAAAGAGAGCCCATATCGGCGATGGTTCCCAAGGCGACTAGATCTAGAAAAACTTTAAGATCAATCTTTGTTTTTGTGATCTCTCCTTTTGTGACAAGAAAATTGGTGACTCCATGAACCAACTTAAAAGCGACGCCTACACCTGTTAACTCCCGGTTGGGGTATTTTTGGTTCACAAGTTTTGGATTTAAAGTGGCGATGCAATGGGGGATTTTATCTGTTGGCTCATGGTGATCAGTGATAATGACATCAATTTTTTCGCGCGCGATGATTTCCATTTCTTCTGCAGCGGTGATTCCACAGTCGACGGTAATCAAAAGTGTGCATTCGTGCGTCTTTGCAAATTCTAGTGCATCTAAATAGAGATTTTGACGAGAGACATTTTGATTGGGGACATAAAAATGAACTTTCCCACCCACTTTTTTTAGAAACTCAGAAAGAAGAGCCGTTCCAGTCATTCCATCGACATCGTTATCCCCATAGATCAAAATGTTTTCATTGTCCACTAAGGCTTTGTAGATACGTTGTACAGCTTTATCCATATCAAGAAAACGTTTTGGATCGAGAAGATCGGGAAGTTTGGAATAGAGGTAATGGTGAATTTCGTTTAGTTTCTTAAAACCTCTTGAAACAAGTATCTGAGCTGTGATCGGGTGAATACGAAATTCTCGTACGATCTCATCCGCCCATTTCGGATCTTCCTTAGGGTAGACCCAAATAGGATCGGCCGTTTGTTGATGTGACATATATTTTCTCCATTCATAATTTCAGAGGATATCACATCATAGGATTAATGAAAAATCCGGGCTATTGTCCTTCAGGGCGTTTGCCCTGTATTTTTTCTTTTTAAAAGACGCAATGCATTTGCAATCACAATTAGTGTAGCTCCCGTGTCTGCCGCGATTGCCATCCATAGGGTCGCTAATTCAAGAAGGGCTAATACGAAGAAAATCCCCTTTACAAACAAAGAAAATCCGATATTTTGTTTGATCACACGCAGCGTCCATCTCGAATGCTTTATTAGCCAGGGAACTCTTGATAAATCATCACTCATCAAAGCGATGTCTGCTGCTTCCATCGCTACATCTGCCCCCATTCCTCCCATTGCAATTCCCAAAGTGGCGCAAGCTAACGCAGGCGCATCATTCACTCCGTCTCCAATCATCGCCACTGCTCCCACTTCTTGTTTCAAATTCTCGACCGCATTCACTTTGTCCTCAGGAAGGAGATTGGCCATATATTCTTCGATACCAGCATGTTCAGCAATTGCCTTGGCCGTCTGCACATTGTCTCCCGTGAGCATTACAATCTTTTCAATACCAAGCTCTTTCAATGCTAGAATCGTTTTCGCAATCTCCCTTCGAGGCTCATCTGCCACTGAGATCAGTCCACACACATGATCATCAGTTCCAATGGCGATCATTGAATGGCCTGCATCTTCTAAAGCTACAGCTTTTGCATGAACTTCTTCGGTTTCTTGACCCTCTTCATGCATCAATCGATGGGAGCCCATCCAATATTGTTTACCGAAGAGGGTAGCCTCCGCTCCCTTGCCCTTAATGATAGTAAAATTTTTCATCGAAGGAATTTCAATATTTTTTGCGTGTGCCATCTTCATGATAGCCTTAGCGAGTGGATGATCACTGTTTTGTTCCAGCGCCGCTGCCCGTACGAGAAGTTCTAATTCTGTATGTTGATTTAGAGGGACAATAGTTTGTACCTCGGGATGTCCATAAGTGAGGGTTCCTGTTTTATCTAGAGCCAAAACTTTGATTTTTCCAATGGTTTCCAGATAAATTCCTCCTTTGATCAAAACTCCTGTTCTAGCAGCTGAAGTAAGTGCAGATACAATGCTTACAGGAGTTGAAATGACAAGAGCGCAAGGACAAGCAATCACGAGAAGGACAAGCCCTTGATAAATCCAATCAAACCAAGGGAAACCAAGCAAAAGAGGGGGGATAATCATCACCAAAATAGAAAAAAAGAGCATTAAAGGGGTGTATACTTTAGCGAAGCGTTCCACCCATTGCTCATTTTTAGAACGTTTTTCTTTCGCCTCTTCCACTAAACGGATGATTCTTGCCAGGGTTGTATTATTAAACCTCTTAGTGACTGTAATTTCAAGTGCTCCTTCCTCATTCAGAGTCCCTGCAAAAACCTCGTCTCCCTCCTCTTTGGGGCATGGAATGGATTCTCCCGTAATCGGCGATTGATTGATCGAAGAGATGCCCGAAGCAACCACTCCATCAAGCGGAACTTTTTCTCCAGGTTTTATAAGAAGCCGCGTCCCAATCTCAATTTCGTCGACTTGTTTTTCTTCCACTTGTCCATTAAACGGATTCATCACGTGAGCGCGGGGGGGGGCGAGATCAAGAAGTGAGGAGATAGCTCGACGAGCCCTCCCAACACTCCACATTTCCAAACAAAGAGCGAGTGAGAAAAGAAAAGCCACGGAAGCCGCTTCAAACCACTCTTGTATCCCAATAGCTCCTAAAATAGCGATCACCATCAACAGATTGATATCGGGGCGGATCTTTTTTACAGAACAATAGGCTTTAGGGACTATCATCCACACTCCGGAAATCACCGCCAACACATACAAAATTTTGGATGAGAAGGGTATCGTATGCCCATTGCCGCCCCTCTCAAATAAGTCGAGGTGAATAAAGGAATGGGTGAGGAAACCTGCAATTAAAAATAGAAAAGACAGAAGTGTTGAAAGCTCTCTGATGTAGCGAAAACCTTTAGGTTTTGCACCGCAACAAAGCTCATTCTTCTTTTCTTGTTCGCTCACATCCTCTCCACTGTCCTAAGTCCCAGAATATGAAGTCCTTGTTTCATTGTTTTCGCTGCTACCTCACAAAGAAGGAGACGAGAAGATTCTTCCCTAGATCCTACCACTTTACAGTCGCGAAAAAAAAGATTAAATTTTCCCGCTAATTGGTAAAGATAGTCAGTTAAACAGTGAGGGAGTAAATCATCAGCAAACTTTCTTAAGACTTCGCCAAAACGAAGCAAATGAAGCCCCAAACTTATCTCTGTTAAGTGGACAAGGGAAATGGTTTCTTTCCCGCTCAGTGTTGAGATGTCAACATGGTTAGCTTTTCTTTTGATCCCATTGATTCGAACATATGAGTAAAGAATGAAAGCTGCTGTATTTCCCTCAAATCGTAGCATTTTATCGTAACTAAAGATATAGTCGCTGATGCGGTTGGAAGAGAGATCGGCATACTTGACTGCATCAATTCCTAATATCTGACTGAGATCATCTATTTCTTCTTTTGAAAGATCGTGTTCTTTTTCTGTTAGAATCGCATGAGCTTGTTTGACACTTGTTTTTAGAAGATCGATAAGCTTCTCTGTCTCTCCAGATCTTGTTTTAAATTTTTTTCCATCAGATCCTAGCACCACTCCAAAAGGGACATGATCAAAGCGTAATTTTTTAGGATCGAGATATCCAGCCTTTATACAAGCTTCATAAATTAATTTAAAATGGAGACTTTGTCCACTATCGGTCACGATAATGACTCGATCGGCCTTCTCATGATCAACCCGATCTTTCATTGCTGCAATATCCGTGGTATCGTAAGTAAAGCCTCCATCAGATTTTTCAATCATCAAAGGGAGATCGATGCCTTCAATAAAAATGCACTTTGCTCCCTCTGAAGTTTCTGCAACTTTTCTCTTCATTAAATCTGCGACAATCGGAGCCAACTGAGGGTTGTAGTACGACTCGCCTCGTTCTTCAATCTTTACTTCCAGTAGATCATAAATTTCCTGAAAAGAGCTGCGAGAGACATCACAAATGAATTTCCATGCCTTGAGAGCCTTTTCCCCTCCTCCCTGTAATTCAACAACAGCCAAACGAGCTCTTGTCTTAAACTCAGGGTCTGTATCAAATCGTTTTTTTGATTCTCGATACCAATGCATGAGAGAAGAAAGATCGGCCCTTTGTGTTCCACCGAGAACTTTTGGGACTTCTTCGCGCATATAAACGATCAGCATTCCAAATGCGGTTCCCCAGTCTCCTACATGGTTAAGACGAATTACATTGTGCCCTAAATATTCAAACAAACGAGCAATTGCATCTCCAATGATTGTCGATCTTAGATGACCTACATGCATTTCCTTAGCAATATTAGGAGAAGAAAATTCAACAACAATCTTCAAAGCTTGCATTGGTTTAGGGATCCCTAGGCGATGATCTTTTAAAACTCCTTGAAGCCGGTTTGAAAGGAAGAGAGGATGCAAGGTAAGATTGATAAAGCCGGGTCCGGCAATCTCAATGCTTTCGAGACCATCACGATCCATATTTTCAACAATTGCCTCAGCAATTTTCTGAGGGGGCTGTTTGAGAGATCGGGCTAACCGCATAGCGCTATTGCATTGGTAATGACCGAATTTTTCAGAAGTGGCAGGGCCAATCTCAATGTGTTGCTCATTTTTTGGAAGATCAGGAAAAGCTAACCCAAGGGCCTCAAGCAGGGTGTCATGAAGTTGATCAATCAGCAATTGTGTCATACGTTTCGGTAGTGTATCAAGGCTAAACCTAATTATTCAAACAGAATTATGACATTGTAGGATTCTTATTTTTTTTGTTTTAGGAACTCACCTCGCAAAAAATTTGCTTAAACAATTTTTTTGCGAGGTGAAAATTTTGTTTTTAAAAAAGAAGTGTTTCTTTAGACTTCTTTTTTTTAATCATCCAACGAGGACTGTTTTGTGAGTATTTCTTTCCCTTTTCTTAACCCTCTCCATCCAAGAACCGAACATGCTGATCGCCTCATCAGAAAATGTTTAAGCTTAATCGAAAATCATGACGGCTTCGAGAGAGCAATTCCCATCATTACCCAGCTGGTTGTAGCCATGAGATTACTTGACTATGCTTCATTTTTTGATTTAAAAAGGAGGGAATGTCGTATCGAAGGACGAAGAGCGACAAATGATCCACTGTTTGGGACGATTGACGAAATCTCCGCGCGTGTTGTCTCCATTGAACTCTCCACACGAGCTGGATGTCAGATTGCTCTTGCTGTTATGATGGTTGTGATTCCTCTTTTAGTTGCCATGAAATTTTTTGATTGTCTTTAAGGAGGAGATCCATTGGCCCCAGAAAGATACCATTTCTGAAGATTGGCAATAGCTTCCATAATCTGATCGACAATCTTCTTTTGCAACATTTTTTTGTTGTCACCATTTTCGTTAATATAATCTGAAAAATCAAGAGGCTTTCCAAAAACACAGGCGATTTTTTTACCTAAACGAGGACATTTATGATGTTTGTTCCACGCTTCAAATGTTCCGTGGATGTAGGTAGGAATAACTGTGGCTCCAGCCTGATAAACAAGGAGTCCCACACCACGCAAACCACTTCCAAGCTTTCCATCAGATGAACGTTTACCTTCAGGGAAGATCACCAATTTTTCTCCCATTCTAATGAAGCTACGTGTTTTTTTGATGGTTTGCAAATTTCCCTTTCCTCGTTGAATAGGATGAGCTCCTAACTTTTTTAAAAACCATCCAAAAGGGGGGAAAGCAAAGAGCGAATCTCTTGCCAAAATATGCGTTGTATGAGGACAAGAAACTCCAATGACAGGGGGATCAAAAAAAGAGGCGTGATTTGATGCGATGATCGCTCCGCCCTTGGGAATATGTTCCTTTCCATAAACCTTAAGCCGATGAAACAAAATAAGATAAATTTTATAAATGATAATTGAGAACGTCCGTATCATGTGTCATTTAACTTTTCTAATAAGATTAATCACTTCGTCAACGACCTGGTTGACATCAAGTTCAGTTGTGTCGATCAATTGTGCATCTTCTGCCTTTTGAAGAGGAGAAATTTCCCGAGAGGAATCATAGGCATCTCGCGCAATCATTTCATTTAATATTGTTTTAAAAGAAACGTTTTCCCCTTTACTTTTCATTTCCTTATAACGTCTATTGGCCCTCTCTTCGCAAGAGGCAGTTAGAAAGATTTTTACCTCTGCGTTTGGAAAAACGGTCGTCCCCATATCTCGTCCTTCAAATACGACGTTCCCCAATTTGCCCACCTGGCGTTGAAGGTTAACCATTGCGTTTCTCACATCAAAGAGAGCAGAAACTTCAGAAACAGTCCGGGTTACATCAGTCGAGCGGATGGCTACTGTCACATCATCATGCCCAATAAAGTATCGTTTTTCTCCGTCCGTTTCTTTGATGGAAAAAGAAAATTGACCCAAAAATTCTGTTAAAGCCTTTTTATCTTTCCAGTCAATACCCTCTTTTACAAGAGCATAGGTAACAGCTCGATACATCGCCCCTGTATCACAATATACAAATCCAAGTCTATGAGCTACATCTCTTGCGATTGTTGTTTTTCCTGTCCCAGCAGGCCCATCAATGGTGATAATCATCACGTATAGTAAATTTTGAGAAATATATGTACAATAGGAACTGTAAAAATTAAAGAATCAACCATATCGAGAATTCCTCCTACAGCTGGAAGCGAGTTGCTATCCTTAACACCTGCATCTCTTTTAAGAAGGGATTCAGCAAGATCTCCTATCTGGCCAACAACACCTATAATGAGTCCCATGATGAGGGCAGCCACATAAGAAAAGTGGGAAAAAACATGAAATAGTTTGCCTACTAAACAAACCAAAAGACTTAGACCAGTGCAGGTCATAAGCCCTCCGACGGCACCTTCCAATGTTTTATTTGGACTAATTCTAAGGGCAAGTTTATGTCGCCCAAAATAACGGCCAATGAAATACCCTCCCATATCAGCACTTTTGGTGACAATAAGAAGATAAAACAACCAAAAAGTGCCTTCAAAATAGGGATCATTTTGTCCACCATAAATAAAAAAATAAGCAATTCGAATAATTAATCCTAAAGGGATCACAACATAAACAATTCCAAGTAGAGTGGTTGCAATGTTGACAATCGCTTCTTTTTTTGGAGAGGAAAAAGCCGCAAAAGTGGCCACAAAGGTGAAGGCTAGCATAATTTCAGGGCTGTTTTGCCAAAATGAGCCCAAAGTTGAATAAGGCCCTCCCGTTTTAATAAAGATGGAGAAAACATAAGCGACTGAAAAAACAATACCTAAAGCTCTTGCGGGGGCATAGCCCTTTTTTCTTGCGAGACCATAAAATTCAAAAAGTGCAACGCCAATGATCGCGGCCATTCCTCCGGTAAAAATCCATCGAAAGCCAGGAAGTTCTGCAATCACAATGAAAAGAATCACAAGAAGTCCAGCCAATCCATTGACTAAGATTCTGTGTTTTAAATCACTCATTTTTTTTGAATCATCAGAGCCCATAGCGCCTCTTTCGCGTTCGATAAGACCCAACCGCTTCAAGAAGATCTTGAGAAGTAAAATCGGGCCAGAGGACATCCGTTATATAAATCTCTGTGTAGGCGAGTTGCCATAAAAGAAAGTTACTTATCCTCATCTCTCCACTCGTGCGGATAAATAGATCAGGATCTCTCCACCTAGCTGTATCCAGGTGAGCTCCGATCAAATCGGGAGTGATTTGATCGATTGAGA
The DNA here is from genome assembly GCA_020440555.1 of Chlamydiia bacterium. Classification (GTDB taxonomy): domain Bacteria; phylum Chlamydiota; class Chlamydiia; order Chlamydiales; family JAAKFR01; genus JAGRNW01. The sequence continues at coordinate 23,634 of JAGRNW010000009.1, forward strand.
GCAATCCCTCCTTGATTTTTCCAAAAATTTTTTTCATGGCGCGTACGATCTCATCTTGGCTTCCATAGTTGAAGGCAATGATCAAGTCAATTTTGCCACTCTTCCTTGTAGCCTCTTCGACATCTAAGATCAACTCTTTTAACCGATCGGAGAAAGGTTCAAAATTTCCAATCGTGTGGAATCTAACCCCCTGGTCAATCATTTTTTGTTTATTTTGCTTAAGATAAATTTCAAAAATCTGAAAGAGCATGTCCACTTCCTTGAGAGGACGTTGCCAATTTTCTGTTGAGAACCCAAAAAACGTGAGTTCTTTAATTCCTAGCGCACTGGCTGCTTCAACAATTGGAAAAATATTTTCTGCCCCTGCCCAATGTCCAAACGCAACGTCTTTATTTGATTTTTTTCTTGCTGCCCAGCGTCTATTTCCGTCCATGATGATCGCAATGTGATAGGGAATGTCTCCTTCAAAAATCCATTCAGCCTCCTCAGCGGAATGAACAGAAACTTTTGATGTCAAAGCCAAACAAGCCTCAAAAATTTTTATCACGAATAAACAATCATAAAAACATACTTCAAATGAGCATTTGAATCAACGTTGACAGAATGGATAGAGTTTGGTATTTTTCAATGTAATTTCTTGTCGTTTTAATTATTAGGAATTCTTCATGGAAAAGCGGAAACGTTGGCAACTCTTTTTGATCTTGGGCGTCATTGTTTTGACGATTTATAACATTCTCCCTACGATTTTCTTCTATGCAAAGCCTTTGAAAAGACCTGTGGGTGAAAAAGAGGCTATGGAGGTTGCTTCAAAGATCGCTAAACGGGTCAACGATTTAGAAGGGTTCACCCTTTCCTGGTTGAAGGCACAGAGTAAAAATCTTAAATTGACCCCTCTTTCCATAGCACTTGACCCCGATAACCCTCGTTTGGCCAAAGTGACGTTTAGAACACCTGAAGATGCAAGGTTTTTTTCAGAAACTCTTCATCGAGCAGGGTCTCTGATTCCGTTCGTTCCTGCCCAGTTATCTCCTTCTTCTGGAGGAGAAAATTCTACAACAGTGACGGTATTAAGACGCATTGGTGTTCATTTAGACGAAAAAAATCTGAGAGAACTTTTTACTTATATTCCGAAAGAAAATGAGCAAGGAGAACTCACCCAAGAGTATCGCAATCTTGTGTCGGGACGAGCTCTTCAACTCGCTCTAGGTTTTGGAGGTCAAAGCAATTCTGCTGCATTTCTTCTTTCTTTAGAAGAGAACAGTTCATCTCAAGATGAAGAGATGATCCGCCTCTGTCGCGCGATTGTTGAATATGAAAATGTCTTTGGGGATACGAACCCCCTTACCCAGCGCTATTTTTCCAGTTTCAGCCAAATTGAGTCTCGAAGTGTCAATCGAACAGAATTGATTTCAAACTTCATCTCTCGACAGGAGAGTTTAAGTTCTCGATGGGGAGCACAAATTGCCGCAATTGAAATTCAGAAGGATAACCTTAAGAACGCAGGGGGCTTTTTGAGTTCCAACGAGCAACAAAAACTTGAAACTTTACACAATCAAAAAGGAATTGTTGAAGCTGCTACACAAATCGTAAAACGTAATGTCCGAATATTTGAGGCGGGAAAGACCCCCATCACACTTCAGGAAGTTAAAAAAGCTCTTTCCTCAGATGAAAAAGTACAAATCATTACAATTGGTGATCGTAATCCTTTTGTAGAAACTCTTAGAATTGACTATGACAAAGAGACTATCGATATTCTTCTTCATCAAGATATCCTTGTTATTCGTGACGCAGAAGCTTCAACCGAACAACTTGCTATTGAACAAGAGAAATTGGATCAACTGCTTTTTAATGAAATTGCTCAGGTAGCACGAAACTCGGATGAAACCATCTCACCTTCCCTCAATCAATTTTCCGTTTCTTTAAATGAGTTGATTAATTCTTCTTCTTTTTTGGCTCTTGACATTGGAGAGGTTGCAAAACTTCAATCGCACACATTACAGCATTTGCTTACCAATACGTGGTCTCCAAGCGATGGGGAACTCACCCATCTAAATTATCCTGTCTATGATTATGCTACCTACGAGCAACTTCCAGCAGCCTCGCAAAAGCTGGGTCTTGTGATTTTTGCCCCTATTTTGATGAAAAATCCTCCTGAAGGTTTTCGCAACAGCTCTATTTATGTCATCGGAAGGGGTCTTGAGGCAATGATTAAAAACTATACGGAGCTTCCGGATAGTGCTGAGAAGAGTGCTTTTGAAAAAGATTTAGCCTCTCTTGAAGGGCTAATGCGGCAAAATGGATTTATCAGTTATTCGGCTGCTTCAGCCAAGCTCCCTTCTTCCTTTCACCAGGATCTTGTTTTCGAACTAGATGATTATTATTCCTATTTGTTAGCAGCCACTAGAGAGAATTTTTCTGTTCTTGGTCACAAAGAAAACGCTCTTCTCGAATTTACGGATCTAGAACAGAGAATTTTAACAGAAAATAAAATCGATACTCTTATTCATGAAGATTTAGTCAAATGGCGGGATGAGTATCAGGCCGCTAATGTGAGCCTCGTCCCCCAAGCAAAATACGATGTTCCCAAACCGACGAAAAATGTTTTTTTAAGCAATATGAAACTCTCCACGATCAAATACTTTCGTGGAGATAACCGTAAAATTCTAAAATGGGGGCTTGATCTCTCGGGAGGAAAGACCGTTCGGCTAGGTCTTAAAGATAAAAATAATCAACACATCACTGATGAAGCAGACCTTCGACAAGCAGTGAATGAACTCTACGGTCGAGTGAATAAGCTGGGGGTTTCCGAAGTAGGCATCAGGACAGAAGGATCAACGATTGTTCTCGATTTTCCAGGATCACAGGGGCTTTCAGCCTCAGAACTCATCCAGGCCTCGGCAATGTACTTCAATGTTGTCAATGAGAAATTTACTGCTAATCACTCAACACTCGCGGAAGCTGTAAATACATTTCTTGAAGAGGTGTGGAATGAAGCTGTGATTACAAACCGGACTGACGCTGAAAGTTTGGGGCTGATCGCATGGAAACATTTGGGGGGCAATCCTGATAATCCCTTAGAATTTAGTCCATTGAGCAGTCATGCTCAACTTCTTTACGCAAATGGACTACGTTTGGCAGGACCTGGAGCACCCATTCCATCGAGTCAATTTGATGACACGCTTTCAACCATTGCCCGTTATCGAGGGCGGGATTTCGCTGATTGGCAGGGGCAAACTTATCCTCTTTTGATTGTCTTTCATAACTATGCTCTTGAAGGAGCTGATCTAACAGACGTTCAGACAGCTTACGATACCTCCGAAGGAAACATTTTGAATTTTGCAGTAGGAGGAGTTTACACAAAAAAAGATGGGGAGAAGATCAATCCTCGAGAGGATTTTTTTGCATGGACCTCCCAATTTTCTGAAGAAAAAATTGTGGGAACGCCAAAGGAGGAGGCCTCAGGAGGACGTGGTTGGAGAATGGCTGTGATTCTCAATGGAACGGTGATCAGTGCTCCTGTTCTCAATGCTCCTCTAAGGGATCAAGCGAAAATTTCGGGTCATTTTTCTCAAAGAGAAATCAACCAGCTTGCAGCTGACCTTAAAGCGGGTTCTTTAAGCTTCACTCCTTACATTCTTTCTGAAGAAAACATCAGTCCTGACCTTGGAAAGGAGCAAAGGACTCAAGGTATTTTTGCAGCAGCTTTTGGTTTGTTTCTTGTGATTATGATCATGTGTAGCTACTATAGATTTGCTGGAGTTGTAGCGTCGATTGCTGTGGTCTTTAACCTTTTAATTATTTGGGCTGTTCTTCAAAATCTTGGAGCAACTCTCACTTTACCGGGTATTGCTGGGATTATTCTGACGATTGGGATGTCAGTGGATGCAAACGTCCTTGTCTTTGAAAGAATTCGAGAAGAATTTTCCTTATCAGGACGTCTCCCTTCTGCTGTTCAAGCGGGATACCGTAAGGCTTTTAGTGCGATTATCGATTCGAACCTCACTACGATTTTGGCAGCGATTATTCTCCTTAACTTTGATTCTGGACCTGTCAAAGGGTTAGCTCTTACCCTTGTAATCGGTATTCTTTCTTCAATGTTAACAGCTCTATTTATGACCCGGTTCTTCTTTGCAGGTTGGGTGCAGAATCCAAAAAATAAAATTCTTAAGATGGCGAAGATTTTTGGAAAAACATCCATTGATTTTTTAAAGCGCACGAAAATTACCTTTTTGATTACGGCCCTTATTTTTCTTGTTGGAGTGGTTAGCTTTATATCAAAAAAGCAAACGTTGTTTGGGATGGACTTTACAGGAGGATATTCGCTGTCTGTAACTCTCCGAGAGAGAGATGATACTAATTATCGCTTGGCTGTAGGTCAGGCTTTGGAAGCAGCCGGAGCAGCCTCCTCCGATTTTCAAATCAGGGAGCTTAATAAACCCTATCAGCTCCGTATTCAGTTGGGAACCAGCATGGAGTTGCCTGGAAAACCTTTTTACGGGATCGATGAAGAGATCATTCCAAAAAACCCTATGTATAACTATCAGGATAATCCTCGGATTGTTTGGATCGTTGGGTCCCTTGAAAAAGGAGGGCTAGAGATCAATCCCACCACCCTTTCAACTCTTGAACTTTCCTGGACGGAAATGAGTGGTCAGCTTTCCGACACGATGCGTAACAGTGCTCTGATCGGTCTTGGACTCGCGTTGGTTGGGATTTTGCTCTATATCACCTTCCGATTTGAATTTAAATTTGCCATCAGTGCAACCTTGGCCCTTGCTCATGATTTGCTATTAACGGTGAGTTTGCTTTCGATTATCCACTTCTTTTTTGAAGGGGTCCAGATAGATTTGCAAGTGATTGCAGCTCTTTTGACCATTGTGGGTTACTCCCTCAATGATACGATCATTATTTTTGACCGAGTACGAGAGGATGTCCGCCTTATGCGTAAAATGAAATTTGATGAAATCATCAATTTGGCTCTCAATTCCACTTTGAGTCGTACTATGATGACTTCAACAACGACCATTGTGGTTCTTCTTGCCCTTGTGGTCTTTGGGGGGGCTTCTGTCTTTAATTTTTCACTTGTTATGACCATAGGTGTGGCTATCGGAACCCTATCTTCTCTTTATATAGCCTCTCCGCTGCTTCTCTTTTTTCATAAAAAAGAATTGGAACGACTAGAAGAATCCAAATCTCAGTAGCTCACTCTATGCAAAACTCAGATGGCTGCACAGTCAAAATCCCAATTTTTGAAGTGGAATGGGTATAAAAAGGTTATCCAACTTTTGAAAGGATTTTGCAGGCATCTGAATTTGTCTTCAGCTTTTTGACATCAGCACCTAAGCTCTGCAATTTATCTACCAAATTTTCATATCCTCGTTCAAGAAAGGGAAGCCCAGAAATGATACTTTCTCCTTTTGCGATTAATGCTGCCATTACATAAGCAAATCCTGCTCGAAGATCGGGGATGGAGATCTGGGAAGAAGTGAGCGGTGTGGGGCCTTTTACGATAATACTGTGTTCATAGTTACAACCGTCAAATCGACACTGTTTTCCTCCCAAACATTGTTTAAATAACTCGATGTCGGCACCCATTTTTTTGAGAACCTTTGTATAGCCAAATCTGTTTTCGTAGACCGTTTCGTGGATCACAGAGGTGCCATGGGTTTGGGTGAGTAAAACAGCATAGGGTTGTTGCCAGTCAGTCATAAAACCAGGATGGACATCCGTCTCAATATGAAGCCCTCCTTTTAAAGGTCCTTCGTAGAAAAAACGAATCCCGTCTTCCTTGACTTCAAACCCTCCACCGATCTCTCTAAGCTTATTTAAGAAAGTGATCATATGAAGATGAGAAGCTCCCTTGATGTAAATGTCTCCCTTGGTAGCAATCGCCGCCATCCCAAAAGAAGCCGCTTCAATTCTGTCCGAAAGAACTTTATGTCTCACCTCATGAAAAGTTTGAGTTCCCTCAATCCGAATGGTCCTATCAACATCTAAGGTAATGATGGCACCTAATTTTTGTAGAAAAAGAACCAAATCAACAATTTCAGGCTCGATTGCGGCATTTTTAATAACGGTTGTCCCTCGAGCTCGTATGCTTGCTAAAATCGAATTTTCTGTCGCACCAACTGATGGAAAGGGGAGTTGAATCAGGTTACCGTCCAATCCATGGTGAGCATGCGCAAAATAGGCTCCCTCCTTTCTCATTTCGCGATATTCGATGGAGGCTCCTAATTTTTTTAAAGCATCCACATGAAAATTGACAGCGCGTTTTCCAATCGCATCTCCACCTACCGTTGGGACAATAATATCCTCTGTGGTACGTCCTAGAAGCGCTCCGATCATTAAAATAGGAATACGATTAGCACCAGAAAAACGTTGGGGAATGTAAGATGTGTTCAGCTCTTGTGTGATGATTTCAATCACACCTTGTTCTTTATCCCATTCAACCTTTGATCCAAGTTCCTTGCACAAGTTAACAGTGATTTCCACATCACCAATGTTTGGAACATTGGTAAAAATACACTTTTTTGATGAAAGAAGAGATGCGACAAGAAGTTTTGTCATCGCATTTTTGGCTCCAGATCCCTTCACTTTTCCTTTCAGGGATCCTCCTCCTCTAACTTTGAGTGCATCCATTTTAAAAAGTTCTGGATTTAAGTTGGTTGCTTCTTTTGTTTCGATTTTTTCTCCCACTTTTCGACTAACGTTAATCCAGAGATTCGTTATCTGCAATTAATAAAAACAGAAAAATTTTATAGATATGAAAATCAACAGGTTAAATCGTTGTGTTAAATTTTTCAAATTATTTCTTATAAAAAATTAATTGATTATATTTAGTTTTAGTTTGATAATAGAGACATAAAGGCTGTACTCAAGAGTACAGATGCCCGTAGGTAGAAATGTATTCAGATTAGAATGACAAGATCGGGTGACCGACCAAGTCCGAAAATCTGAATCTCCACTTAGAGAGGATGAGTAGGCTAATGTGGGATACAGAAAAAGAACATTTCTACCGACTCTCTGCGGGGAAAACAACAGTCTCTAATCTAAACCAAGGAGTTTCGCGATGAGCAAAACTTTAAAATTGTTTGCTGCAGCGCTTCTAGTATTGAGCGTCGTATGCACAGCTGGTTGTAGTCGGTGGTGTGATTGTTTCGGCGATCCTTGCTGCAAGCCTAAGTGTGAGCCTTGCTGCTACCCTCGTACTAAAACTAAGTGCTGCCCTGATAGATGTGAGCCATGTTGTCCATCAAAGTGTGACCCATGCTGCGCACCTAAGTGTGAGCCATGCTGTCCACCAAAATGTGACCCATGTAGCCCATCACAATGTGATCCATGTAGCCCATCAAAATGTGATCCATGTAGCCCATCAAAATGTGACCCATGTTGTCCATCAAAATGTGACCCATGCTATCCATCAAAGTGCAATCCGTGCAACCCATGTCCTTCTAACTGCAATCCGTGCACGCCTTGCCCACCTCGATGTAGCCCATGTGATCCTTGCCCAGGCCGTTGCTATTAATGCAATCATGAAAGGGTAGGTTAAGGAAACCGGTTCTGAGGGGGCTTCCCCTCAGAACCAATTAAAAAAAGTTAGCACTCTGCTTCCACAGTTTTTATTCAAGATAAAAAAAGTGGAAACAGAGTGGTAGAGAGACACAGAAGAAAAGCGAACTTTTTAACCACTTGAGAAATGCATTTGTTTGTTATTAATAGAAAGTAGGAGTTTCCTATGATCCGACCCTTTCGAGTCTTTTTATCAGTGCTCATGGTAATGGGCCTGTTTACGTTAAGTAGCTGCATGCGCAGCCAATACGGTTCAAATTCGTCTTGCTATTCGCCACGATGCGAGCCGATTGCACCAACTTGTTGTCAACCCGATGATTTAAATTGTTTCGCACCTTGCGGTCCTGATTTTTATCCATGCGGGGGAGGAAAGTGTGGTTCTGTCAATGGCAGTCAGCCCTGTTTTCCAGAGGAAATCTGCTATCGTAATATGCGGAGCTATGAGACCTGTGATGACTGTAACGTCTATCTGCGTCAGTGTGCTCCCGAGTTTGCAACAGTAGGTGCACCTTATCCAATTGAAATTCACATCACAGCTGTGAAGGAATGTGCAGCTGTGGAAGTGAATCAAACCCTGCCTTGTGATTCAACATTCATTAAAAGTGAACCATCTGCAATACCCAATGAAGATGGAACTTTAACTTGGAGTTTTCCTCACATGACAGAGGGACAAACTCAATCGATTTGCGTCTGGGTGAAACCTTCTCGAGAAGGATGTTGTTTAGCAGCAGCCACTGTGTGTGCTTGCCCACAACTTTGTGCTTACACAAACTGTGGTCAACCTGTTGTTTGCATCAATAAGTGTGGGCCAGCTTGTGGGTGTCTGAACTGCCCTGTTAATTATGTGATTGATGTTTGTAATAGTGGATCAGCAACCGCCTATGATGTTGTTGTCACAGATACTGTTCCAGATGGACTTGTCCACTGTAGTGGAATGAGATGCCTCCGCTATGAGTTGGGAGCTCTTTGCCCCGGTGATTCTAAAAGAATTTGCGTTGAATTTTGCGCTTGTAAGCCGGGAATGGTGTGTAATACAGCAACTGTGACCTATTGCGGTGGGCCAGACTGCAGTGCCGAAGCTTGCACAATGATTAATGAGCCCTGTGTTGAAGTCACCAAAACAGGTCCCGACTGGGCTTATATCTGTAAGACTGTTGAATATACTATCACTGTCACGAATCCAGGTGATTTAGTTCTTCGAGATGTGATCATCGATGATGTTTCAGCTCCAGGAACGGTCATCGTTGCTGCTCCCGGTGCTGAAGTTTGTTGCAATCGGGCTATCTGGTGCATTCCAGAGTTTTGTCCAGGAGAAACCCGAACATTCACAGTGTCTGTGAAGTCTCAGGTTCCAGGAAAACTTTGTAACAAGGTTGCTGTGACATCACAATCTGATTGTGGTCCATGCACTGAGTGTGCAGAGGCTTGCACGTTGTGGAAGGGAATTCCTGCTGTACATATGTGTATGGTGGATACAACTGATCCAATCTGTATTGGCGAGTCAACAGTTTACAGAGTCTGTGTGACCAACCGTGGTACAGCTGATGATCATAATGTGAAGTTGGTGATCAAGTTCACTGATGAACTGCAACCACAAAGTGTTAATGGTCCGACTAAGGGAACTATTTCTGGTCAAACTGTGACATTCGAGCCTATCGACAAGATGTTGCCTAAGCAGTCATTTGAGTTTTGTGTGACTGTGAAAGGAGTTTCTGTTGGAGATGCTCGTGGAGAAGCGACATTATCTTCTGATATGTTGAGCTCTCCGGTGGTCGATACCGAGAGTACGCACGTTTACTAGAAGCCTCGAGCTTTTAGAAAGCAAAAAACTTTCAAAACCGTCCGTGGTCTTCACGGGCGGTTTTTTTGATTTGATGACAACATGAATTGAGGATTTCTTTTTTTTAGCAAATTTGTTACAAGCTTTCTTCATATGTATCGAGTAGGAATTGGACAAGATAGTCACCGTTTTTTGCCCGAGGCTTCTACCAAGCCATGTATCATAGGGGGAGTAATTTTCGATGACGTCCCTGGGTTTATGGCCAATTCGGATGGAGATGTAGTCTTTCATGCCCTTTGTAATGCCATCACCTCTTTAACGGGGGAGGTGATTTTGGGAAATGTAGCTGATGATCTTCTTAAAAAGGCAGGGATTACAGATAGTCGTGTTTATCTCGAAAAAGCTCTTAAAACTTTAGGAAATCAAAAGATTCTCCATATAGCTTTTACCCTTGAAGGGAAACGTCCTAAATTTTTGCCATATCTTGAAGAGATACGCACAAGCGTTGCCAAAGCCTGTGGGATAAAAATGTCCCAAGTAGGTTTAACGGCAACGACGGGAGAAGGGCTGACCGATTTTGGTTGCGGTGACGGTGTTCAATGTTTTTGTATTGTTACCGTTTATTCCGAAGGTTCTCTCTAAGAAATTTCATTCAGTAAAGACTATACCCAATTCTTGAAGTGGAATGGGTATAAAATCTAATCTAATTTTTAGACTTTGCTCTATTCGAGGGAGGCAAACCTAAGGCTTTCGCTTTTATCAGAATTTCCTGATGTTTCTGCTTAAGCTCTTCAAAACGTTTCTGACTGCGCTCAAGACTAGCTTTTTTTTCTTCTTCAAACGGAAGTTCCGCCAAGAGACTTTTGCTATCCTCTACACTACCAAGGGTGTAGTGAACTTGCTGCATCGTTTGGGTTTTGCCTACAAAAAGCCAAAACTGATTCCTGGAAAAGCTGATGCTGAGAAACAAAAAGCCTTTTTAGAAGAGTATGAGAAGCTCAAAAAAGAGCGAAAAGAGGGTGAAGAGATTCT